>CAYUJZ010000006.1:0-51318 GCA_964445165.1 uncultured Methanosarcinales archaeon
GGAATAAAATACTTATAACCGCCCTCTAAAAGGCTTACCCAATCCGCTTGATGAGCCCGCGGGGATTTGAACCCCGGACCACTTGATTATCAGTCAAGCACTCTACCAGTCTAAGCTACGGGCTCATAGTTCGTGAGTTTAGGGTTTTATTTATAAAGTTTGCTTTTAGTTTGCTCTGGATAAGGGTCTGCTTTTAAATAAAAGCAAAAAGTATTTAAACCAGCGATGAAAAAAGTATATTAGTCTATTGGTATTTAAAAAAAGGTGATATGAAATGAGAAAAGCACAGGGCTTAAGCCTGAACTTCGTTATCGTAGGAATAATAGCACTTGTAGTGCTTGTAGTGATTATTCTGGTTTTCACAGGAGGACTAGGGAACTTCGGCGGAGGGACTAGTGAGGTAAGGTATAATAACCTGAAGCAGGAATGCGATGATAAAGGAGGAAAGTGGGAGATCGCTGATAATCCGGATTGTACTGACTTCAGTGATCACTACAGAGAGCCAGGGATACCAACAGTAACAGTCCCAAGAGGATTGCCTGAAGAAGGCAAAAAAGCAATCTGCTGTGTTCCAGAAATAGGTGGATAAAAATGAAAAAAGCACAAGGATTAAGCCTAAACTTTGTAATCGTTGGGATTATAGCTCTTGTAGTTTTGGTTGTTATTATTTTGATATTCACTGGGGGCTTAACTCCAGTGGACAAGGACTCAGAAGAACTGCTGTACAACCAGCATATGGCAACATGCGAGCGAGAGTTTCAGGGAACATTAAAGCTAGAATGTGGTGATAAAGAAAACCAAGTATTAAGGCTAGGCTCAGTAACCTATCAGAATGAAAGGTATGTTTGCTGTGTGGAAGCGGATGATAAAGAAGTTGATTCAGGAGGTAGTGAAGGCTCTGTTCAAACCCAGTCTGCGTGAGTGATGATGATTGTGCAGAGGGTCTTAAGTGTGATACTGGTTTTGGTCCAACTCAAGGAACTTGTATTAATTAATAATTGTCAGAACATGTACTAATTTCTTTTTTTTCTTTTTTAGAAACTTATTTAAACCTGCTCTGCTGGGAGTGCTGTTGCTATGAGAAAAGCACAGGGCTTAAGCCTAAACTATGTCATCGTGGGCATAATTG
This sequence comes from uncultured Methanosarcinales archaeon, assembly GCA_964445165.1. GTDB lineage: Archaea > Nanobdellota > Nanobdellia > Woesearchaeales > JASKKU01 > DSBS01. The sequence continues at coordinate 1,130 of CAYUJZ010000006.1, forward strand.
CTCTTGTGGTGCTTGTTGTGGTTATCCTCATCTTTGCAGGAGGCCTAAACCCTTTTCCTTCAGTGGTTTCAGAGATGCAATTTAACCAGTATGTAGCCAGGTGCAGGGAGCAGGGAGGGCAGGCAGATACAGAATGTGCAGGCAACCAGCTTTTAAAGGTTGGGTCTGTAAGCTACAACAACCAGAGATACATCTGCTGCAAGGATTCTGGGCAAGTGAATACTGATATAGGACGTTTAGGGTGGGGAGAATCTTGTGACAAAGACGGAAGCCCTTTGGATATTTGTGGAGAACCTTATCGATGTGAATACAATCCTGATGAAAATGCATATTTCTGCAGATATTCATCATAACCTCACAACATCTCACTCATTAATAACAGAAACCTTTTTATATCTGGCTTCCCAAAAGGCATATTAACGCTTAAGGAGTGTTAGAATGAGAAAAGCACAGGGCCTGAGCATGAACTATGTCATCGTGGGCATAATTGCCCTTGTTGTTCTGGTTGTAATTATAATAATCTTTGTTACAGGAATGAGAGAGCCATCGGAATTTGCAAGAGGCTCACCTGAGTACGCTTCAGCCAATGCCTGCGACACAGCAGGAGGCGTATGGCACAAGGAAGAGCCGGATAGCTGCAACAGGATTCTTCAGACAGTTATAAAGGCAGGGTTTTGCTGCAAGAGGGAGTAATCCTGATTATTCTGTTATCTTGTATTCCAAAAGCCAGATAAATATGAAAAAAACCAATAATTTTTATATAAGTTAATACTACTTCTTATATGTTTTATATAATTTAAATATCTACACATAATTAAATAAAAAGCCAGGAGGAGAAAAAATGCCAACCATAACCCTGTCTGTGCCAGAAGACCTTAAGCGGCAGATGGATGAGGAAAAGGAGATAAACTGGTCAGAAGTAGCCAGGTCAGCAATAAAAAATAAGCTGTCCCAGCTAAAAATTCTAAGGGCAATCTCAGCCAAGTCAAAGCTTACAGAGAAGGATGCTTTGGAACTGGCAAAAAAGATTAACAAGTCCCTGCAGGAAAAGTATGCAGAATAAAATGCAACTAGTTGTCGACGCAAATGTCTTAATGTCTGCGCTTATTGCAACCCAGGGAAAAACCTTTGACTTGATATTTAATGATAGAATAAAGCTCTTCGCCCCGGAATTCCTATTTGAGGAATTCCAGAAATACAAAGCAGAAATCTTGAGAAAGTCTGGGCTTTCAGAACCAGAGCTTAGCTTGTTCTTGACTTTAGTTAGCTCGAGAATAGAAACAGTGCCAAGGCAAGAGTTTAAACAGCTAATTAAAAAAGCAGTAGGCTCTATTACTGACAAAAAGGACGCCCCATATATAGCATTAGCTTTGCATTTATGCTGTAGTGTCTGGTCAAACGATAAAAAGCTTAAGGAGCAGGATTTGGCTAAGGTTTACAGTACAACCGAATTGCTTAGGCTATTCTAGCTTCATTCCTTAACTTTTCCCCCAAAACAGAAACCTATTTAAACAACCGTGCCAGAGAAAGCCAAAGGTGAAAGCATGAAAAAAGCACAGGGCCTGAGCATGAACTATGTTATCGTAGGCATAATCGCTCTCGTAGTTTTAGTGGTTATAATACTGATATTCACGACCGGAATGAGAGAGCCAGCAGAAATGTCCAGGGACTCGCCTGAATACGCAGCAAGAAATGCCTGTGACCTTGGCGGTGGGGTCTGGTCTGATGCCGATGAATGCCCAACTGGCAAAAAGCAAATTCTCGAAGCGCAGATAAGAACAGGAGTCTGCTGCGAGAAATAACTACATCTTTTCCAGTGCCTTTATCCTGTCCTCGGTGGCAGGGTGGGTGCTGAATGCCTTTTTTATTATCTTATGCGGGTCAGAGATGTACATAGGCGCAACGCTTTTGTCAATCTTTGTCTGCCTTTTCGTAGTGTAGAAATCCTCAATCTTCTTCAGCGCATTAATCAGGCCTTTAGGGTTTCTCGTCAGCTGTACCGAGCCGGCATCAGCCATGTACTCCCTTTTCCTGGAGATGGCGAAATACACAATCCTCAGCACAATAGGCGCAAGTATTGCCAGCAGTATGCCAATTATAATAAGCAGGAAGTCGCCCCCGCCGTTCTTTCCGCCTCTTCTGCCTCCAATCCCGCCCCAGAAAAGGCTTCTTAGCATTATCTGCGATACAATCGCAACCAGGCCGACCACAACAGTAACAATAGTAATGTACCTGATGTCATAATGCTTAATGTGGCTGAGCTCGTGCGCAATAACCCCTTCAAGCTCGTACTTTGTAAGTGTCTCCAGTGCCCCTTCTGTAACACAAACCACTGATTTATCAGGCTTTGTGCCGGCAGCGAATGCATTAATCTCCTTTGACGGCATCACATAAACCTTGGGCTTTGGTATGCCTGCAGCCATGGAAAGCCCTTCCACAAGATTGTTAAGCACAGTAAACTTTGCGCCTTCAGCAGGGTAAGCCCTAGCAGAGGCAAGCGCAATCCTGCTTGAGTTCGTGTATGAGATAAAGGTAATTATAATGGATATTGTGCTTGCAATAATCAGCATAAAGAAAGGGTCATAGCCAAAGGCTACTGTAATAACCCAGATAAAGCCGCCAGTTAGGATGAAAGCCAGAATAAGAAAAAAGAAAGAAAGAACATTGTTCCTCCTGATTTGGTCCTGAAAATGTGCTTTCGCCATTTTAGAAGCTTACTTTTGGCACTACCTTGTCTTCCTGCGGAATCTCCAGGTATTTCTTCCCGTCTTTCTTCATCATCCCGGCAACAAGGTTTGAAGGGAACTTCTCCACAATGTTGTTGAAGCTCAGCACAGAGTCATTGTAGTGCTGCCTTGCATACGCAACCTTGTCCTCAATCCCTGAAAGCTCATGCTGCAGGTGCAGAAAGTTCTCATTTGCCCTTAGCTGAGGGTAGTTCTCAGCAACCGCAAACAGGCTCTTAAGGGTTTTCTGCAGCTCGTTGCCTGCCTTTGCCTTCTCTTCAAGGTTCTTTGCATTCACCACAGAAGCCCTTGCCTTGGTAATGTTCTCCAGGAGCTCCTTCTCGTGCTTTGCATAGCCCTTTACAGTATTGATAAGGTTAGGCACAAGGTCAGCCCTTTTCTTCAGCTGCACATCAATCTGCGAGCCGGCATTGTCAATTCGGTTCTCCAGCACAACTATCCTGTTGTAATAGCCAATAAAAAAGAGCACAACCAGGATTACAAGTATCCCAAGTATTATTATTCCTATCATCTTGCAGGAATGAGAATTATCTTGTTTAAATAGTTTGTGGAATTATTAGAAAACAAAATAAAAAAAAAGAAAAAAACCTAAGCAGAGCTTAGTTTACTGTTACATCGCTCAGGGTTGCCCCGGATATCTCGACTTCTGTCTTGCCTGCAAAGTCATCTGCAAAGCTTGCGAAATCTGCAAGGACTTCGGTTGCAAGCACGGTGTCAGCGCCTTCGTAGCCCGCGACAAGCAATGCGTAGCTGTCCTCAAACTCAAACAGCTTAATCATTGCCTTGCCTGGCTCAAACCCTTCAGCGCAGTTCTCTGGGTTGCCCAGAAGTGCAGCTGCTGCGGTGTTTGCGCATGGCCCGCCGATTACGATGTAGTTTGCAGTCTTTACTGCTTCAGGTGTTGCAAGCTCGGTGTCCATAATAGCCAAGCCTACTGGCAGTGCAGAGCCGCCGACAGAAACAATCTTTCCATCAGGCACTACATCTCCTACGCCAACTGTAACCTTTCCAGCCTCAGTTGCAAGGACATCCTTTCCTGCGTAAACCCTGTATCTGACGATATCGTCAGGCAGTGCAAACTTGGCAATCCTTGTCTCCCTGTTGTAGCTGACAACCTCTATGCCTTCGTCGCTCTTGTGCTCAGACCTGTAGATGTTTCCAGGGGTGTCATAGATGTATGTCTCGTCCCAGTAGCCATCTACAGGGTCGTTGTCCAGCTCAATGGTAAAAGTCCTGTCGTTGCTTCCATCATTGTCGACATCTGCTTCAAGGTAGAAAGTTGCGTTAGATCCAAGTTCTCCATTAAAGCCGAAGGTATACTTTGCGTCTCCTACTGCGAAGTTGATTTCATCGGTTCCTAGCTTAAAGTCGTCGAACTTATCCTTGTCAGCGCCGCTCATTGCATAGACGAACCAGGTGTTGTCGTCTGTTCCGTTGTACTCCAGTGTTGCGCTTGTTCCCCTGAATCTCTCGTTGCCAAACTCAACATTTTTTATTCCTGCATCAAATTCCAGCACAACCCTGTCAACTCCTGCAGTGGTTGCTGAGGAGGTGGTCTGCCTTATATCAAAGTTCCCAAACTTCTGCTGCGTCAAGCCAGTGAATCCCACTGCTGCATAGCCCAGCATGCTAATCTGGTTTCCTTCGTAGATTTTTACAATATCGGCAGTCTCTCTCTCAACCTTGCCTTCCTGCTCCCATTTGTCGTCATCAGAGTTAAGAGCTACTTCAATGTGGATTGTTTCTGCAGTCTTATTAACAACAAGGGCGGTCAGATTCCAGATTTTGTCAGAGTCAAGCCAGTCTCCAACGTCCATCTTTCCGCTCTCAAGTGAGAACCTTGCGGTGTACTCGCTTGTCTGGGCGCTAAAGAACACGTTTTCGAGGTAAACCCTTACATCAATATCAGCACCCCTGTCTCTTAGCTTTGCATTTTTTCCTTCTTCAATGGTTTCTGTGTCTACGATTAAGCCATCCTCGTCAAGCAAGGAGAATGTTACATAGCCATCAAGCCCTGCTGACCCGGCTTCGTAGATCTCCTCTATCACAAGGGTGTATCCCTCATAGCCGTATGGCCCAAGTGCAACCTCGTCTGCTACTTTTTTATGCAGGTTTACATTTGCAAGCTGCAGTGTCTCGTTGTCAAACTTCTTGCTGTCGTCGTCCCAGTCAGCTACGACATAGTAGACTTTTCCTAACAGCTCAATCCTGTACTTGAACTCGTCTCCTGCTTCTGCATCCTTTACAAAGTCGTCTATCTCTTCCTGGACATCGTCGTCTCCAAAGGTTATGTTATATCCCATCTTTGCATAGACAACAGGGACTGAGTCCGAGTCTTCATAGGCATGAACCCGAAAGTCAAGGTTTTCCTCTATGTCATCTTCGCCATAGCCCACAAAGTGGTTCCAAACGCTGTCGTCTTCGTCGAATAAGAGCTTCCTGTATTCGCCCTTTGCTGGGAAGTCGTCTACATTGCCATCAGTGCTATTCCAACCAGTAAGTTCTCTCTCGTCGAATGCAACTGCATTTACTACAAGGCCTTCCTCGCCTTCTATAACTACGGTACCTTCTCCTCCTGCGGCTGAGAAGCTTGCTGCGATATTGACGGCACCAATGACGTCAATAACAGCGGCTTTCTCGCCGAGAACCAGCTGAGACTCCACTATCCCATCCTCTACGAATGGGGCCGGATAGTCTCCCAGGTCAACTGCTGCTCCAAAAGTGGATGCCCCAAAAATAACGGCAACACCAAGGGCAGCAATTTTTGTTATTCCCTTTAGTCCTTTCATTTTTTTTATTCCTCCATCTAACAAAGACGCGCAGAATTCAGAGTTTTGCTAATATCTAAATAGCCAAATAGCACCGCTTATATATAAACCTTTCGGAATACTTAGGTGCTTTTGGGCTGATTATAGTGAATAAGCCGCCAGGTTTTTAAATATTCCCTTGCTTTCATTATGAATGCGAAACAGGTTTCCTGATTGGATGCAACTTGACAATTACTCAAAGAGCTATTCCACCCCTGAAGAATATGCAAAGCACAGGGTTGATTTAATTTTAAGAATCTTCGGCAGCAGAAAGACAGCAGACATCTCCTGCGGGGCAGGCTCCCAGCTGATTTATCTCTGCCAGAAGCTGAAGGCAATTGGCATAGAAAAAGACAAGGCAAGGTTCCAGCTCGCACAAAAAAACACCGAAGAGGCTTTTAAGAGAGGAATTATTAAATACAGGCCGGAAATCCTCAACATCGGCTTCCGCCAGGCAAAAGACTTTCTCACAGATGCAGAAATCATCTTGTCAGACCCGTACAGGAATAAGGAAAGCATTTCTCCCTCATTTAACGAAGTTTTAGAATTTTTCCCAAAAAAGAAAATAGCCTACGAGTTCAGGCCTAGGGAAACATTAGCTATTCTCTTAAGCAGGCACCCGCAGCTTAAGCAAGCCACAATAGAGTTCTACGGAGAAGCCCAGAGGTGCTCCCGGCTTACAGCCTTTTACCCAGTTAAAGACCCGAAGGCAGTTTTTTACCAGCATGACGAAGCACTGAATCTTGCTTTAAGCTTTCCTATGGGCGAAGCAGAAATAATACTAAAAAAGCCCATCAGGCAGCTCCAGAGCTTTCCGGATTCCTTTACTATAATAAATAGGGCAGTCACAGAAAACGGCTTCCACACCCGGCTAAAAGGCGCTTTCCTTAAGCTGGATGAAAGAAGGCTTATTTACACAGGAAAAGATGTGCCAGCCAGGTACAGGACTATCTTTTCATCAGCAGAGGCATCAGAAGTTTCAGCATACCTGCACAAGGCATTCTCGGATTTTGCCACAGAGCTAAGGCTCAGCATCCCTCCAGGAGAATACTGGAAGTTTATGAATAAGCACAATCTGGCAAATAACCCAAACTCAAAAAACAGGCTTAGCCTATTCTATTTTAATAATATCTATTACCTGGCCAGGGATTTGTAAAAATCCTGCATGCAATTCAGAAAGATTTTTAAACTCCGGCTGAAATGAAGGAGCAAGGTGATAGGATGATACCCTTAGAAATACTACTCTTTCCAAGCATGACCGATATGGGCCCAACTGCCTGGTTTAAGGGGCTTTTATTTGGCATTATCCTTATGACGATAGTCTTTGCCCTGCTGCTTATAGGCATCATACCGTTCCCTTTCCACCTCTGCATTGGCTAGTGGGTTTTTGCTTATTCTTTTTCACACTTCAGTTTAATTTAAATAAGAGTGTGCTTTCTCTTTTCACTAGTGGGCATTGTTCCTACACTTTCGAGGTGGACAAATGTTTAAGCTAGGAATACCGCAAAGCCAGGAAGCTGTTGATACAGAAAAAGCCTATCAGGCTGTAATCATCGGGAGAGGATCAGCTGCATACACAGCAGCGATATACTCAGCAAGATACAAGCTGGATTCACTAATAATCGGCAAGGAGCATGGAGGCGCAATCACAGATGCCCACCTTGTTGAGAATTATCCCGGCACTCTGAAAATCTCGGGCGCTGGCTTAATGAATTCTTTTCTTGAGCATGTAAAGAAATACAAAGTGCCAATCCTTGAAGACACAGTAGTAGATATAAAAAAGCAGGATTCCCTTTTCCATATCACAACAAGGCAGAACATCATAATCAAATCCCGCTCAGTAATAATTGCAACAGGAACAAAAAGAAGGCAGCTTGACGTTCCCGGCTCAGAGAAGTTTTTGAGAAAAGGCATCAGCTACTGCGCAATCTGCGACGGGCCTTTCTATCAGGACAAGGAAGTCGGCGTAATAGGCGGCTCAGACGCAGCAGCAAGCTCAGCAGTCCTGCTCTCCCAGTACGCAAAGAAAGCTTACATCATTTACAGGAGAGACAAGCTCAGGTGCGAGCCTTACTGGCTTGACTTAATTAAAAAGCAGCCAAACATCGAGATAATCTACAACAGCAATGTTGTAGGGCTTATAGGCGAAGAAAAGCTTGAGAAAGTGAAGCTTGACACAGGCAACACACTTGAGCTGCAGGGCCTGTTTATAGAAATAGGATCAGTACCCTCAAGCGAGATGACAAAAAGCCTTGGCCTGGCACTAGACAAGCCAGGATTTATTGTGGTTAATGCAGAGATGAAAACAAACATCCCTGGAATTTACGCAGCAGGAGATATCACAAGCCTGCTCCCAAGGTTCAAGCAGGTTGTAGTTTCAGCAGCCCAGGGAGCAACAGCAGCAAACTCTGCCTATGATTATATTAAAAGCTTAAAAGATTAAGGAGGCAAAAAAATGAGCGCATTCCAGAACGCAATAAAGCAGCTTGAGGAAGCAGCCAGCGCAGTAGGCGAGAAAGATGTTGAGATACTTAAAGAGCCAAAGAGGACTTTGCAAGTAAGCTTCCCTGTGAAGATGGATGACGGCAGCATAAAAATTTTCAGGGGATACAGGGTTCAGTATAACCTCGCAAGAGGCCCTGCAAAAGGCGGAATAAGGTTTCACCCAAAGGTTGACCTGGACGAGGTAAAGGCACTTGCATTCTGGATGGCTGTTAAGAATGCAGTGATAGATATTCCTTACGGAGGGGGAAAAGGCGGAGTCGAGGCAGATGTAAAGCAGCTCTCTGAAGCAGAGAAAGAGCGCATAAGCAGGGAATTCATAAAAGCAATAAAAGGCTTCATAGGACCAAGGAAAGACATACCTGCTCCTGATGTTTACACAGACTCAAAGGTAATGGGCTGGATGCTTGACGAGTATGAGAAGCTTACAGGAGAGCATTCCCCTGGCGTTATAACAGGCAAGCCACTCTCGCTCGGGGGAAGCAAAGGAAGGGCATTCTCCACAGCACTCGGGGGAGTGTATGTCCTTGAGGCAGCAGCAAAAGAGTTCAGCGTAGGAAAAAAAGTGGCAATACAGGGCTTCGGCAATGCCGGCTCAAATGTTGCAGAATTCCTCTCAGAGCGAGGATATAAAATTGTAGCTGTAAGCGATTCAAAAGGCGGGGTTTACAGCAAAGGCGGCCTTGACATAAGCGCTTTGATAGAGCACAAGAAAAAAACAGGCTCAGTAATTAATTTCAGGAATGCACAAAACATCACCAACGAAGAGCTGCTCGAGTGCGAAACAGACATACTTATCCCGGCAGCAATGGAAAACCAGGTAACAAAAGAGAATGCACCCAAGATAAAGGCATCAGTTATAGCAGAGCTGGCAAACGGCCCAACAACACCTGAGGCAGAAAGAATTCTTGAGAAGCGCGGCATAACAGTAATTCCCGATGTGCTGTTTAATGCAGGCGGAGTTGCAGTAAGCTACTTTGAGTGGGTACAGAACAACACAGGCCTTTACTGGAAAGAGCAGGAGGTTTTGGACAGGCTAAAGGAAAAGATGAGCCAGGCCTTTGCAGAAGTGCTTGATACCTCAAAAAAGTACAAATTATCATTAAGGAAAGCAGCATTTGCGCTTGCTATTAAGAGAATCCTTGATGCAGAAAGAGACAGGGGGAACATAAAATGATAAGCTTTGCCTGCAAGCCTATTGAGCTTTCTGAAATCTTTCAGTGCGGCTACGGCATATCCAGGACAGAGTACAAGGTTCTTGATTTCCTTATGCTCCAGGGAAAGATGCTTTCAGTAAAGGAGATTGCATCCAAACTGAGAAAAGAGAGGACAACAATACAAAAGTCAATTAAGGCTCTTGTGGATAAAAAGCTTGTGAAAAGAAAGCAGATGAACCTTTCCTCAGGCGGCTATGTTTACACTTATGGGGTTGAGGACAAAGAGAAAATAAAAAAAGAGCTTTCAGGCATGCTCAAGTCCTGGTCAGAAAGCGTGGCATTTGCAATAAATGCGCTTTAATTCGGGAATATTTTCAGTTGCAGGAGCGCCAGGTTAATAATTCTTGGCTGTGTGCTTCATAACATGGACAAGGCCACAATCAATTACATTGTATTTTCCTGCTTTGCGGTTTCGCTTGTTATCCTGCTTTTCATGAAGCCCCCTGAAGTGGAGAGCAGGCTCCAGGCCCGGCTGCACAGGGTTTACTATGAAGGAGACAGGTATGTCCTTGATGTAGAGGTTTGCTCTTATGATAAGGTTTACCTTGAGCCAGAGAGGGCATCCAACAGCACAGTCTCAGAGCTGCTCTCGTTAAGGAATAAAAAGCCAGAATTCATATATGTAACGCTCTCAGGCGAAAAATACCTGAGAGGAATAATTAAAAATTAGTCTTTTTTGTCTTTGCAGGTGCACTTGCCTTCTTTCTTTTCCTCTTCAGTGCATTCGCAGTCATCTTCGCATTCGCAATCCTCATCACCGCACTTGCATTCTTTCTTTGGGCTTTCCTGCTTTTTTGCCTCATGCACATGCCCGTGCTGAAGCTCTTCAGGTGTAGGCTCTTCTACTTTGACAATCTTTACCTTGAACTTAACAGTCTTCCCGGCAAGAGGATGGTTCATGTCAAATGTAATCTTGTCGTCCTCAATCTTTTTGATTAGTGCGATTACAGGGTAGCCCTCCGGAGACATGAACTGAACGTAGACACCTTCCTTTAGCTTTTCAGAGCCGGGGACTTTGCTCTTCTCAACAGTCTTTATCAGCTCCTTAATCCTTTCGCCATAGCCCTCTTCAGGGGCTACAGTAAACTCTTTCTCCTCACCCTCTTTCATGCCAGCAATGTTCTTCTCAAACCCAGGAACAATGTTGTTTGCATTCGAGATAATCTTCAGCGGGGAATGCCCCTCGCTTGTGTCAAAGACAGTCCCGTCTTCCTGAATAGCAGTATAATCAAGAGTAACTTTCTTTTTTCCTTCAATTTTCATTCAAAACACCACCAAAAGAACCCTTACAAAGAATTCTTTCTGGCTAAAGAAAAGGCCCATCATATATAAAACTTATTGAATATTCAGCTATGGAAAAGTTTAAAAGCACTTTACTTTTTCTCTCTTAAGCAGTAGCCCCGTAGTGTAGTGGCCAATCATAGGGGACTCTGGATCCCCTGACCGCGGTTCGAATCCGCGCGGGGCTATGTTTCTGTTTTTTAGGCTTGGAGAGATGAGTTTTGAGAGTTATAAATTTATTCAGGCCTCTTTTTGAAGGACTATTCTATCATATAGCCAAGCTTAATGAACAAGTAGTTATATAAAACTCAAGTTTTTAGTACCTTGTTAAATTGAAATATTTTCGAAGGAATAGGGGCGAGTATCGTTAGAATTGTAACTATTATAAATCAGATAATTTATATATGAATAACCATACTTTAATATAAAAATGAATGAAAATCAAACTAGAAGGCAGTTAATTGACGAACAGCTAAAAACTGCTGGCTGGATTTTCAAATATGTGAAGGAAGAAGTAAATTCCGTTAAATCTAATTTCAAAACTAAAGAATATGTACTTTCTAAAGGTAAAGGTGATGATTCTGGAAGATTCATTGATTATTTACTGCTGGCTGAAGATAATAGCCCTATCGCTTTGATTGAAGCTAAGAAATTCTCTGTTTCAGAAGATAAAGGAAGGGCTCAATCAAGAACATATCTTAAAGATATTGAATCGCAAACTAAAGAAAAAATACCCGTTTTCTTAACTAATGGTAACAAATGGCTTCTAATAGACCAAGATGGAATTGAAAGGCATGTAACCGGAATTTTTTCTCAAGCTGACTTGAAGAGGAGAATGGAACTTTATAGGAAGCGAAGAGATCCTACTAAAATCAATATTGGCAAAGTAGTAGATAGACCAAAAAGCATTCTTATTGTTAAGCAAATGATGGAACATATCCAGAAAGGTCATAAATCTGCTTTAATCTCTATGGCTACAGGAACAGGAAAGACAAGGGTTGCGATGGCTATGATTGATGTTCTTTTAAGATCAAATTTTGTAAGAAATGTTTTATTTATTGCAGATAGAATTGCGTTAACAAATCAGGCAAAATCTGCCGGTTTCAAGGAGTTCTTTTCTGAGGCGGTTGTTGATTTAAGAGAAAACCCGAAAAGTTTTCCAAATGGATTATATGTTTCTACTGTTCAGACTTTGAGAAGTGGAAAAACCAAGAAGTTTTTTGAGAAATTTAGTCCTGGATTTTTTGATTTAATTATTTTTGATGAAGCTCATAGGTCTATTTATGATCCAAATAGGTTAATACATAAATATTTTGATGCTATAAAAATAGGTCTTACTGCAACACCTTCAACAGCAGAAAGCAGGAATACTTACGAATTGTTTGAATGTGAAGGAAATAAGCCAACAGTTGAATATTCTTATGATGAAGCTATAAGGGATGGTGTTTTAGTTCCTTATAAAGCTGAAATAATTGATACAAAAATTCTTTCATTAGGTATAGAGGGGGCAACATTAACAAAACAGCTTCAAGACCAATTAAGAAAGCAAGAAGAAGATCCAAATTATACTATGCTTCCGGGTTCTGCCTTTGCTAAAGTTTTCATGGATGATAAAACAAACGAATTAGTTATAAGAGAATTTATGAAGAGATGCTATAAGTCAGATGAAGGAAAACCTGCAAAAACAATTTTTTTCTGTGCCACTATCAATCATGCAAAACATATTAAGAAAATTTTTAATAAATTATTTCCTGCAATAAGTAATGAAGTTCAGATAATTGTTTCTGAAATTTATAGATATACCGATGAGATTTCAAGATTTAAACTAGATTCAGAGCCAAGAATTGCTTTATCTGTTGGAGTTTTAGATACTGGCGTTGATATCCCTGAAGTATGCAATTTAGTTTTTGCAAAACCTGTTTTTTCAGGAATTAGATTCTGGCAAATGCTTGGCAGAGGAACAAGAAACTTAGGGGCATGTAAACATAAAGAATGGCTTCCAAATAGGGAGAAAAATGATTTCTTGATTTTAGACTTTACTATTGGCGGACATTCAAATATAAAATATCATCATCTCAAGGAAGCTAAAGAAAGAAAAGCTGGAACTGACATACTTACAAGAATTTTTTTGAATCGAGTTGAATTATTAAAGAAAAGGTTAGATACTAAACAGAAAGAATTTGTTGAAAATAAAATTATTTATGAAGTTGATTCTTTAGACAAGGATTCTTTTATTGTAAGGGAAAAACTTCCACTTATTACGCAGATATTAAATACTGCAAAAAAGCCGATGATTGTTGCTGAACCAACAGCAGATTATGGAAAAAAGGTTAGTAAAAGAGTTCAGAAAAAATTTGATTTGAAAGATTATGTCAATGAATTAAAAAATGAAATTGCCCCCCTTATATCTTTAAATCCTGGAAAAAATCCTCTTGTTTCAGCTTTTATTCTTCAAGTTGAGAAGCTGTTTAAATTTATCTTAGAAGATGATAAAGATGAAATCTATAAGTTAAGAGAATATGTTAAGGAGAAGATGGAAAATATCTTGCAGAAAGATACTCTTGAAGCTGTACTGGAAAAAAGAGAGGACATTTTGAAGGTTTTCCAGGATAACTTTTGGGACGAATTGACTTTTGAAGATGTAGAGTTTATCATTGTCCGTCTTGCTCCATTAATGGTTTATTATGAAAAAAATCCCAAAAGGATACTTCAAGTAGATGCTCCTGATTTGGTTTTGAAAGTTGAAGATTTCAAAAAAGAAGTTAAGGAAGATGAAGAATTGATTAATTTCTTAAAAACTAATCCTCTTGTGAATAAAATAAAGAATGGTGAAGGGATTACTCCAGCAGAACTTCTTAAATTAGAAGAGCAATTAAGAGCATTAAGACCAGAGATAACTATTGATAATGTTCAAAGGATACAAAAGATTGACTTTTTGGTATTTATAAGGAACATTTTAGGATTAAAGCAAGAATATGATCCTCAGGCTTTAATAGAAAGAGAGTTTGATAAGCATATCTTAGAGAAAAATCTCCATTATACTTCTGAGCAGATTAAATTCCTGCAGATTTTGAAAAAGGTTTTTGCTAGGACTAAACATATTGAATTAAAAGATTTCACAGTTCCGCCTCTTTCTAATGAAAGGCCTCTTGATAAATTCCAAGCGTCTGAATTGCAGAAGATAGTTCTTGAATGTAATAAGATTAAAATGAAGTGATGATATATGGTCTATTTATACATTGACGAAAGCGGAGATCTGGGATTTAGTGGCAAAGGAAGTAACTATTTCATTTTTACTTGTGTCAAAATAGAAGATGATAAAACAAATACTTTATTTAAGAGGATTCCTAAGAAGATAAGACAAAGAACATTAAAAAAGAGAGTAAAGAAATTATCTGAATTAAAGTTTTCAAATTCAAGTGTTTTAATTAGGGAAAGGTTTTTAAAAAGGGTTTCAGAACTAAATCTTGAGATCTTTTCATTAATAATTGAAAAAAAATATACTCAACAAAAATTAAAAGAAAATTTGCCTGTGTTATATAACTATTTATTGAAAATTCTACTTGAAAGATTAGTATCTGCAAATCATAAAATCAATATTTGTCTTGATAAATGCATGTCATCAACACAAAGAGAAAATTTTGAGAATTATATCAATACAGAATTCTTATTTAGATTTAAATATGTTCCTGATTTAAAAATAACACATGAGAATTCAAATTGTAATGAGGCATTGCAAGTTATAGATTTTATTTGTGGAGCATTCGGATATAAGTATAACACTTGCAATCTTAAAGGAAATTTTGAGAGATACACAAATATTATTAAATCAAAAATAATTGAGGAAAGAAATGATTTTTTCAAAAGAAAATAACGAACCATGTTTACTCGTCCTGAGCTCAATCCTGAGCCGTCATCCTTTCAACACGACTTACTCGTTATTATATACATACAATTATGCAAATATATAAATCTTTCTACAATTTTTTTTGTAAACCAAGGTTTACAAATATAGAAAGCTTTATAAATTTCATTAAATATCCTTTTCTTATGGTTAAAGAAAAATGGGATAATAAGTATGATGTCAAGACGGTATCAGCGAAGCTTACTCAAAGAGAATTTTCTCACTTTAAAGACTATTGCGATAAAAAAGGAGTTAAAGTTTCATCCCAGCTTAAACATCTGATAAAGCAAGAGATTGAAGATCCAATTTCCGTAAATGTTGCAGGCAAAAGCCAGTTCTTGTATAATCCTGCAAAAGATAATTTTTCATGGCGAGCAGTTTTAGATAAAGGAATAATATCCTATATTGAAGATGATTTAAGTTCTGAATTTTTAACGCAATTAAAAGAAGCTGTTGATACTGCTATTGATGAAAGAAACACATTTCTTCAAAAGAACAAAGAAGATTCTGTTTCAATGCCGAGTAAAATACTGAGGAAGGGGTTATGAAAACTCAAGAAATAATTAAATTATTAGTAAGTGCTGTTTTAGGTTTAATTATAGATCAAGCTTTTTCAATTTCTGAGGTAATTAGAGGAGCATTAGAACCTTTTATGACAGGTCCTTTTCTTGAACCAATAAAACCATTAATCATATTGTTGTTTTTCTTAATAGAGATTACAGCAGTTTACCTAATCCTAGATAAATTAAAAATATTTGAGAAACTGATAAAATGAATAAACAAAAATTACCTGAAGGATGGAAAGAAGTTGAATTAGGAAAACTTTTTACTTTTCAAAAGAAATCAACAATAAAAGCTGGAGAAGGGTTAAGTAAAGGTAAATATAAGTTTTTTACATCTAGTGATAAACAAACTAAATTTATTGATAAATATACGCAAAACGGAGAGTTCTTAATATTTGCAACAGGAGGACATGCGGGAGTTCATTATTGTAACGATAAATTTGCAACAAGTACGGATTGTTTTATTGCTAAAGTTGATGATAAAGTTATGGCTAAATATGTTTATTATTATTTGTTTAGTCAAATCCATATTTTGGAAGAGGGATTTAAAGGAGCAGGTTTGAAACATATCTCAAAGGGTTACATTGAAGATATAAAAATAATTTATCCTGAAAATAAAGAAACTCAGAAAAAAATAGTCTCCATTCTTGAAAAAGCAGAAAAAGCAAAAGAATGGCGAAAGGAAGCAGATGATTTGACTAAAGATTTTTTGAAAAGTGTTTTCTTGGAGATGTTCAAAGATAAAGGTAATTTTGAAAATAGAAAGTTGATTGATATTTGTAATGTTCAAAGTGGAGGAACTCCATCAAGAACAAAAAAAGAATATTGGAATAATGGGAATATTCCTTGGTTAGGATCAACAGTTTGTAAAGATAAGTATGTGAACCAAAGCAAGCAATTTATTACAGAAGAAGGATTGAAAAATTCATCAGCGAGATTATTCAAAAAAGGGACTATTTTAGTTGCTTTAGTTGGCGCAACGATTGGAAAAACAGCTTATTTAAATTTTGAAGCAACAACAAACCAAAATATTGCAGGAATTTATCCTAAAGAAGGAATTGATTTAAATTCAGAATATCTTTTTTATGCTATGCAAACACTTTATTATAGATTCATGTCATTAAGTAGCGATACTTTCAAAATGGCTAATTTAACTTTTATTAGAAACTTAGAAATTCCTCTTCCACCAATCTCTCTCCAAAACAAATTCGCTTCAATCGTTAAAGAAGTTGAAGCTATGAAAGAGCAACAGAAACATTCAAAAGACCATATTGATAATTTATTTAATGCTTTAATGCAGAAAGCTTTCAAGGGGGAACTAAAATGTTAGACGCACAATTAAAATCAAAAATAAACTTGTTATGGAATAAATTCTGGAGTGGTGGAATCTCAAATCCGCTTCATGCAATAGAACAAATGTCTTACTTAATCTTTATGAAAAGGTTAGAAGATGAAGATGTTTCAAGAGAACAAAACGCTAAGCTTTTAGGAGAAAACTTCACTTCAATATTTCCTAAGAAAGAGTATAAATGGTCTGTTTGGACTGAAATGCCTGCTGAACAAATGCTTGAGCATGTAAGAGATGAAGTTTTCCCATTTTTAAGAAAACTAAATGGTGGAGAAAATTCAATCTATTCAAAATATATGAAAAATGCAACTTTCTCAATTCCTACTGCTTCTTTATTAGCCGAAGCTGTAAAGATTATCAACGATATGCATATTAAAGAGCAAAACAGAGATACAAAAGGAGATATTTACGAGTATTTACTAAGCCAACTTCAAACAGCCGGAAAAAACGGACAATTTAGAACTCCAAGACATATAATCAAGATGATGGTTGAACTTCTAAATCCCCAATACGGAGATAAAATATGCGATCCTGCTTGTGGAACAGCCGGTTTTTTAGTTTCAGCTTTTGAGCATATTCTAAAAAACAATACTAGCAAAGATTTAGTTGAAGAAGGAAACTATGCAGGTGATAAGCTTAATGATAATCAATGGAGAATATTAAGAGATGAAACTCTTTACGGATATGATTTTGATGATGTAATGCTAAAAATTTCATTAATGAACTTAATGATGCATGGAATAAATAATCCTAATGTTGAGCAAAAAAACACACTTTCAAAAAGATTTGAAGAATCAAACAGTTATGATGTAATTCTTGCAAATCCGCCTTTTAAAGGAAGCATTGATGAGTCAGACATAGGGGAAAATTTCAGGACAAAGACAAAGAAAACAGAACTCTTGTTTTTGGAATTAATGTATAATCTTTTAGTTAATAGTGGAAAGTGTGCAGTTATTGTTCCAGACGGAGTTTTATTTGGAAATTCAAAAGCACATAAGAATATTAGACAGTTACTCTTAGAGAAATGCCGTCTTGATGCTGTTATCTCAATGCCTAGCGGAGTTTTCAAGCCATACGCAGGAGTTTCAACAGCAATCTTGTATTTTACAAAGGGAGAGCCAACTAAAGAAGTTTGGTTCTATGATATGCAAGCAGACGGGTTTAGTTTAGACGATAAAAGAATTCCTCAGCCAGAAAAGAGTGACATCCCAGATATTCTTGAAAAATTCAAGAATAGATTTAATGAGAAGCCAGCAGATAGGAAAGGAAAAGCTTTCTTTGTTCCATTTGAAGAGATCAAAGAAAACAATTATGATTTAAGCATTTCAAAATATAAAGAGATAGAATATGAAGAAGTAGAATATGAGAAGCCAGCACTAATTAAGAAGAAAATATTAGATTATGAAAATAAAATAATTGAAGCTTTGAAGAATTTGGAGGTTTAAGATACCCTATCTTATTAATTCTTTCACAAAGTAAAATAAAACCTTTTCGAAGGAATAAGCCATTCTTTATTTCTAAAATTAAGTAGTTCAATAATTGAATGAAATTTATAAATCTAATTTTTTTGCATTAACTTTTTTAAATAAAAGCAAATACCTTTAATTATGGAAACCAAAGGCCGGGCCATCCGAGGCACAGGAGCAGTCATAACAGACACAGGCAAGCAGCTTTTCTACCTGCAAAGAAAATGCAAGCATTACAAGCCAGAGGAATACAGGGGCGCTTATGCTTTTTTTGGCGGAGTTATAAATGGCGGAGAATCCTCCCGGGAGGCCTTGGAGCGGGAGCTTTCCGAGGAGTTTCAGCTACCGTTTTCAAGGATTGTCTCTGAGAGCCTAACTTTCCTTAATAACTTTGCAGTTGAATCAAAATACGGAAACTGCATTTATTCCCTTTATGAGTGCATTCTGGAAAAGCCAACCCTGGTTGACATGTCAAAGCTTGAAGCTCTCGAAGGGGAAGGAGTCCTTCTCACAAGAGACGAGCTGAAAGGAATAAAGATGATTTACAACCAGGAGTCTCTTTTGAGGGAGTACCTGAATGGGTTAAGATAAAAAGAAACCTTTGAATCAGGCTTAATGATTCCACTAAAAGATGTTTTTTTAATCTCAATTTTGATGTTCTAGCCTGAATACTTTTCAAACCCTGTAAATCCCTTTATCATAATAGCATTCAAGCCTGTACTTAAAATCGTTCTTTTTCTCAACCTGCTTCATTATCTTTCCAAATTCCTGCTCTGATATGTTTCCCAGGACCTCAAGGCAAATGCTTCTTCTTTCCCCGTTCTGGTGGCAGATAATCTCAAGCGGGGGAAAGTTCATTTTCTTGGCATAATGCTTAATAGATTCCTTTACCTTATGCTGAACCTCTGGCGGGGTCCTGTAAATAGTCAGCCAGTAAGACTTGTACTCCTTAAGCCTTTCTTCTATTTTTTGCGCAGTGTCCAGAATCTTCTCACCAATGAAGCTATGGAGCATTTCTTCATTTTCTGAAGGCGCCCATACTGAGCTGGCACCTTTCCTTCTGTCTTTGATTGTGCCTTCCATTAGCTTGATGTATTCCTGCTTTTCATCCCTTTTTATCATATAAGGCGGGTATCCCTTCTGGGCAAGCAGGAGATTAGAAACAAGCCTTGCAGTCCTGCCGTTGCCGTCTTCATAAGGATGAATATTTACAAGTTGTATGTGTGCCTCAAGAGCCTTTAAGAGGATATGGCTGCCCTGGGATTTTATATACTCAAATAAACTGTAGAGGAGGTAGGGCACTTTCTGTTTTTCTTCGCCATTGAATGGCCCATAATCTACTTCTACCCTTCTTAAACTCTTGTAGGGGTGTTTTTCTGGCTCAATAATGTGCCCTAACTCATAGAAGGTTTCAGGCTTTATTCCGGTTTCAGAAAGCCACTTCCACGCTACCATTATGTTCTGATGGTCCCTTTTGAGTTTTTTTCTTCCTTTACTATCTAGATAATCAGCTTCTTCTATCTCAAGGTCAACGGAGTGCCTCATTGCCTCGCGAAAAAGGTTTTCGTCTATTCTTGATTTTAGGGTCTTAGAATACTTTGGATGAATGTTAATCCTGTCTACGATGTCGTCAATTGAAGCGATGAGTTCCTTTTTCATCAGCCCTGTTAAGCTATATGCCTTTATATATTTTTTGTTTTTGTGACTACTTTAAGGAAACAAATTGCTGGGGTTTGGAGCATTTATGCCTGTCAACAATATCTTCGAGGATGATTTTATCAGAGCCGAACTTCCCCATGTGCGGTCCGCTTCCCTTTGGCCCGTGGCAGTCAGAGCCCAATGTTGTAATCAGGCTCAGCTTGGAAGCAAGCCTGGAAAAGTACCTGTTAATGAGCTCCTGGTCATCTGCATGCGGCTTGTCATTTCCACTATAGAGATAAAGCTCAACCCCGTCTAAACCGTGTTTTTTAAGGTCTTCAATAAATTTCAAAGGCGTTAGTGCTTTCTCAGAAGAAGAAAACCAATTATCCTCATCCTTTTCCCATTCCTTAATCATTCCGTTTTTATAGCCTTTTGATAACCCCGGATGCGCAACAACAGCAATCCCCCCGGCATTTTTCACAGCATCAATAGCCTCATAAAAACTGGGTTTTTTGTTTTCATTGTTCTCAAACAAAAAGCCATACTCTTTTTTCAGCTCCTATAAAAATTCCCTGTTTACAGATTTAGACTTTCTCTCGCCCTCAGGATCGCCTGAAAAATTCTCAGCAATGTACTTAACAACATCAATCTTGGACAAAAGCGGCTCAGGGTTGTTGTAATTGTCTTTTTTATTCTTCCAGTCAATTAACTCTTCTACAGAAAGCAGAGCAGGCATCTTTAAAGGAAACCTGCTTCCTCTGTTTTTCTCCTCAAAATCCGGAGAGCTGAAATATTTATTTAAAGCCTTAATGTAATGTTCTAAAGACCTCTTTCTCTCATCAGCCCTTTTTCTAGTGAATTCTAAGATTTTATCATTTATCCCAAGGCTAAGCAGCTCGATGTCTTTTACTTTGCCTTTTTCAGACTCATACTCGGCATCAATTTCGATGCCCAGGATAACAATTGCCTCTTGGCTGTAGCTTTCTTCTATTACTTCAGGAAGCCCATAGATAGTGTCATGGTCAGTTAGGGCAATTGCCTTAGGCCCTCTTGCCCTGGCTTGCCTCACAACTTCACTCGGTGCCCAGGCACCATCTGAGGCTTTTGAGTGAATATGTGTATCCATGATTATGTTAGGCTTTCTCATAATCGAATAGGATAAGGGAGAATTATTTATATTGTTTTGTTTTTTTTTGCAACTAACGAGTAGTCTTTTTCTTGATTTTCTTTAGTGATTCTTCTTTGCTTATAATCCTTTTTCCGTCTAGGTACTTAACCTCTTTTACTTTAAGGCTGCCAACACAGTCCTGGGGAGAATTAAGCATAAGCTCACGTACGCCCCAGAGATCAAGCGATTCAGAAAAACTCTCCATTACAAATATAGCAGTAGAAAGGCATTTTCCATTGTAGCCTCCGGCAAAAAAAACAGAGTCTTTCCTGTACTCATAAAGCCCTCTATCTTCAATCGGCATTCCTGAATCGTACTCAGTAAAAAAAACAGAGTCAACAAAGCCTTCCTCTAAAAGCGAGCTTGTAGAAGCAGCATAATGATGTATAGTGTCAAAAAGCACAACCTTAGCACCCAGCTCCTGAGACTGCTCTACGAAATCAATAAGCTCATCAAGATAATCATTCATCTCGGAGAGTGCATCTTCACCACTAACTTTGTCAGGGTGGCTGAGATGGGCATAAAAAGGGTGCACAAGCATTACAGTTGCATCAAGGTTTTTTTCTCTTTGATTTGAAAATGCGCCTGCATGTGCTCTGCATTCTTTAAGCAGTTTCCTGTCTTCCCCCCAAAGGTACTTGGAGCCACATTCTGGGATGCGCTCCTCAAGGTTCTTTTTTATGTGCTCCTCAAACTTTCCAAAATAAGGATGATTAAACTCTAAGAACCTTTGATTTGTTGCAAGGCTCCTATACCTTAAAGGAATATAGCTGTTTATATCTTCAGCACTTTCGGATTCCATTTTTTGAGGTGTGCTTTTCTCATTCTTAAAGGCTTTGTTTTTAATCACTCGGCAAGGACTACCAGAATTGTTTTTAACAAGAGACCTTTTTCACTTTTCCTGATTTTTATTGGAAAAACAAACCTTTAAAAACTAAATTATACCCTATCCGGAAATGAGCTGCAAAAGCACGTCATTCCTATTATTATTTCTGGCGATTTTAGCATCGCTTTTATTCACTGGCTGCGATGAGTTTTTCACATCAACAGACCCATGCAAAGGCGACCCTAACCCAAACAGCTGCTATATGCGGGTGGCTGCGCAAATGAATAGCTCTTTTTATTGCGGGAAGATTGGCTCACAGGATGAAAAGCCGGACAAGAGCCTTATCTCATTGAAAGACGAGTGCTATTCTACGGTTGCAATGAACACAGGCGACTACTCGAATTGCGATGAGATCGTTGGGGGCAAGGATTCTAAGCATACAAGAGACAGCTGCATACTCTCGGTTGCAACAGCAAAAGAAGACCCGGTTGCATGCACGCTTCTCACAGGAAAGAGCCAGAGAGAGTGCTTTGACAAGCTTGGCTCAATGATTAAAATCTCAGACTTTGAAAGCCTCCAGGAAAAGATAAACAGAATGGAAGAAGCAGTAAGGAATAATCCAAGAGACCGGGACTTAAGGGATGAGCTGAAAAAGCTCAAGGAGCAGAAAGACACTATATACAATAACGCCCCGGGAATTGTGCAAAGGGATTATTTCAGGCAGCAGAGAGAAGAAATACTGTCTAGTATCTATGATGAGGATGTTCGCCGGGCAATTGCAAAGGATTATATAAAATACAGGAATGAGGTTGGTGAGGAATCCATAACCCAGCTTCTGGAAGGCTTAAGCCAGATAAAAGAAACCCAGGATACGATAAAAAGAATTGATGAGCAGGCAAATGCCCTGATTGACAAGCTCAAGGAAGGCGCTATTGATTATGCAAAGGATGGCGCCGGGGTTGTAGCAGAGGAAGGCTGGAAATGGGCTTGGCAAAGAAGCAGTGAGAACATGAAATGGGAGATGGCCCGCCTGGAAGGGCTTAAAGACAAGTACGACAAGGCAAGCGCCCAGTACCAGGCAATAAATAAAAAAATCCAGCAGTTCAAGAAGATATATGATGAGGTAAATGGCGTTTACAAGCAGGTGAAGAAGTTTGATGACCTGCTCGCACAGAGAAAAATACAGGAAGGCCATGCTGAGGTTCTTAAGGGAGCAGTTTTCCTTGGTAAGGGCCTTGAGTACGCAACATCATATGTCCCTGTATTCGGAAGCACTGCTTCAACCATATCAAAAGAAACATTTGAGGTAGTGGTTAAGCTTGCAACAGAAAGGGCGCAGAGAAGCACCTCGCTTGAGGACTGCTTTTCTGACCCTGCAAACTGCGATACCGATGGAATTACAGCATACTAAGGCATAAAAATGGCAACCACCGCAATAAAAACTCTTGGAATTGCAATTGCGCTTCTATTGATAGTCCCTTTGGCATTTGCTGCCAGCCAGGAAAGGCAAATTGACTCAAAGAATGCTGAGATTCTTGAAAAGCTGCTTGAGCTTGACGGGGTAAAGGCAGAAGAAATCTCTATATCCGGAAACACAATCTTTGTAAGCATAGAGGCAAGCGGCGCAGACAGCTATGACACAGAGCTAATTGCCTGGTGGGCTTCCATATTCGCAAACTCAGCACTGCTAAGAGGGCATGAAAAAGATTACCTGTTTATTGTAATAGAAAATACTGTGAATAAAGTTCCCTATGCATATGTAAGCGTTGCAACAGTAACAGTGCACGACCTTATGGAAGGCATAATCAATGACTTGTTGTTTTGGGATGAGGTTTTAATCTCAGAAAAAAACCCAAGGGAAAGAGATATCGCAGAGGCATCCGGGCTCCCCTCAGAGCTTGTATACCAGTCAGAAGGAAAAAGGATTAGTTCGGGGTTTCTCACAGCTTTGCTTTGGGTTGCAATTGTGGTTGCATTGGCAGCCGGGCTTTTTTTTCTGTTTAAGAAAAACCCGGACAAGGCAAAAAAGGCATTTGCCAGTGTTAAGAAAAAATCAGCTGAGGCATGCAAGGCAATAAAGCACGCTTCAAAGAAGCATGGCAGCAAGGCAGCTAAGTCAATAGCTCATCATTCAAAGAAGTTGGCCCACCATGTGAAAGACAAAAGCAAAAAGCTATCGGAAAAGGCAACCGAGCAGGCTAAAAAGCTGAAGGAAGCAAAAAAGCAAAAAAAGCTCGAGCCAAAAGCAGAAGAAAAGAAAGAAGAGAGCAAGGACAAGAAAGATTGATTATTTCTGCACAAGCTTGTTAAGTTAGGCAGTAACCTTCTATCAGTTAAGAGAAACTATTTAAGCAGTTCAGAGGAAAAGATAGCTGAATGAACACATTTCTCATCTTCGTCTGGATTTACCTGGCGGTCATTGCAATGTCTTTCTGGGAAGCTTATGTCGAGGGCAGGAATTCCTGGGACAAGAAAAAGCTCGGATGGAAGTTCAGGATAGGAAAGAGATTCGTGCTTACTGCTTACCACTTCTACATCTTCTGGGTGATGTGGCCGCTTATGCTTACCTTGCCTTTAATAGTTTACGGATGGAATACAAGGCTGTTTGGAATAATCCTTAGCGCTTATTTCTCTGGCCTGGTTATTGAAGACTTCTTTTGGTATGTTGTAAACCCAGAGGTTAAGCTAAGGGAGTTCTGGTCAAGCTTCTCAGACTATTATCCCTGGCTCAGAATCAAGGGAGTGAAGATACTCCCATGGGGCTATATCTTAGGCATTCTCATGTCAGTTGCATGCTGGCTTTTGCTGTGGAGGTAAGAAAAATAAAAGAAAAATCAGGGTTACTCATCACCTATCATTTCATGCTGCTGCTTCTTCAGGTCGTCCTCAATCTCCTTGAGCAGCTTAGCCCTGTCCTTGATGCCGGTTGAGCCGAAGCTTTTGTCGCTTCTCTCAGTGTCAGGCAGCTCATCCACTTCCTCCACATCAACCCTTGCTGCAGGCACGATTATCATCTGCGCGATTCTCATGCCCTTTTCAACCATAACCTCGTTTTCCCCAAAGTTTACCAGCCCGATAGTAACCTCTCCCCTGTACTCAGGGTCAAAAGTTCCGGCCACAGTATGAACATTCATCTTGCTGACAATGCCAGCCCTGTCCCTGATTAGGCCAACATGGTTTTCAGGGATTATTACAGCAACTCCTGTCTTTACATGCTTCTGCTCCATGGGCTTAAGCGTAACATCCTCGTTAGACCTGAAGTCCAGCCCCACATCAGACTCATACATGTACTCCGGAAGCTCAGCATTATCAGACAGCTTTTTTACCTTTATGCTCAGTTCTCTTGCCATTTTAGCTGGCCTGGATTCAGCTCTTTATAAATTTAACTCAAAAAGAAGGGAAATAATGATACAATTAGCTTTAGCGGTGAGCAGGTAAAAGTCCGCGTTTAAATGAAGCTTCCTGTTCTCTCCGGAATTGAAGTAGTTAAAAGGCCAGTCTTCTAAGGAATATGCTTTATAACATCGCTTAGGTTGCTTGTTTGCACCACATAACTCGCTACCTTCTTTAAATCACCTGAATCTGAATTGAAGGCTCAATAAAGCAAAAAAGCATCTCCCTCCTTAGAAAAGAGATAAAAAGCGTCAGGGATTTTTTCAGTTAAGCGTTTACCCAAGCACAATCTTCTTAATCTCATCAATTTTGTCAAGCCCAGCCAGCTGCTCTTTTCCTGTCTTCATATCCTTTAGCTTCAGCTTTCTGGACTTAAGCTCTTCCTCGCCGATAAACGCAACGAACGGAATCCCCTGCGTGTTGGCATAGTCAAGGTTTTTGCTCACGCCCCTTCCGCTCAGGTCTACCTCGGTTTTTACTCCTGCATCTCTCAGCTTCTCAGCAATCGCCAAAGCCTCATTTCCAATCCCAATTGGGATTATAAAGATATCAGTAACAGTGCCTCTTGCCTCTTCCTGCCTGTCTTCAATAGCATCGTAAATCCTGGACAGCCCAAACGAGATGCCAACACAGGGAAACTCTTTTTTAGACTCAAGGAACTGCGAGATTATCCTGTCATACCTGCCCCCGGCAGCCACAGAGCTCCTGATTTTGCTTTCAGGCAGGAAAACCTCAAACACAGTGCCGGTATAAAACGAAAGCCCTCGGGACAGGCTCGGCTCAAACACATAATTCTTTATGCCATACGCATCAAGAAGCGAGAAAAGCTCCTCAAGCTCCTGAATCCCTTCCTTTCCGGATTCAGAAGTGATCTCTTCTTTTAGCATCCCAATCTTTTCCTTATTAATTCCCTTTAGGGAAAACAGGTCAAACAGCTTAAACACCTGGCTCTCGCCCATTCCCAAGCCAGAAAGCTCTTTTTCAATCTCGCTTCTGCTCACTTTTTCCAGCTTGTCAATCGCAAGAATAATTTCTTCTTTATTATTTTCAATCCCGATAGACTCAAGAATCCCGTTCAGTATTTTTCTGTTGTTGACACAGATTTTGCACTCAAGCCCGAAAGCATCGAAAGCCCTCTTGGCAATCGCAAGAATCTCAGCATCAGCAGGCACCTGCTTAACCCCTACAACATCAACATCACACTGCAGAAACTCCCTGTACCTTCCGGCACCCACAGGCCCGTCTCTCCACACCTTGTCAATCTGGTACCTCTTGAAAGGCATCTTAAGCGAAGGGTTCATCCCGACAACCCTGGCAAAAGGCACAGTAAGGTCATACCTAAGCCCAAGGTCCCTTCCCCCTTGGTCGCTAAGCTTAAATGTCTCCTTAAGAATCTCAGCCCCTCCTGCATACTTCGCAGAGAGCACATCAAGCCTTTCAATAGCAGGCGTGTCAAGCGGGGAAAACCCATAAAGCTCAAAAATTCCCTTAAGCCTGTCAATCATTCTCTGTTTCCTGATCATATCCTGCGGAAGTGAGTCCTTCATTCCTTTAGGAAGGCTAAGCTTCATCTTTTTCACCTTAGTCTTAGCATTATTCTCATCCTCAAGGATTCAGGATACTTTAAAAACTTGTTGGTAGATAGCCGGAGCTGCAAAAAAATAAGCTTTTTAACCTTGATTTTCACCTACTATAAGTATGCCTATATTCAACCCTGTCTAAAAGAACATAGCTGTGTCGCTTTATGGGATAAACCTAATTCCAAACCGCCAGATTAACCACCAGTTCTCAGTTGCTAACCTGAAGAAAATCATTCAGGAGAGCAACGCAAACATTGATGGCAGGCTAACAGGCCTTAACGAAAACCCTCAGGAGAAAACCAAGCCTGAAGAGATAGACAAGAAAAGGTATGTCGCGATGCTTTCAGAGAGCACAGCTTCAGTCTCCATATTTCCCAAGCAAAAATATGCATCGTTTTTCCTGTCCACCTTTGGTTTACCTAACCCAGTGCTCTCCCTTGACCTGTTAATCTCGCTTTTCCTGCTATGAAAGCCGAGATAAGAATCTTTATGTCTTCCTCAATAAGCACAGTCCTTGGAACCCTCTCAGCAGATGAAGAAGAGTTCTGGAGCAGGTTTGATGAGCAGCGTGTCTCTTATTTTTACACGATGAAAAGTGCAGAGAAAGACAAGAACGGCATATACTTTGACCTTTTTAGCGAGCTTCATGAACTAAAGCCAATCCCTCTTCTTGATGAGAAAAGCAGCCCTGTTGAAAAGATCATGATAGTGTCAATGTACGACTCAGACATGGATAAGAGAGCTAAGAGAAAGGTGCTCCCTCCAAGAGCTGGAAGGAATAATTGAAGAAACAGGCAATAAGGTAATTGGAAGAATGTCCGAGATTTTTAAGCCGCTTGACAATTCAGGCATTGAAGGCTTTAGTTATGTAGGCATGATGGACAAGGCCAGGCTGCTTACCATGTAACCCCAGAGCATGCTTACTCCTCTTTTTACATCTCAGGATATTCAGACACAAACCCTTACAGGTCACTAAAGCCCTTGCTTAGCCTTTTTAGCCCTCAGAAAGCAGAGGTAAGAATCATTGGCTCATCCCCGCTTGACAAGATCGATAAAATCTCTTACAGGGACTCAGCGAATTTCTGGGAAGAGTTCCAGAAAGAGGAAATCCCATCATCTTTTCAGATAAAAGACCTTGAGAAAGCCACAAACGAGCTTTATCTTGAGTTGGTTAGAGAATAGCATCAACTATTCAAACCTGACCTCAACGCCCTGCAGGTTAGCCTGCTCCCGGAATTCGCTTGCAATCATTTTCTTGATAATCTCTGAAACGACTATTACCAGGGAGCTTACCCCGATGATTATTGCCCATTCCTTTCCAGACAGCGGCACAGTCCCAAGAACGCTTTGCAGGAACCCATTGTAAACAGCAAGCACAGTCAAGCCTATTGACGTGCCGATAGCGATGAACAGGTGCTTATTCCTGAATAGGTTTTTGTTGAAAATGGATGTGTGAAGCGACTTTGCATTGAACGCATGGAACATCTCAACCATTATAATTCCAACAAAAGCCAGTGTTCTTGCTTTGTCAATCGATGGGTCAGGCCCTCTCATTTCCCAAAGGAACAGGGAGAAAGTCCCAAGAAACAAAATAGGAACCAGCACAAGAATCTTCTCAACAAGGTAAAATGACAGTATCTTCTCTTTAGGGTTCCTTGGCTTTTGCCTCATAACTTTAGGGTGCATCGGCTCAACGCTTAACGCAAAGGCAGGAAGCGAGCTTGTAACAAGGTTGACATACAGCACCATTAGCGCAGTTAGCGGCGAAGCCAGGCCGATAAGAACAGTAATCACAAGGAGCGAAACCTCAGTCATATTGCCAGCAAGAAGGTAGTAAAGGAACCTTCTTATGTTGCTGTATATCCTTCTTCCTTCCTTCACAGCGTTTACAATCGTGCTGAAATTGTCATCAGCAAGCACCATATTTGAGGATTCCCTAGCAACATCTGTGCCATTCTTGCCCATGCTTATCCCAATGTCTGCCTGCTTTAGCGCAGGCGCATCGTTGACGCCATCTCCCGTCATTGCAGCAATCTCCCCCTTTCTCTGAAGAGAATTCACAATTCTCAGCTTGTGCTCAGGAGTGCTTCTTGCAAATATTGCAACCCTGTCAATCACCTCATCAAGTTCTTCATCTGTCATCTTGTCAACTTCGGTGCCTTCAATAATAAGGTCATGCTCTTCATCAATAATACCTATGCTCTTGCCGATGCTCTCAGCAGTCTTCTTGTGGTCGCCAGTAACCATAATTACTCGGATCCCAGCCTGGCGGCATTCTTTTACAGATTCTATCACTTCGTGCCTTATCGGATCCTTTATAGCAACCATTCCCTCAAAAACATAATTTTTTTCCAGCCCCTTATTTGGGTTCTTTTTGTCAAAAGAGCCCATCACTTTTGTCCCAAAGCCCAGAACCCTGTAGCTCCTGTCAGTAAACCTTGCAACATTCTTATGAATACCATTTAGCTCTTCAGGTGTAAGCTTCTTCACTTTTCCACTTGAGGTTCTGATATAGGCGCATTTTGAAAGCACCTTCTCAACAGCTCCTTTCAGGAAAGAAACAG
This sequence comes from uncultured Methanosarcinales archaeon, assembly GCA_964445165.1. Lineage (GTDB taxonomy): Archaea > Nanobdellota > Nanobdellia > Woesearchaeales > JASKKU01 > DSBS01. Next base: position 30,137 of record CAYUJZ010000006.1, read on the forward strand.
GCCTTGCCCCAACAGTATTAACGGTTATCATAAACTTTTTGGAGGGATCAAATGGAATTTCGTAAAGCCTCTGGAAATCCTCTTTTATAATCTCATCATCAAGCCCGGCACTTTTTGCTAGCGCAATCAGGGCGCCTTCAGTAGGCTCGCCATTAAGGCTCCACTCTCCATCTTCCATTTCAATTCTTGCATTATTGCAGAGTATGCTTGCCCTGAAAAGCTGCTCAGCGCACTTTATGTTTTTAGGGCTAATCCTCTTGTTTCCTTTCATAAACTCAGAATTGGGCTCATAGCCTTTGCCTTTAACTTTGATAATTGTTCCGTCCGCCAGTGCAATCCTTTCAACAACCATCTTGTTCTGGGTAAGCGTGCCGGTTTTGTCTGTGCAGATTACTGTTGTTGTTCCAAGCGTTTCAACAGAATTCAGGTCTTTTACAATGGCGTTATGCTTTGCCATAGTCTTAACGCCCTGTGATAATGTAACAGTTAGTGCCAGAGGCAGGCTTTCAGGGATTCCGGAAACAGCAATCACGCTTATCAGCAGCAGGCTGCCTGCCACAGGCTCTCCCCTTGCAAGGAGGTAGAAAAAGAAGAGTATGGCAATCATTATTACGGCAATCGATATCCTTTTGCTTACATGGTTCATCTGCCTGTGCAGCGGGCTTGGTTTTTCCTTGATGGTTGCAAGCTGCTTTGATATTTTTCCCAGCTCAGAGCCCAGCCCAACTTCAACAACCACTCCGATTCCTGAGCCGTTTGCGACGCTCGTCCCGCTGAAGGCCATGTTGTCCTGGTCCGCCACGGGAATATCCTGCTTTCTCAGTTTTGCTGTTTTCTTGTATTTCTGTACAGACTCGCCGGTTAGGATAGACTCATCAATAGATAATGTGCTTGTTTCGATTATCCTCAGGTCAGCAGGAACAATCATGCCTCTTTTAAGAGAAACAATGTCTCCCCTGACCAGCTGAGTGGCATCAATTTCCTTCCATTTTCCAGAGCGCAGGACATAAACTTTCTTTGCAGTAAGCTTTGACAGGGCCTGGATAGATTTCATAGCCCTGAACTCCTGGAAAAAGCCGAGGAAGCCAGTAAAAAGAATAATTATCATGATAGCAACAAACTCAACAAAGTGGTCAGAGAATATGGAAATAATAGCAGCAGCTAGCAGCACATATATCAACAGGTTATTGAAGTTTCGTGCAAGAATCTTTAAGAATTTCAGCTTATCTTCTGTTGCAAGTGTGTTCAGCCCGTCCCTTTTTATCCTCTCTTCTGCTTCAGCATCGGTGAGCCCTTCCCTTGAGGTATTTAGGTCTTTTAACACTTCCTGCTCGCTTCTCAAGTACCAGTACTTGTAAAGCTCTTCCTTCGCGCTGCCCTGCATACACTCCTCTTTAGCCCGTTTTGTTTTTAAAGGTTTTGTGTTATCCTTGAGTGATTTAGAAGCCTTTTTTATTGTGAAAACGCACATTGCTTTTTTAAATTGATAAGATTTATAAACAAGCTTTAGTTATCCTTTTCTGTTAAACAGTAAGATTGTTCGGATGGGTCCTTGCACAAGGGCTTATAAACAGCCTAAATGAGTGTGAGACATCCCCGGGCAATTCAGGCCCACCACGAGAGTACTCAAAGGAGCTAACGATAAACTCAAGCTATGAGTTTGGGAGTTAGTGTTGTGGGCCCCATTGTTTTTACAAAATGGGGGGCAGGCCAAATCTCATTCATCATTTCATCAAAACATTGTATTTCAGGAAAGGATGAGTCTTAAGCATAACTTGTGCTTAGTGAGTGGCTAGTTCTCCCTCTAGAAGCAAAGAGGTGAATTAAATGGGAAAAATAAGCATAGTTTCTGCAAAGTACATTATTCATGCAGATATAAAAATTGACGGAATGGTTGATAAGCCAGATGTGATAGGAGCGGTCTTTGGCCAGACTGAAGGGCTTTTGGGCTCAGACCTGGAGCTAAGAGAGCTTCAGAGAAGCGGCAGGATTGGCAGGATTGAGGTAAACCTGGAATCAAAAGGCGGAAAGAGCAAGGGAGTGATAACAATCCCCTCTTCACTTGACAAGGCTGAAACCTGCATAGTTGCTGCAGCTTTGGAGATTATCCAGAGAATCGGACCGTGCAACGCCACAATCACAGTCAACAATATAGAAGATGTAAGAATCTCAAAGAGAAAGTATGTTGTTGAGAGAGCAAAAAACCTTCTTAAAAACCTAATGGACAAGATGATGCCAGACACCCAAGAGATAGCAGAGGAGGTTTCCTCTTCAGTCAGGGTTATGGAAATTGGCGAGTACGGCAGGGACAGGCTTCCGGCAGGCCCGGCAGTTGCAGAGTCTGATGAAGTGATTGTTGTTGAGGGCAGGGCAGATGTTATTACGCTTGTTAAGAACGGCTTTAAGAACGTTATCGCAATGAACGGCTCTTCTGTGCCAGATACAATCATTGAGCTCTCGAGGAAAAAGACGCTTACTGCATTCGTTGACGGAGATAGAGGCGGCGACCTTAACATCAAAGAGCTCTTGTCTGTGGCTGACCTGGATTTTGTTGTGAAAGCCTCGGACGGCAAAGAGGTTGAGGAGCTTACAAAGAAGGAAATCCACAAGGCTTTGAGAAGCAAGATAGCAGCAGAGCAATACAGGCTTGACCATAATATACCTGAGTTAGATGGCTCTAACGGCAAAAGTAATAACGATAAGAGGCAGCAGGATTCCCAAAAAAGCTCAAAGGGAGACGACCGGGACAGGAGAAGAAACGATAACCGAGGGCAGCAGAGGCAGCAGCCGGCCAGCAAGCCAGCCCAGATCTCAGCAGCAGAGAAGGAGAAATTCAAGCAGCTCTCAGATGAGCTCGTAGGCACAAAAGGCGCCTGCCTGCTTGACAGCAAGATGGAAATCCTGGCAAAGATACCGATAAACGAGCTTCAGTCAACAATTAAGGATTTAAGCACAGATATCCATGCTGTTGTGATTGACGAAAGCATCTCAAAAGACCTCGTAAAAGCCTGCGAAAGGGCAAAGGTAAGGTATCTTGTAGGGACAGAGTCAAGCGTAAGCAACGCAAGCACGCCTATAAGAATCTTAACTTATGATGACTTGTGAGAAAGGTTTTTGTTTTTTTTATTTCTGTTTTTTATTTAACCGAATTATATTCAATTTTTAGAAGCCATTTGAAATATAATTTTCAATAAAATTATTATAATTGGGTTCCTCTTTTTTAAGCAGGATAGGAAACTTTTCTTCCAGATATCTCTTTTTCTTTTTTATTTCCGGATCGTTCTCAATAAATTTTTCACTGCAATTAACTATGTAGCTAACGAGCGGCAAGTTATCTCTCTTCTTTAGGTTTTGTTCATCAAAGGCCTCAATTATTTTAACATATTCTTTTTTTATTTTCTTTTTTTCTTCTTCTTTTGTTTTTAAATAAAGGTTTAGAGTCCCTGAAATAGTAGCTGTAAATTCTTCTGCGCCAAGAACCTTTTTTGTTATAATAGGCTTCCAAAGTATAAGGTCTGTTAGCTCTTCAATAACACTGCTTTCTCCCCAAATTTTATTGTATTTTTTCTCGTTTTTATTAATTAATTCATTAATACTATTGCTTTTTTTGTCAATGCGCCCGTAGTATTCTCGTATGAGCTCTTCATTCTCTTCACTTTTCGGATCTGAAACCTTTTCAAGAAGCTCTGCCTCCAAGATTTTATATTCTAAGTTAGAAATATAAAGCTTATAGAAATCATAAATAAACAAGGAAAAGTAGCTAGGGGGATGAGTTTCAATTCCTTTATTTTTTCCTTTGCCAGGCATTTCATTACTACGAAACAGTAGATATTTATATTCCTTTCGTTTTTCTTCGGCTTTTGGTTGTTTTTATCTTTTCTTCTTTCTCTTTTGCATTCTCGCCATTCTTATCAAAAACTTTATAAAAGGATTCCTTTCTCTATCTTAATTGCAGGGGCTGTGGGGTAGCTTGGTCTAGCCTCTCTGGCTTGGGACCAGAAGACCCCGGTTCAAATCCGGGCAGCCCCACCAGCACTGGGTGGCTAAAATGAAGAAAATATCAGGGAACACCACAAAGCGGTTCGGAGCAAGGTACGGAAGCAATATAAAGAGAGACTTCCTCAAGATAGAGCAGATGCAGAGGTCCAGGTATGACTGCCCTTACTGCGAGGGAAAAAGCTCAGTGAAAAGAGCTTCAATGGGGATATGGGAATGCAGGAAATGCGGCAAGAGATTTACCTCAAAAGCCTATTCAGTTGAGGCGAAAAAATGGTAGAGTACAAATGCTTTATATGCTCAAAGAGCGTACCTTTTCAGCTTGTAAAAAAGAAGGTAAGGTGCCCTTACTGTGGCAGCAAGATCCTTTACAAGCCTAGGAGAATCATCAAAAGAGTCAAGGCACGATGAGCTATAAGGCAACAATAACAACCGACTTAGACCCGGAACAGCTTTACAAGGTATTTGCTCCTGAGCTTGAAGACGCAAAAAAAGGCTTCAACGACAGGGCTTCCTACAGCGTTGAAAAAAAGCCAGGGAAGCTCATGTTTAAGGTTGAGGCAAAGGACAGCACATCCCTTAGGGCGGTGCTGAACAGCATAACAAAGCTGGTATCAATATATGAGCGGGTAAGAAATGTGGTAGAAAATGAAAGAAACACTACAGCAGATAAAAGAAATAGAGCAAAGCCTGCAGACCCTGCTCATGCAAAAAAACGCGATTAATTCTCAGTTATTCGAGCTTGAATCCTCTTTAAGTGAGCTTGGCTCATCTTCCGAGTCCTACAGGATTATAGGAAGCATTATGGTTAAGTCAGACAAGGAATCCCTGAAAAAACAGCTTTCTTCCTCAAAGGAAAGCCTGGACATAAGGCTTAAGTCAATCCGGGGCCAGGAAGAAGCACTCAGGAAGCGCCTTTCTTCGCTTCAGGAAGAGGTAATTAGCAAAAGCAAGAAACAAGGTGATGAAAATGCCAAAGGCTGAATCCTGCGGGGCCCTGGATGAGGTCTCCGAGTTTATTACTGAGCTGAAAGAGGACATGACAGTGCCAAGAAACATAAGGAAAAAGCTGGATGAAATAATAGACATCCTTAATAACAACGAGCTTGACGTGTCGCTAAGGGTTGACAAGGCAGTATTCATACTTGATGAAATGAATGAGGATTCCAATGTTCCTGCTTTCACAAGGACACAGATATGGAGCCTTGTCTCAATGCTTTCAAGGTTTTAGCAACAGGAAATTCCATATAATTTACCCAAAATTTTATAAAACCCATCATTTTCAATCACAAATCAGGCAGGTGCAAAAATGGACATAAAAATCATTTCAGAAACAAAAACCGAGCTCGTGTTCGAGCTTCCGGGTGAAGACCATACAATCCTTAACCTTCTTAAAGATGAGCTAAACAAGATTGATGGCGTGAATTCTGCAGGCTACAATATCAGGCACCCTCTTGTTAAAGTCCCAAAGTTTCTGGTCCACACCACAACCAAGGTTGCCCCAAGGGATGCGCTCAAGGAAGCCATAAAAAACATAAGAAAAAACATAAAGAGCGCGCATTCCTCAATAGAAACAGCTACAAAAGCAAAGCCAAAGGCCTCATCAAAAGCCAAAAAAGCCAATAAATAGTTTATTCTCATGTTATCTTCAGAAGAACAGAAAGGCCTGCTTTCTCTTGCCAGAGGCTCGATTGCCTCAGCACTTTCTTCTAAAGGCTTTACTGCAGAGCAGCCTCTAAAGGAAAACTTCAGCGAAAAAAGAGGCTGTTTTGTAACGCTCAAGAAAAGCGGAATGCTGAGAGGGTGCATAGGCTTTCCCTACCCAATCATGCCTTTATGGGAGGCAGTTGCCAAGGCAGCCGTTGCAGCAGCCCTGGAAGACCCGAGGTTTCCGCCTGTATCAGAAGATGAGCTAAAAGGCATTTCCATAGAGATATCTGTTCTCAGCCAGCCAGAGGAGCTTAAAGATGAAGACAAGGAAAAGCTTCCTGAAAAAATAACCAAAGGAAAACACGGCCTGATTGTAAAGAAAGGCTTCTACTCCGGGCTTCTCCTGCCACAGGTTGCAGAAGAGTTTAACTTCAGCCCGAAGCAATTCCTGGAAGAGGTCTGCCTTAAAGCAGGGCTGCCCAGGTCAGCCTGGCTGGAAAAGGGCACAAGAATTTACAGATTTGAGGCAGTTGTTTTCGGAGAGGAATAAGGAGAGTTAGGCTTTCTTACCGCAGATTCTGCATGAAGGGTCTTTTTTTATCTTTAGCTTTTCTATCTTAAGCTCTGCCACGCTAATCCTGTAAAGAGCATTTTTTTCCTTATAATCCCCAATCAGCCAGCTGAGCGCCAGCGTTGCCTGGAGCCCGGCAACAGAAAAAGGCACAGTACCAAAAACATTAGTCTCTTTATTATTATGCTCTTGATTTTCAAGGCTTTTCACAAAGCAGGCAAGGCATGCCCCTTCATAGGGAGCAATCAGGGAAACATAGCCAATAAATCCCTCAACGCTTGCATATACAAAAGGCCTTTTTGCATCAAGGCACGCTTTGTTAATTATCTCCCTGGAAGAAAAGTTATCAGTGCAGTCAAGAACAATGTCTGCTTTTCTTATAAGCCCAGGTGCATTGCTCTCATCAAGCCTTGCCCTGGCAGCCTCAGGCTCCTTCCTTACAATCCTGCTGATTCTTTGGGCGCAGCACTCAGCTTTGGGCTTCTCCAGCTCATCCATGGTAAAGTTCTGCCTCTGGATATTATCAAGTGAAACAACATCGTTATCAATAAGAATAACGCTTGTTCCAGACCTCGCAGCAAGCTCACCTGCAAAAGAGCCCAGGCCCCCGCAGCCAACTACCAAAACAACCTTCTGCTGCAGAACCTTTCTCTTTTTCATTCCAATAATCTTGTCCTGCCTGCTGAAAAACTCAGCTTCCCACTGCTCAATTATTTCCCTGCTCATTTTTTCAAACCCATCAACTTATCAAAAAGTTTAATAATCCTGCTGTTTTTTGAAGGATGATGATTTACATTATTAAGTTTTCCGTGGCGTTTCTTTACCTGCTTGTCTCAAGCATAAAAGACATAAAGTCAAGAGAGGTGTGGAACTGGCTGAGCTATACGCTTATAGCGCTTGGTTTTTCTCTTAATGCTTTTTTTTCAGTTTTCTACATGGACTCTTCATTCATTTTGGGTTCCCTGGCTGGCTTTTTTGCTGCAATGGGCTTTTCTTTCCTGATGTATTTCTCAGGCCAGTGGGGAGGCGGTGATGCTAAGGTGCTCATGGGTCTTGGGGCTTTGCTAGGGATTCCGCTTTCACTTGCTCCTGGAGAGCATCTGCTTTCGCTAAGCTTTTTCCTGCTCTGCTCAATCTTTGCCGGGGCTTTTTATGGGATGGCGTGGGTGACTTATACCGTATTAAAAAACAGGAAGGCATTTGCAAGGGAGTATAACAAGCTTGCAAAGAAGTACTCTAAGCTTAGAAAGGTAATTCTGACAGCCTGCCTTTTTCTTGTTTTAATGTCCCTCTTCCTGCCTATCTCATTGAGATATTATGTTGCAGGCTCAGCATTGATGTGCCTGTTTGTTTTCCTGCTTTACCTTTCGCTGAAAAACCTTGAGTCCGTGGCGATGCTGAAAAAGATTCCTGTTTCCAGGCTTACAGAAGGAGACTGGGTAAAAGAGGAAATCAGGGCAAAAAGGAAAGGCATGAGCTACCTTGACTATATTATATACAAGCAGTATGACAACCTGGATTCAATTTCTTATATATATACACTTTATTACAGGCTTTTGAGGCTTATCCCTCTTGGGAAGAACCGCCCCGAGAACCCGAAAGAGTTCCAGAGACAGCGGATTGCAAAGAGGCTGGCTAAGGAGCTAAGGCTTTCAGTAAAGGATATTGAAGCAAAGGGCTACACACAGGTTTCAGAAAAAGCCAAAAAGAAAATGAAGGAAAACGGCTTCCTTGTAGATTCAGATGAGATTGTGGTGTGCGGCACAGGCGACCTTGGGCTTCTTAATTCCCAGATAGCAATGCTGAAAAAGCTTTTTGGCAGCTCGTATACACTTAAAGTAAAAGAAGGCATGCCTTTCCTGCCATCTTTCCTGCTGGCGCTGGTGTTTCAGATTATCGCCTATTATATAATAGCAACGGTGCCGGGATTATTTCTGCTTTTCCCCTAAAAAAGGAAAGTTTATATATAAAAGACAAGTAAAAGATATTGAATGGCTGCTCGAAATGCTAATAACCTTGTAAAGAACGCTCTTTTTGCTTTGCTGATTCTTTCATTCTTCGCTGCGCCTGCGCTTGCGCAGTGGGACTTTTCCGGCAGGATTGGCTATGCTACTGAAAGGGGAAGCTTTTCCCTTATCTTCGGGCAGCAGCCTGACGAGACTGCAAATGTTTTTGTGCGCTTCTTCAGCCAGAGAGTGCCTCTTTTGATAAATATCAGGACATTCCAGTACACCACAAGGCAGGCGGGCGCTCCTCTCTGGGCGATGCTTCTTGTTTTCGCTGCAGTTTTCTCTTTGGTTTATGTCCTGGTGAAAAAGGTGCCTATGTTTAAGGATTCAGGCAATGGAAGAGAGAACAAGGCGCCTCTAGTTATATTCTGCCTTGCGCTTTCTCTTATGTGTGTTTTTCTGACTCCCATCCCGTTTATATTCCTGACTTTCCTTGCCTGGATAGGCGCTATCACAGGCTTTGGGGCAGGGGCTGTAATTTTCTTTTCAGTCTGCGTTACCCTGCTCGTATGGTTTCTTGGCAGCCTCGGGCAGGCGCACAAGGGGGTTTCTGACTTTAAGAGGGACTGGAGGGCTAACAGGGTAGAGCCAAAAAAGCGGCCGCGCAGGGATGATGGGGATGATGATGGTGGTGATTCTAACAACGACCCAGGAAAAAACCCTCCGACGCGTGGTCCCGGCAGGCCCAGGCCGTCCTGGCAAGTTCATCAAGAAACCCAGGGAAACAAAAAGGGAGAGCCTATCAATGATGATGACTCTGAGAATATTGACGAGCTTATCGATAAGCTTGCAAACCAGGTCGTTGATACGAAATGGGCAGGCCTTGTGTCAAGAAGATTAAAAGTAGACCTGCAGATTTTACAGCAGATTCTGGATAAGTCTTTTGAAGACCTTAAGAATTGCTCAAGCCAGCTTAATGATATACTGCTTTCACTTAAATTGCTGATCCCTCTTCTTAACAGCAATCCGAGCGATGCAAAGGAAAAGGAAAAGATGAAGAGCGCCATTAACAAAGCTGCAAAGAACGGCATTGTTGCACTGGCTAAATGCCTGAGGTCATATAAAAGCAAGAACGACAGCATAAAAAAAGTTATCGATGGCGAAGGAAAAATTCTGGAAAAGCTTGAACAAAAAACCTCAATACTGGCTACCCGGAGAAAAAGGTTTATGGAGTTCGTTAAAAAGATGGAAGACCAGCTTGGCTCGCTCCCGAATTCTGACAGGGATGAGCTAGATTCAATTGTTAGTGATTACGAAGAGATGAATAAGCGTATGAGTGCAGAGATCAAGGAAGGTGAGAAACTGCATGATGATCTAAAAGAAAGCAGGAAAGAGAAAGAGAGCTTTATGAAAGTTGCTCAATCAAGCTACAGGCACCTGGAAGACCTGCTGAGTGTTCTCAAAGACATTCTTGCTTCAAATTTCTCTTCTTCCGAGGACCTTATAAAGCTGAAGTCTGAGATGGATGGCATTTGGCAGGAATTTATTAGTGAAAAGAGAATAGTAGGAGAAAACAGGCACATATGCAAGGAGCTCGAAGCCAGGGAGACCTTCCTATTTGACATTCAGGTTACATATAGCAGAGTTATTGCAAGAAAAGTTGCACAGGTAAAGAAAAAGATAGATGAATATCAAAAAACCCGAAAAAATAATAAGAAATAGATAGTCCCCAGCAAAGTTTCAGGGGGCACGGTTGTACCTTTTAAGTATATTTGCTTTGGACTGTAATCAAAAGTTTAGAGCATCAAAAATAAAAGAAAAAACCTGTCCTTTTTGTCATTCCAATAACATAAAGATAAATTCATATTACTGTACAACTAGTGGCTGCGGTGTTTTGTATAAGCCAGATTCCGATGCTGCTAAGTCAGGGATATGCTCTCATTGTAATAAATCCAGTTAGTTGCTCCAAATAACCCCCTTCAGCTCTTTCATAAGCTCATCCAGCTTATCGCTGCTCTCTGCCTCTGCATTCAGCCTTACCAATGGCTCTGTGTTGCTCTTCCTTATGTTGAACCAGGCATGGCTGTCCAGCTCCACAGTTATCCCATCCGTCTCATCAATCTTGCTTCCTGAGAACTTCTCCTTAATCCTGCTTATTGCTGCATCGGCATCCTTAACCCTGAAGTTGGTCTCCGGGCTTTTTGCAAAAATCCGGTAAGAGTGCAAAATCCCAGAAAGGTTTCTCCTGTCCTCCTCAAGCGCTTCAAGGATTTTCAGCAGCGCAAATATAGCGTCATCAAGGCAGAAGTTTTCCTTAAACATCACATGCCCTGAAAGCTCAGCACCAAACAGCCCGCCCTGCTCACGCAGCAGCTTCTTGTAAAAAGGGTTCCCAACCCTAACCCTCACAGGAATGCCGCCGTTGTCTTTTATCACCTTTTCCACAGCCCTGCTGCACCTGAGGTCATAATATACCTTTTCACCCTGATGCTCCTTCAGGCAGTGCTCAGCAAGAAAAGCGATAATATAGTCCATCTGGTGAAACTCTCCCTTTTCATCCACAATCCCCAGCCTGTCACCGTCTCCATCGAATGCAAAGCCTAAATCAGCCTTCTCCTCCATAACCTTCTTCTTAAGTACCTCCAGCGTCTCTTCCTTGATAGGGTTTGCCTCATGGTTAGGGAAGTCACCGTCAGCCTCCAAGAAAAGCGGATAAAACTCAAGCCCAAGCACTTTCGCAACCCTGTTAAACACCGGCCCGGCAATCCCGTTCCCGAAGTCGATAACAATCTTGCTGTTGTATTTTGTGTTAAACTTTCTGGCAAGGTATTCAGAATAAACAGAAACAACATCTTCTTCAAAAACACTCCCTTTGTTTCTCGGCTCTGAAAAGCTCTTTGCTGAATATATTTCCTCAATCTCCTTAAGCCCATTTTCAGAGAAAATCATTTCGCTTCCCCTGGAAAACTTCAAGCCGTTGTACTGCTTAGGGTTATGTGATGCAGTAACCATAATGCTAAAGTCAGCAAGCCCAGCCTCAACAGCATAATAGCTCAGGAAAGTGGTAACCTCGCCAAGCAGCACAGCATCAAAACCAGATTCAATCACACCCTTAATCACAGAATTATAAATCCCCGGAGAGCTTCTCCTTGCATCCATGCCTATTGCAATCCTGCATCTTTCGAGCTTGTGCTTCTGCTTAATAAACTCAGCAAAAGCCCTGGCAATCTCGTAGCCTTTCTTCTCATCAATTTCATCCGGGTAAACCCCCCTTATGTCATACGCGTGGAAAATTCCCATTCTTTCATCACCTTTTATCCTCTTGCGTGAATCTCTATCACATCCCCGCTTTTCAGGACATGCTCTTTTCCTATAGTCTGCTTTCTCTTTACATCTGTTGCTTTAATAAAGTTGTCTCCCAGGTCAGAGTGCACTTTGTAGGCAAAGTCCAGCGCAGTGCTCCCTTCAGGCAATATAAAGCAGTCAGGCAGCACATTCCCGAACTGGTCGGCAAGCTTGCTAACCCCGCCAGGAAAGACATAAATGCATTTCAGCACAGAGAACACAGCCTCATTCAGCACATCCTGCACTCCGGTGCTCTTAAGCCTGCCAAGAATCTTCTCTTTCACAAAAGAAAGCGCAGCCTTTTGCTTTTCAGACAAAGCACTCTCATCCTTAATCTCAAAAGAGCTGTCACCAGGAATGTATTTTATCATCCCTTTGAGAGAAGCCTCCCTCAGCGCAAGCTCAGACTCAGAGCTGGTTGCTATAATCGTGGTTTCCCTGAATCTCTCCTTAAGCGATTCCAGGTTTTTCTCAGCCCCAGGATAATCTATCTTGTTTGCAGCAATTATTATCGGCTTGGTTTTCTTTCTCAGCAGGGATGCAAACTTCTTAAGCTCAGGCTCACTCCATTTGGTGATCTCATTTGAAAGCCCAAGCTCCCTGAAGCATTCCTTAACAATATCATCAGTTGCATTTAATCCTGAAAATTGCTTTACAATCGCCTTCACAGGATCAGCATGCTCAAGCGCAACCTGCTTTGAAAACTTGTTCCAGACTTTCATGAATATCTGGAAAAACCACATATCAAGCTCATTTTCCAGGAAAAGCACATCATTCTCAGGATTATAAGATAGCGGCTCAACAGGCTCCCCGTTTTCATTTGTAGAGCCCGACACATCAATCACATGCACAAGCACATCAGCCTGCCTTAAGTCATCAAGAAACTGGTTACCCATCCCTTTTCCCTCATGCGCACCAGGCACCAGCCCTGCAACATCAAGAAGCTCGACAGGAACAAACCGGTTATGCTCAATGCAAAACCCTTCCCTCGGCTTGCATTTCGTGTTAAAAAACTTGTCAGCGCACTCAACCCTTACATAGCCAACCCCCCTGTTAGGCTTGATTGTCACAAAAGGATAATTAGCGATTTCAGTGTTTGCAAGAGTGCACGCCTTAAAAAAAGTGCTTTTCCCTACATTAGGCTTTCCTACAATCCCTATCAGCATTCTGCCTCACTCAGCAAGCATCCGCCAACCCCTATCTTTTAATATTTTCTGTTTAGTGTTTAGTAAAGTTTAAATAGTAAAGTATTCAGTTATTGTATAGGTTATAAGAGTATAGATATTTCCATATTTTGAGGCGCGTTCAAATGCCAAAGAAAGCGGTTTTTATTGTAATAGACGGCCTGGGAGATTTGCCCTGCCCAGAGCTTAAAGGCAAAACCCCGCTGGAAGCAGCAAAAAAGTCGGTAATTGACTCCATGTCAGAAGAAGGCGAAACAGGCTTTATGAATACAATAGCCCCCGGGGTTATCCCAGGAAGCGATACAGCCCACCTTGCATTGTTTGGCTATAACCCCTACCTTTTCTATTTTGGCAGGGGAATTTACGAAGCATTGGGCGCAGGCTTTGAGCTCGAGGAAAGTGATGTAGCCTTCAGGGCTAACCTTGCAACTCTTGAGAACGGCATTATTACAGACAGGAGAGCAGGCAGGAATGACAGCCACATGAAAGAGCTCTACTCTGCTGTTGATGGAATGAAAATAGAAGATATCCATGTTATCTCAAGGCACACAAGCGAGCATCGCGGGGTTGTTATCTTCAGGGGAAACGGCCTCTCAAACCTTATCACAGACATTGACCCGCACAAGACAGGTGAAAAGCCGCTTGAAAGCAGGCCGAAGGACAACTCGTTACAGGCAGACAAGACAGCAAGAATCTTAAATGAATTCACCCGAAGGATTATTGGGATACTCAATAATTCAGAATGGAACAAAAGAAGGCAAGAAGAAGGCCTTTTGCCTGGCAATGTTATCCTTCTCAGGGGTGCAGGAGCGTACAGGCAGGTTGATTCGGTTGAAAAAAGGCTTGGGATAAAAATGTCCTGCATAGCAGGCGGCGCCCTGTACAAAGGCGTAGCCAGGTTTGTCGGCATGAATGTCCTGAATGTTCCAGGCGCAACAGGAGATAAAAACACAAGCCTGAAAGCCAAGCTGGATGCAGCGCTTAAGGCAAAAGAGGAAAGCGACATTGTATTTCTTCACCTAAAAGCTCCTGACTCATTTGGCCATGATGGAAAGCCTGTTGAAAAAAAGCAGTTTATAGAAAAAATAGACAAAGAAGTAATGAAAGGGATAAAAGAAAATTTTGATGTTGTGCTTATTACAGGAGACCACTCAACCCCATGTGCAGTGAAGGAGCATTCCGCGGATGCAGTCCCTATCCTTATGTGGGGAAAGAACTGCAGGAAAGACAACGGAATATTCTCAGAGTCAAACCCCTCGCCCACGCTCTTTGTAAGAGGGCTTGATGTGCTCAATATCCTGCTCTCAAAGATAGAAAAGCTGGATAAGTTTGGAGAGTAAAAAGAAAAAATGTACAGCGTGCTTGAAGATATAACCGAAGAAGAGTTCCCTGATGTAGTGAGAAGGCTCAAGACAGTAGAGTCTGAGCCAGGCAATGTAGTTAAGACATTCGAAGAAGAAGACGCCTCAACCTCTTACCTTGTCGGGAGAGGCTCAAAGCCCCGTAGCGACCTAGCAAAAGAAATAACTAAAAAAGAATGCGAGATGCTTTTTTTGAATGGAGTAATTCACGCAAAAGCAAGGGATGCAGCGCTTAAGACACGGCACGGAAAGCTTACCCACAGGGAATGGCTCTTCAGCCACAGCTACAGGGACTTCCCGGAGAAGCTCAGGAAGCGCCTTGCAAAAATCTCGGCAGCAAAGCTGATGTCTGCGGTTTTGCTTGTGTTATCAGGAATATTTTTCATCGCCTCAGGCTCGTCAATAACAGGCAACTTTGTTGCAGGAAACATTTTCTCAGATGCCGGCGACTACCTTCTTTTCTCTATTGTAGCTTTTTCACTGATTATTTTCAGCATATTAAGCGTAGCCAAGTCAAAAGAAGAAAGGCTGCAAAGCCTTGCAAGGGCAGTGCACGGGTTCTAAAGCACGCAAGAATAAGCAACGCTTCATGGCACTACAGGTTGAATTCATCGACAAATCCCTTTATCACTGCATATTTCTCAAGATACTTGAAGCCGTTGTCAGTAAGCGTTATGTACTTTCTGCCTTTCTTGTCATAAATCTCCTTGATTAGTTCTTTCTCTCTAAGCTCATTAAAGTAATCGCTGAAGCTTTTTGAGGAAAGGTTTGACTGCCTCAGCAGGCGGGTAGGCCTGATAGAATTATGGTTGTCGTTGATAATCTTAATTATGTCATAAATGATTTCCAGCCTTTCCCTTTTCCTCTCTACTTTGCCCATTTTAAGACCTTTGCTATGAAATAGCTAAGCAGTATCACTGAAAGCACCTGGAAGACCAGCTTTGCCTCAAAAGAAAGCAGGCTCCTGGTGTACAGGATAATCATGTTAAATATCCAGAACAAAGAAACAAGCGAGTAGAGATACCTTATTTTCTTGCCTCTGTTAACTATAAAGATTGCTGCAATCATCCCTAGCTGGATAACAATAAAAAGCAGCAGCGAAAACCCAAGAGGGAAAAGCAGAATCACCATAAAGGCGAAAAGGTGGATAAACACCAGAAACTTCCAGTGCTCAACCTTTTTCCAGATGCTGCTGTATATTAAGTAGCCTATAGCTACAGAGCCGAAGTAGCTCACCAAAAACAGCGAAATCACGGAAAGCACCCTCCCAGGAACATGATACTCTGAAGCAACCAGCATTAGCTTTACAGAGTGATAGAGTATTCTTGAGGCGTAGGCAAGCGCAAAAAACAGGAAAGCGTTCCTGAAATACCTTATGCCCCTGTACTTGGATATTTTAAACAGGCCTTTTGTTTTGAGATAAATAAACAGGAACATGATAACAATAACTACAGAGTAAGCAAACTCTGTCCCAAACCTGAGCAGGTCAAAGTGCTGGTAAGCTGACATTTTTTTTAACCCCCAAGTCACCCTGTCTATTTAAAGCTTTATAAAAAAAGTGGACTTCAAGTGTATATCTGTCTTTCTCTGCATTTAAATACCTGCGGCATAAATCATATCATGAGCGGTTTGAAAAAACCGTAAAAGCAAAAGAGGTAAAGAAATGAAAAAAACAAATCTATTTGGAATGACAGCGCTCGCAGTCTTTGGGCTGCTGCTGTCGATGTCCCTGGCAAGCGCCTACAGGGGAGACTACAGCATTCCGGGACCGGAGCACAGTGAGGAGAGGCATGAGCTGATGGAAACTGCTTTTGAGAGCCTTGACTATGCTGGGTGGTACTGGATTATGACAGAGAACGGAAGAATGCCCAGAGTGGTATTAGTAGTGACCGAAGACAACTTTGATAGGTTTGTGGCTGCCTGGCATGCAGGGAAGAGCGGAGACATAGAGGCTGCGCTTGATATCAGGGCTGAGCTTGGGCTTGGAAGCGGCCAAGGCGCCAGCGCGAAGTTCGGCGAACAGGCGCTTATCTCAAAACAGGTTAGAGGCAGAAGATAATTTTTTTATTTTTTTATTTTATTTTTCACGCACCCAGCAGCTTGTCAAAGTTTTCATCAAGCTCTTCGCTTACTTTCTTAATCTTTTCAAAGCTCCTGCTTACCTGACTTTCGAGGTGCTCAACCATCTCTTTCACAGAGCTGCTCACCAGAAAATACCTGTTTTCCTGGGACTCTATAATTCCGGCTTCCTGGAGCTTGTGAAGGTGGTGTATCACGGTCCCCCTGGAAACCTTAAGCCGAAAGGAAAGGTCGTCACTGCTTACAGCAATATGCTTTTTTGAGTTCCTCAGCAGCTCAAGAAAGATCCTGAAGCAAGTCTTGTCCTTGTCCCTGGTGGAAAAAAAACCCAGCGAAAGGGCTATCCACTGAATTCTTAAGTTTATGCTGTCTTCATCCGGCGGAACAGCATTTACAACAGTAACCTTTCTGAACCTTGCCATGCATACACCCTATATCGGTTAACTATATAAATACTGCTGTTTTTTATTCTTTATGCTTAAAAAAAAGCCAGAGACACTAAAAATCGGGGCATTATTCTCCGGAGGAAAGGACAGTGTTTATGCAATGAACTTGCTTAACCTGTCCGGAAATGAGATAGCCTGCCTGATTTCCCTTATTCCTGAAGGAGATGACTCGATGCTTTTTCATGTCCCGTTTACAAGCCAGATAGACACGCTTGCCCAGGCGCTTGAGCTTCCCCTTGTGAGAGCAGTTGCCGGGAAAGACGAGCTTTACTCGCTTAAGAGAGCGCTAAAAAAGGCAATGCAAAATCACGGCATTAATGCAGTATGCACAGGCGCAATCGCTTCTGACTACCAGAGAATGCGCATAAGCATGGTTGCAGAAGAGCTGGGATTAAAAGTGCTTTCTCCGCTCTGGCACAAAAGCCAGGATAAAATCCTGCTGGAAGAAGCAGAATACATGAAATTCATTCTCGTAACCGCAACCTCGGAAGGCATCAGCAAGTCTGTTTTGGGAAAGCATTTTCAGCAGCAGGACGCAGATGAAATATTAAGGCAGAAAGTGCTGACCAATAAGGCATTTGAAGGTGGCGAGGCAGAAAGCCTTGCCCTTGACTCACCCTTGCACAAGAAAGAAATACAGCTAGTGGATACAGTGAGCAGAAGCGATTCGGAGTTTGAGCATTACCTTTCAGGAAAAGCTGTTTTGGTGGACAAAAAATGATACTTAAAAACTGCAGGTTTGTAATAACCCAGGATGCATCAAGGAAAATCCTTGAGAATGTTGACATACATATTGAAGGCGGCAAGATAAAGAAAATCTCAAAAGCCAGCAAAAAGAAGCCTAAAAAGACAATTGACTGCTCAGATAAAATAGTATTTCCTGCTTTCACGAATGCGCACACCCACACAGCAATGACCCTTTTCAGGGGATTCGAGGACAGCCTCCCGCTTAACATATGGCTGGAAAAAGTAAGCCCCCTGGAGGAAAGGCTAACCCCAAAGCTGATTTCGATTTCATCAGAGCTAGGTATAATGGAAATGCTTTCAAGAGGGGTTGCTTCGTTTGTTGACATGTGCTTTTCCTCAAAAGAAACCTTGCTTGTTGCAGAAAAATACGGAATCCGCTGTATGCTTGGCCCGGGGTTTTCAGGCGAATCATTTGAAAAAGCCCTTGAATCAGCCGAATCCCTGCTCAAGCTAAAAAGCCTGATGTTTGAGCCCTGCATCAGCCCTCACTCTGTCCACACCTGCTCAGAAAAGACCCTGGTTAAGTCAAGGGACTTTGCAAGAAAGCATAGGGTTAAGCTTAACATCCACGCAGCAGAAACCAGGAGAGAAGTGTTTGAGTGCTACAAGAAAAACAGGATGTTTGTGATAGAGTACCTTGACTCTTTAGGCTTGCTGGATAATTCCATTCTTGCTCACTGCGGCTGGATAACTAAAGGCGAGGCAAGAACGATTAGTGAAAGAAATGCTGTTATTGTACATTGCCCTGTTTCAAACATGAAGCTTGCAACAGGCGCATTCTTTCCTTATGCAGAGCTGGCTTCCCAAAAAGTTCCAATAGCGCTTGGCACAGACAGTGCAGCCAGCAACAACTCACTCAGCATGTTTGATGAGATGAAGGCAATGTGCCTGCTTAACAAAAACAATTACTGGGATGCATCACTGGCAGGAGCCCAGGATGCGCTGGATTCAGCAACCATCCATGGTGCAAAGGCAACAGGGTTTGCCAACGGCAGCATCGAGCCGGGAAAGCAAGCAGACTTGGCAGCAGTAAGCATAAATTGCCTGGAATTAATGCCACTGAGAAAAGAGAGCCTAGTGAGCAGCCTGGCTTACTCTTTCAATTCCCGTGTTGAGTTTACCGTAGTTGCCGGAAAGCTTGTGTTTGAAAAAACAATGCTTCCAGATTGGCATCAAAGAGCAGGAAAGATATCAAGGGAGCTAAGCCGGTTTATTGAAAAGAACCGTTAACCTACTGGTTATAAAGGCTGTTTTCATACTCAACAAGCTTATTGTGGGCAAGCTCCATCATGTCAAGGGACTTTTCCATTCCAAGAAGCAAATCACTGAGCTCATCTGTAATTCCAGCAAGCCTTTCCTTCTTTTCCATGTAAGACTGCTCAATAGTATCAGCCAGGCTTAACATCTCTGGCTTAAGCTCGCTGTATCTTGTTGTGCTCAGGTTCCTGTAAGCTTCCGAGAAATTCCCAAAATACTCGCAGGCAGCCAGCGCAAGAAGCATGCCTTGGGTGTGTTCGTCGCTTTCTCCTGAAACATGCATCCACAAGTTCCTGTCAGCCTCAAAAGCCATGTAGTTGTTTGCTGCTTCTGCTCTATATGCCGGGCTTTTTTATTCTTATGGCTCTGCTTAAGGCTTGGCTGCCTGATAAGCTTATAATCCGGCACCTTGGCCATGCCTCAGGCCTAAAAGGCTCACTTTATACTTTTCTGCTTGGCTCAATTACCCCGGGCCCTTTGTACCTTTCTTTTCCTATGGCAGCCCTGCTCTCAAAAAAAGGCGCAAGCCCTTTCAATGTGGCGCTTTTTGTGTGCGCATGGTCGAGCTTTAAGATGGTGGAAGAAATCTTTGAGATTCAGTTTCTTGGCCTGAGGTTTATGCTCCTAAGGCTTGTAATATCTATTCCTTTTGTAATCTTAACATCTTTTATACTGAGCAGAGCTTCTCCGCTGCCAGAAAAAAACAATCACTGAGAGCATTCGCCCTCAGTCCAGAATAAAACCTTTTCCTCAGAGCAGGCAACGCATGAGTTAGAGTAGGTCTCATGGCTTCCGTCCTCTTGCCAGCCGCACACTGGGTCATAAAGCATAATGCATATATCTGCATCCCTTGAGTCAGGTGTGCAGTAGTTTCTCTCTTCTTCGTCAGGCAATCCCTGTGCTCCATCTTCATTATCTGCTCCGTTGCTGCCTATTGCAAGCACTGCAATCATTGATGCTGAAAGCAGTACTGCGACAGACACTAAAACCCATTTTACTTTTTCGTTTGTCATGCTGCTTTTTTAACATGCGCTTTTTAAATTACTTGTTCAATGCTAAGGTTTTTGCCTAAGTGAGCATATCCGGAAGGCTTTCGGTTTTTGCCTGAAAAGGCTTTTTAACCTTGCTTCCTTACTATTCCTATGCCCTACATCATCCTCAGAAAGGAGACAGTGCACCGCCTGGACAAGTTTATGCGAAAGAAAAGAAACTATGACGAATTAATTACAGAGCTTGTCGACCTGAAAGAGCAGGTTGAGCGTGAGATAGACTCCACTTAAGCGATTCAACCAGTAAAGTACTCCAGGACATACCAGCCCAGGGTAAAGAAGGTTAGGAGCGCGAAGAATATAATCAGAATTCTGTATACGAGCAGTGCTGCTTCTTCTGGCTCCATTTGCATAGAGGATTCTGGCTGCAGGCCAATTATAAAAAGATTCCTGTTAAAAAACCTGAAAAGCTTTCAATTTTTTTTGAGCAAAGCTTAAAAAGAGCTCACATTCCATCATCAGCATGCAGGAAAAGCAGAGAATCCGGGTTAAGGGACAGACAAAAAAGATTCTTGCACGCTCCGGCTACATCGGGATTTCTTATGATGCTGCTGTTTCTAAGCTGCTTGACCTTAAGGAAAGCATCGAGAGCCAGCTGGCTGATGCACAGGAAAGGCAGGAGCCAGACAAAAATTTATAAACTTGGCTTACTCGGGTCTGCCTTATGCTGGGTTTTATTGATATGGTGGTTCCGATTGCAGTGCTTGCTTTTCTTATTTCTACCCTGGTTTTGCCCAAAAAGCTTCGGTTTTTTATTGCCTCAGCAATCCTGCTTTTTGTTGGAGTTGTTGGAATCCTTTATGACAGCATGGTACTCGGCTTCAGGCTGGATAGGATTCCCCTGGTTAATTTTGCAGTGTCTTTTATGATAATTGTTGCGGCCAAGGATCACCTTATCGATAGCTTCAAGGAAAAATCCAACCCGCTCAGGGTGCCCAGCTTAATCTTGGCAATTACCCTGATTCTGCTTACGACTATTCCGACAATGCAAAGCATGGGGGCCGTTAACTTTGTGCTTCCTGATTATCCTCAGATATTAAACAGCTACCTCTATTCGCTTTGCGGGTTATTTCTTTTTCTGGCAATTTTCCTGCTTCCCAAAGAAGAGACAAAGAGTGTTTCTTCAAAGGCCAGCCTTCCAAAGAAGCGTAAGAGAAGGAATAGCGAGGGGTAGATTTGAACTACCGACCTCCGGGTTATGAGCCCGGTGGGCACTCCTGGCTGCCCCACCTCGCTATGCATCAGAAAGACAAGCTGCTTATTTATAAAGCTTTTGAATGCTTTTAGGCTCTTCTTATCCTCGCAACAAAGAATCCCTCTGTGTCGTTGTCCTGCGGGTGGATTCTAAGGCATTTCTCAATGCTTTCATGGTACTTTCTTCCCATGAATTCCTTAAATGGCTTTGAGCGCCTGATTCTCAGCTTTATATCATCGAGCTTTGCATCGCTGTGTTTTTCAAGAAGCCAGGAAACAACTTCTTCATTCTCGTCAGGGTCAACCGAGCAGGTTGAATATACCAACACTCCTCCTTTCTTAAGAAGCCTGAAA
>CAYUJZ010000007.1:0-43502 GCA_964445165.1 uncultured Methanosarcinales archaeon
GTGAGCGGTTTGATTGAAAACCTCGTCAAGATGTGGCTGGGATTTAATCAAAATTTAACCCGCCCCGTCCGGGATTTGAACCCAGGTCAAAACCTCCGCAAGGTTTCATTCTATCCAGGCTGAACTAACGGGGCATTTACTTTCCCTTTTTCTTGCATTTAGATTAACTTATCATTTATCAATTGTGTGATTTCCCTTTTACTTTTATTATTTATTCTTTCAGTAGGCATTCTCAATCACAAACTTTTTAAGAAAGCAGGCTCGCTTCTTTTCCATGAGTGAACCAATCGGGCAGCTAATCGGGGGCTCATTTGAGAGAGTTTTGCTGAGGGTCAAGAAAGACAGCAGCATCCAGCTTGGCGAGATTCTTGTTCATGAGGCAGAAGGGCAGAAATTCTTTATTCAGGTTTATGACCTCTGCTACGGCAGCCAGATATCCCAACAGAACCTTGAGCTGATGTCAGGAATGGAGCTTGAGCAAAGCCTCGGGGTTAACCTTTTTGATGAGAGCATTCAGGTTTACTCTATTGCTGTCTGCAAAAACCTCCTGGTTTTCAATAAGCAGGAAAAATCCAGGATGACTGCAAAGTCTCTTCCTCCTCTTCTTTCAAGGTTTTCAAGGATATCTGAGAAAGACATAGAAATACTCAATAATCCCCAGAACCCCCTTTTCGTAGGGTTTCTCAGGTCCGGCTCTTCTGAGGTTAGGGCCAGGGTAAGAATCGATGCCCAGAAGGCGTTTCAGCACCACATTCTTCTTGCAGCAACAACAGGAAGAGGCAAGTCAAACCTTTCATCGGTAATTTTCTGGAGCCTTCTTGACCATTCGGGGTTTGGAATGCTTATACTTGACCCGCACGACGAGTATTTTGGTAGGGCCAGCTTTGGGCTGAAAGACCATCCGAGCAAAAACACAGTATATTTTTCAGATTATGATTGCCCTTCGGGGACGAGGAGCCTCAGAATTAATATCAAAAGCTTGCTTCCAAAGCACTTCTTCGGCATTTCTGACTGGTCATCACCGCAGAAAGAGGCAATGACAAGATACCACAACCACTTCCGGGAGAAATGGGTTGAGCAGATAGTCCTGCACCAGGAGCCAGAAGGGTTTCCTGACATTATGCCAGGCACCTTTTCAGTTATCAGGAGAAGGCTGCTCAACTTCCTTGACCTTAATGTTGCAAACAGCAGGATTCGCTGTGACGGGATATTTGTGCTGGATGGGTTTGAGAACACGATAAGCGACATCTGCGACTTTACAGAGCAGGGAAAAAAGGTAATCATTGACAGCTCAAACATATCAAGCCAGCAGGAGATTCTGGTTGGCTCAATGGCCGCAAGCATGCTGTTTTCAAGGTACAAGGCATATAAGAAAAAAGGCATCTTAAGGGATAAGCCCCAGATTGTGCTTGTGCTTGAGGAAGCACCAAGGGTTCTTGGCAGGGAAGTGCTAAAGACCGGGAGCAACATATTCCACACGATTGCACGCGAAGGAAGAAAGTTTAAGATAGGACTTTATGCAGTTACCCAGCTGCCTTCTCTCATTCCAAGGGAAATACTTGCAAACATGAACACAAAAATCATTATGGGCATTGAAATGAAGCCTGAAAGGGGTGCAGTTATTGAGTCGTCATCTAACGATCTTTCCACAGATGAAAGAGCTATAGCCTCCCTTGGCACAGGCGAAGCAATCATCTCATCTAGCTTCCTGGGTTTTGCAGTGCCGGTTAAGGTGCCGCTTTTCTCCAGAGAAAACATGGCTGAGGCAGAAAGCAAAGAAGCATTTTCCCAAAAGGCTTCATTCAGGAAAAAAGACATTGAGTTGTTTTAGCACAATTATTCAGCATAAGCTAATCATTTTTTTGGTACAGGCTTGGCAAAGGCTTATCTTGCTTAGCTGTTTACACTGGCCTGAAACCTGAGCTGAAACATGAGATTTGCGCACATGGCTGATTGCCATATAGGATCCTGGAGCAACCCCTCTATGAGGGAGTTAAGCATTCTTGCATTCGAGAAAGCATGCAAAGCCTGCATTGAAAAGAAAACGGACTTTGTGCTTATTTGCGGAGACTTGTTCAATACGCCTTTGCCTGACATTGAGCTTCTTGAGCGAACAATCAGGTCTTTGCAGAAGCTTAAGCAAAACAAGATTGAAGTGTACCTTATTGCAGGAAGCCACGACTTTTCCGCAAGCAATAAGACCTTTCTCAGAATACTATCCGGCATAGACCTAATTAAAAATGCAACAAGGCTTGCTGATGCAGGCCCTGAAAAAATGGCCTTGGAATTTTTGAACGATGAAAAGACTGGTGCAAAGATAACAGGGCTTCTTGGCAGGAGAAATGCATTAGACATTGAGCTTTACCAGGACCTTGACAAATCCCCCCTGGAACAGGAGAAAGGCTTCAAAATCTTTATGTTTCACAATGCTGTTTCAGAAATCATCCCCAAAAAATTCTCAAAAGTCCCTGGCATCCCCCTTTCGCTTTTCCCGAAAGGATTTGATTATTACGCAGGCGGGCATATTCATTATATTGATGAAAAGGATATTGAGGATTTTGGAAAATTTGTTTATCCCGGGCCGCTTTTTCCTTCGAATTTTGATGAGCTTAAAGAAATGGTTTCTGGAGGCTTTTTTATTGCAGAAGTAGGCAATCCTGATTCAGGCAGGCCCGAAATTTCCATGGAAAGGCAAAAGATTATGCTAAAAAATGTAAGGTGCTTTGACTTTGACTGTGAAGGCAAAAAGCCTGAGGAAATCAATAGCGAGGTTTACTCAGCTATTGAAGGCGAGGAATTCTTCGACACTATTGTGCTTATGAGCTTTCGCGGAAAGATTTCCGGATCATTAAGAGGGATAAGCTTTTCAGACTTTTCAAAGATTGCTGAAAGAAAGTCTGCATTCTTTGTAATGAGGAGCACATCTAAGCTGGAGTCATCAGAGTTTAAGGAGCTTTTTGTTGAAAACAGGACCCCAGAAGAGATTGAAAGCGAGATTATCAGCTTCAACCTTGGGAAGCTTTTTGATGACAAGGAAAAAGAAAGGCAGCTTATCCAGTCCCTGATAAGTGTTCTCTCCCTTGATAAGTCAGAGCTTGAGAAGGAAAAGCAGTTTCAGGAAAGGCTTTTACATAATCTTAAATCGCTTTTCTCCTTCTGATTCCTGTGTTTTGAATTTGCCCATCCTCTGGATTTCAAGTTCTCCAAAATAATTTTTTATTACGTTTATCAGGGCTTCTTTTGCATAAAGGTTTTCTTTTTCCGAAGGCCTGTACATTACCAGCATCCCTTCTGAATTTTCCGGCCGGTATGTTTTAATCCTTTCCGAGTATTTACTTAACCTTTTTTCAATATTATCATAAACTGCCTTTTCATCCTGTTCAGCATCACTTCCCTCGCGGCTCTTAAATCTGAGGTAAAGCGAAATCTCCCCTGTTTCCTCATCTATTATGCTTTCCAGCTTCTCTGTGCTCTCTATGACTTTGTCTTTCATTTCATTTTCATCTTCCATTTTTAATCCTCCTTTTATTATCGATTTCATATCATTCTTTTTGAATTGACCTTTGCCAGCATCTTGTCTGCCCGAACGAGCCCGGCGCCAAAGGCATATTCCTTATCGAAGCCAAAATCCCCTTCAAGAGGCTCGCAGCTTCCTTTCATAATGTCTTCTGCAAAATTCCCCCCCTTTCCTGAAGCAAGCAAAAGGGAAAGCGAGCCGGTTACATGAGGGGTAGCCATGCTTGTTCCCGAGAATTCAGCATACCGGTCTCCAGGCGCGCAGGACTTTATGCCTACGCCCGGTGCAGACACGTCCACTGTTGGATGCGTATTGCTAAAGTGTGCATGCTTTTTATTACTGTCTATAGCAGCCACGGAAATCACCGACTCGCCGAAAGCGGCAGGATAGCAGGCACCAAATCTTCCATCGTTGCCTGCGGCTGCCACCAGTATTAATGATTTGCTTGCCTTATTGCAAATTTCTTCAAGGGCATCTGAAGCGTATTCGCTTCCAAGGCTCATGTTGATAATATCCATCTTGTTTTCAATGGCATAATCTATTGCCTTAATTACGTCAAACTCAGAGCCACAGCCGTATTCGTCAAGCACTCTTAGTGAAAACAGGCTGGCTTTTGGCCCAACGCCTGTTGTATTTCCTGCGACTGTGCCTGCAACGTGCGTGCCGTGGCCGTGAAAGTCATAAGGCTCTTTGTTGTCTCTAACAAAATCATAGCCTTTATTTGATGAGAAGTTTGATTTTAGCTCTTTGTGGTTATAATCAACGCCGGTGTCAATTATTCCAACCTTTACTCCCTTTCCCTGGCTTTTTCTCTGCGCATAATAAGCGCCAACCATGGAAAGACTCCACAATTCTTCATCAAGCATGGACGTTGCCCTTTCATTTGCAACCTTTGGGTCAATTATTGAAAATGCGCTGGCTACATCAATATTGTTTATTAAGCCAATTTCTTTTTTGAACTCCTTGCTTATTGTGCTTTCCTGGTCGCGGAAGAAATATGAAATAAGATTTTTCCCTTCCTTTGAGTCAGTCTTAACAGCAACATAAGGAATGTTTTTGTAAATTGCTTTGATTTCCCCGACTTTTTTCAGGAATTTTATAAGCGGCTTGTTTGATTTTCTTGCCCTTATGAGAAATTCTATTTCCCCATTATAGTTTTTTATGAGCTCATCCATGAGGAAATTCTTTACTTCAACTCTTTTTTTCCCTTTTTTTTCATCGGGCTTTATCTTTTCCAAAAGAGACTCAAGGTTCATGCAGATATGATTATTTTTTCCTTGTTTAAATATTGCTCAAATTTTTCTGAATGCTTTTCAGTTAATCAGTTCTTATATTGGAAGATTTTCAGAAACAGTTATGCGGGCTTTACCTTTCATCCATTATTTTGTAGAATTCTATTATGGCTTTTCCTGTGTACACTCCAGGCGCCTGGTTTTTTTCAGCATGCGAAGTGAACTTTACAGGAATACTTTCCCCTGGCATAAGAATTATTTCTTCTATGCTTGGCCGGAGCATTTCGCAGATGGAGCCTTCACAGGAGATTCTTGCATATGCAGCATGCGGCTTACTGTTAGTTATTAGAGTATTCTTTTCAGCATATGCCCCTGGTGGGATCTTTCCGAATTTCAGCCCGTCCGAAGTCACATCAAAGCCAACCCTTCCTTCTTCAACTGTTGCTTCAGCTTCTATAACAATCGTTTCAAAAGGCCGCGAGTAGGACCTTATCTCAAAAAGGGTTATCACAGTAAATGAAAGCGACAGCACCAGGATTACAAGCGAAAACCAAAGCAAGGGCTTTATTTTGGAAGCATCTTTTTGTTTTCTTTTCATTTTCTTATTTTTGCACAAGCAACTGCCAGATTAAATTCTTTCTTCGTCAATGTCCTTTCTGCTGAGAAGCAAGATAATCAGCAATATAATCAGGACATTTGAAAGCACAATCAGCACTATTACAGGCACCATGCTTTTTTCAGGAACCTGTCCTGGGATGTCCCGCTCACTCTTTTCAACAACATTCACTGTGGTTTCAACAGTTTTCCTGTAATCATCAAAATAAACAGTTATTGTTGAAGGGTATTGCCCAATCTCGAGGTTTTTTGTGCTAATCAGCATGTCCAAGCTTTTTACTTCAAGCCTTTTCAGGCCTGTTGGAGGCGACCTAAACCTAAACCTTCCGCCGTCGCCTATTTCCAGGTCAAAGAAAACTACTTTGAATTCTGACAAAAAGTTGTTTTTAAGCACAACCTCAAAGTTTTCTGAGGAGCCAGCCCGAACCGAGGGAGTGTGCCTTACCACATCAATGTCGGGGTAGCCGATAACAAGCGAGGCATTTTCCTTAACCCTATTTCCATCATAGTTAAAATGCCCTTCCAGAACATAATTTCCTCCCCTCAGGCCTTCGGTCATTATCTCAACATGGCCGGTTTCCTGTGCCCTGGGCATCAGGGATTCGAACATAGGTGCATCATACTCTGCAATAGTTTCTCCCTCTTCATCCTTGAGAAACAGCTTTCCTGTAAGAAAGTCGATGTGCTCAGAGCCCTTTGAGACTGCTTTTAGCAGGGCGTAAGTGCTTTCTGTGCCCTCATTTACAGGATTTGCAGAAAGGCTTATCTCAAGATATTTTCCAGGATAAGGATATTCCACGCACAGGGTATATATAACCTCAACAACAGCAAAAATCCCGTCAACGCCGTGTTCTGGTACCTCGCTTGCGCGTATTCCGTTGCAAACTCTTCCATAACCCACATTATAGCTTGGCTGAGTAAAAGTAAATGGTACTTTTTGCATGCCCCTTGGCCCGATTGTGACTATTCCTTCTTCCAGGGCTATATATTCGTTGAACGAGCCGTTCCCGACGCTTATTTCAACATTTTTTTCAGAATCAGTAGGGTTTGTAATTATTATCTGCATCTCATGAGTTTCTCCATGAGAGGGCTCAAGGATGGTTCTTCCTGGCGAAACGCCCAGAGAAAAAGCAACAGGCAGGGCGAACAGAATCAGGGCAAGGGCAATCAGAGGCTTGGCCCCGGCATTTTTGGCATTGGCTCTCATATTTTGTTTTATTTGCTTTGTCTTTAAAAAGCTTTTTGGTATTTTTTCTGCTTTTTTGTCGTTTTTGGTATTTGCCCTTGTTTTTTTCTGCCTGTTCCAAAGCGTTTTTTTGCCAGCTTTTTAAGGAAAGCTTTATAAAACAAGGCATTTTCCTTCACGTAAAGCTCTTCCCCTGCAGAAAAGAAAGAGCTTGTGCATCATGAAAACAAAGCATTTTCATGCGCTTTCACAATCCCCGCCTAGCTCAATGGCGGAGCGTCCGGCTGTAGATTCTTTGCGACGGTTCTTAAGAATTGGATGAAGCAAAGACAGCCGATACCGGAAGGTTCCCAGTTCAAGTCTGGGGGCGGGGATTTTTAGAAGGAACAAAAGGTAAAATAAATAATAAATTTTATAAAGGGTTCAGAGTTTCCTCAAAGAGTGCCTTGGTGGTGTAGAGGCCTAGCATATAGCCCTGTCGAGGCTATGACCCGGGTTCGATTCCCGGCCAGGGCGCTCCTTGGGCTGGTAGCTCAGCTTGGTAGAGCACCAGGCTTTTAACCTGGGAGTCGCGGGTTCAAGTCCCGTCCAGCTCAGTCATACTCCATCCATGCTTGCCGAGGTGTAAATTAAATGAGTGATTTTGACATAACCAAACATGTTCTATACTTTAAGCACGAAAAGCTTACTGAAAAGGAAAAAAAGGAAATCCTTGCGAAATTTGGCATAACAACCAAGGAGCTGCCAAAGATTTTTGAGAAGGACCCGGCACTGAGTCACCTTAAGGTAAAGCCTGGCGATGTTGTAAGGATACACAGGAAAAGCCCAACTGCGGGCAAATCTGATTATTACAGGGTGGTTGTACATGAATAAGCGATCTAAAATATTAATGGAATCTTTTTTTAGGAGCAAAGGCCTGGTAGAGTCCTCTATTCGCTCTTATGAGGCTTTTATTGATAAGGATATGCAAAGAATAGTGGATGAAAACAAGCTGATAGAGCCCACCATAATCCCGCCAAACATAAATGACCTGAAGGTTGTGCTTGGAAAGATTAGGATATCGAAGCCGATTATTGTAGAGGCTGAAGGCTCTGAAAGGTTGCTTTACCCAAAAGAGGCGAGGATAAGGAAGCTCACATATGCATCTCCAATACACCTGACTTTTAACACTTACGTGAACGGGAAGCTTAGCGAGAGCATAGAGAAAGAGGTTGGTATGCTTCCCATTATGCTTAAGTCTAAGCATTGCCTGCTTTCAGGCCTGACCAAGGAAGAGCTTATAGAAAAAGGAGAGGACCCTTATGAGCCTGGCGGCTATTTTATAATCAATGGCACTGAAAGAATCCTCGTAGGGGTTGAGGACCTGGCTTCAAACCACTTAATGGTCGAGTCTTCAACAACAGGCCCAAGCAAGTATGTAGGAAGAATATTCTCCTCGTCTGGCGCATATAAGATTCCTACAACAATAGAGAAGCTAAACAATGGAATTATTTATGTTTCCTTTTCAAGGGTAAGGAGAATTCCGTTTGCAATACTCCTTAAGGCTTTAGGAATGATGTCTGACAAGGATATTATGGAAAGCGTTGCAAAAGACTATGATTTTCCAGAGATGGTGACTAATCTCTACGAGGGTGCAGGCATCGCCACAACTGAAGATGCACTTGACAAAATTTCAAAAACCATGGGCATAACCCAATCGAGGGAGATTAGGATAGAAAGAATAACAGAAGTTATAGACTCGCTTTTCCTCCCACACATTGGCGGAGACGAGAAGGCCCGCATAGCAAAAGCGCAGAATCTCTGCAAAATGGTAAGAAGGTTTTTGCTTGTTTCAAAGGGACATCTTCCTGAAGATGACAAGGATCATTACAAAAACAAGAGGCTAAAGCTCGCGGGAGATCTCATGTCGGACCTTTTCAGGGTTTCGCTAAAGACGCTGATAAATGATATCCTGTATAACTTTCAGAGAATTGTCAAAAGAGGCAAGCTTCCATCATTTAGCGTAATTGTAAGGAGCAAGCTTCTTTCTTCAAGGATATACAGTGCAATGGCAACTGGAAACTGGATTGGCGGAAGGTCTGGGGTAAGCCAGAGAATCCAGAGGCTTAACTATCTTGAAACGCTAAGCCACTTGCAAAGGGTTATCAGCCCGCTTTCTGCTTCACAGGAAAATTTTGCAGCCAGAGAGCTTCATGGAACGCACTTAGGCAGGCTCTGCCCTGTTGAGACTCCTGAGGGAACTCCTATTGGGCTAAAGAAAAACCTCTCCGTTTTTAGCCATATCTCCGGCGAGACGGAAGAAAAAGAGGTTATTAAGGCGCTGTCTGATTTTGGGCTTAAGCAGGCAAGGTGATTCATGATGGTTGATGTATACTTAAACGGAAGGTTTGTAGGAACTGTTGAGAATAAGGATTCTTTTGTTAATGAGATCAGAAGCTCAAGGAGAAAAGGCAAGGTTTCTTCAACCTTGAGTGTTTCTTATGACGAGGTAAACAACTGCATTTATGTTGAGTCGGATAGGGGAAGGCTTATGAGGCCCCTGTTGGTGGTAAAAGACGGGTCGCCGCTGATAAAGGAAGAGCACCTGAAGAAAATCCAGTCTGGAGAGATGGCTTGGGATGACTTAATTGGTTCGGGAGTTATTGAGTACCTTGACGCTTCTGAAGAAGAGAATGCATTAGTTGCTTTCTATCCTGAAGAATTGACTGACAAGCACACGCATCTTGAGCTGACTCCGTTTTCCATGTTTGGGCTTTGCGGCACGTTTGTCCCGTATATGAACCACTCGCCTGGGGCAAGGATGTCTGTAGGAGCAAAGAACCTAAAGCAGGGAGTGGGGGTTTATGCTCTTAACTTTCCTATTAGGTTTGATATGGATGTTCACCTGCTTCATTACCCGCAGAAGCCGCTTGTTGAAACAGCGACAGTTGAGCTTTCTGACTTTAATACGCACCCGGTCGGTCAGAACATAATTATAGCTGTGGCAAGCTACAACGGCTATAATATGGAGGATGCAATTGTGATTAACAGGGGCTCGGTTGACAGGGGCTTCGGGAGGAGTAGCTATTACAGGATAGACACCGCTGAAGAAATCAAGTATCCTGGCGGGCTTCATGATAGGATAACCATACCTGACAAGGAGGTTTTCGGGTACCGCTCAGAGCACGATTACCGATTTCTTGAAGAAGATGGAATTATTGGCCCGGAGATTTCTGTTTCGGATGGCGATGTCTTGATTGGCAGGGTCAGCCCTCCCAGGTTTCTCTCTTCTACCGAGGAATATGAGCTTTTGTCTGAAGGAGAGAGGGAGTCTTCAGTGTACCTTAAGCATGGCGAGCAAGGTGTTGTTGACTGCGTTATAGTCACTGAGAGCTCTGAAGGAAACAGGATGATTGAAATAAAGATAAGAGACCTCAAGGTTCCTGAGATCGGGGATAAGTTCATTTCAAGGCATGGCCAGAAGGGAGTAATAGGGATGATTGTTGACTCAGAAGATATGCCTTTTTCTGACTCGGGGCTGGTTCCTGACATTGTTTTTTCTCATAACAGCATACCTTCAAGGATGACTATGTCTCATATTATTGAAATGATAGGTGGGAAGGTTGGCTCGCTTAACGGCAGGTTTGTTGATGGGACTACTTTTGATTCAGAAGATGAGGCGGATTTGAGGAAAGAGCTGCATTCGCTTGGCTTTAGGGAGGATGGGACCGAAACAATGTATAACCCGGTTACAGGTGAAAAGTATAAGGCAAGAATTTTTATCGGCTCGATGTATTACTTAAGGCTCAAGCACCTTGTTTCCAATAAGCTGCAGTCAAGGGCAAGAGGCCCTGTCCAGATACTTACCAGGCAGCCTACAGAAGGCAGGTCCAAGGAAGGTGGCCTGAGGCTTGGAGAGATGGAGAAAGATGTTTTTGTTGCACATGGCGCGGCAATGCTTCTTAAGGAAAGGTTTAGCTCGGACAAAACGGTGGTTCCGATTTGCGAGTCGTGCGGCATGGTTGCAGTTTACGATGTTGTGAAAGACAAGGGCTACTGCCCGGTGTGCGGGGACAAGTCAAAGGTCTCTTTTGTTGAGACTGGGTATGCGTTTAAGCTTTTTGTTGATGAGCTGAAGTCTATAATGATTTTGCCAAGGCTAAAGGTAGGAAAAAGGGTATAGGTGTGAAAAATGGAGAAAGAGCATTTTGATAATTTTATCAGGGAGATAAGCTTTGAGGTTCTGGGCCCGCAGCTTATTAAGCAGGCAGCTACAGTTAAGGTGGTTACGCCTGAGCTTTATGACAAGGAAGGCTATCCTGTTGACGGCGGGCTGATGGACCTCCGAATGGGTGTGGTTGACCCGGGATTGAGATGCAGGACTTGCGGCGGCAGGATAAAGGAATGCCCTGGCCATTTTGGCTATATGCCTCTTGCCAGGCCTGTGCTTCATGCTTTGTTTATTCCTCACATATACTCTCTACTTAAGTCATTATGCAAGGAATGCGGGAAGATTCTTGTTACAGATACCAAAACAGGCCTTTTTGAGGAAAACATTAAGATTTCTGAAGAGGAATCTGGATTCTTTGGCAGGATGGAAGCTATCTCAAAAATTGCAAATGAGGTAAAGAATGTGCAGAAGTGCCCGCATTGCGGCGTTAAAAAAGAGAAGGTCAGCCTTGAGAAGCCTTACGCTTTTCTGGAAGGCGGGAGGAGGCTAAACCCTGTAGAGATTCGTGCAAGGCTTGAAAAGATTTCTGATGATGACCTTCCTTTCTTCGGGCTTAATGCAAAGACTGCAAGGCCTGAATGGCTCGTGCTTACGATGTTTCCGGTTCCTCCTGTAACTGTAAGGCCTTCAATAACCTTGGAGAGTGGCGAGAAAAGCGAGGATGACCTTACTCACAAAATTAGCGACATTGTTAGGATAAACCAGAGGCTTTTTGAGAATATAAATGCAGGAGCGCCCGAGATTATTGTGGAAGACCTCTGGGACCTTTTGCAGTACCATGTTGCAACCTTCTTTGACAACAGCATCGCCCAGCTGCCAGTTGCCAGGCACAGGAGCGGCGCTGCGCTTAAGACTTTTATCGACAGGATTAAGACCAAGCAGGGAAGAATCAGGAACAACCTTCTTGGAAAGAGGGTGAATTTTTCTTCCAGGACGGTTATTACGCCAGACCCTATGATAGACCCCGATGAAGTGGGTGTGCCTTTCCAGGTTGCTCTAAAGCTAACCTCCCCGGAGAGGGTCACAGACTGGAATCTTGAATACCTTAAGGGTTTCCTGAAAAGAGGACCAAAAGAGTATCCGGGAGCGAACTACCTTATTCGGCCTGATGGAAAAAAGAAAAAGATTACTGATGAGACAAAAGAGGCCTTGCTTGAAGAAATCCAGCCGGGCTATATTGTTGAGAGGCACCTGGTGGATGGCGACATAGTGATTTTCAATAGGCAGCCTTCGCTTCACAAGATGAGCATGATGGCTCACCGGGTAAGGGTTCTGCCGGGCCTTACGTTTAGGATAAACCCTTGCGTATGCAGGCCTTACAATGCAGACTTTGACGGAGATGAAATGAATCTTCACGTGCCCCAGACGGAAGAAGCAAAGCAGGAGGCAGAGACGCTTATGCTTATCTCTACCCAGATGATATCTCCAAGATATGGGTTGTCTATTATCGGTGCAATCCAGGATGCTATATCCGGGAATTATATTCTTACTAAATTCCTTAAGGATATCAAAAGAAGCGAGGCTGTAGACCTTCTGATGGATGCAGATGTTTTTGATATAAAGAAACTGCCCCTGAAAAAGACAGTTTCAGGGAAAGAGATTTTTAGTGTCCTGATTCCTGAGGATTTTGAGTATGTAGGAAAGACAAAAGATAAGGAAGAGTCACAGCTTGTAATCGAAAATGGCAAGATAGTAAAGGGGATTATGGACAAAGCAAACCTCGGTGAAGGCGCGGGCCTTCTGTTGAGGGCAATCAACAAGCAGTATGGGGCTGAGTTTGCGCTTTCCTTTATGGGAACAGTTGTCAGGCTTGGAATAGCTGTGCTAATGAAATATGGGTTTTCGCTCTACATCTCGGATTCTGAAGTCCCGCAGGAAGCCAGGGAAAGCATAGACAGGATATTAAAGGATGCCGAAAATTCCACTTTTGACTTGATTGAGCAGTACAAGAGGAATGAGCTCGAGGTTTTTCCAGGCAGGACGCTTGAGGAAACCCTGGAAAGGAAAATTATGGAAAAGCTTAATTTTGCAAGAAGTGAGGCAGAGTCTATAATTAAGGAAAATATTAACAGGGATAATAACCCGAGCCTGGTTCTTGCGTTGTCAGGCGCAAGAGGCAGCCTGCTCAACCTGGTGCAGATTTCTGCGTTTGTAGGGCAGCAGGCTCTGAGGGGGAAGAGGATAGAGAAAGGCTTTTTCAGGAGGCCGCTCTCATCTTTTGAAAGGGACGACCTTGGCCCTGATGCAAGGGGCTTTATAAGAAGCGGCTTTAAGCACGGGCTTAAGCCTCACGAGTTTTTTTATGCAGCAATGACCGGCAGGGATTCATTAATGGATACAGCCCTAAGGACACCAAAATCCGGCTATCTGTACCGAAGGCTGTCTAACTCTCTGCAGGACATTTATGTTAAGAGTGACGGGACAGTAAGGGATTCTTCAGGCATAGTTGTCCAGTTTGCGTATGGTGAGGACGGGGTTGATGTTTCCAAGTCTATTGGAGGAAACATTGATGTTCATTCTATTGTTCAGAAAGAAATATCAAAAGGTGATTAAATGGCTTCAGATGTTTTTTCAGAATATGAGGAAAGGCTTCCTGGGCTTCTCCTTCAGAGGGTTAGGGAAGAAGTGCCTGATAAGACTGGAGTGCGAAAGCTAAGGGCAATACTTGATGCGGTTTGTGAGGAGTATGAGCGTTCAAAATCTGAGTCAGGAGAGGCTGTCGGCCTAATAGCTGCGCAGTCCATCAGCGAGCCAGGAACTCAGATGACTCTTAACACAAAGCACTTTTCGGGCGTTGAGGAAATGAATGTTACAATGGGGTTGCCAAGAATAATTGAGCTGGTTGATGCACGAAAAAAAATTAAGACGCCTTCCATGACAATTTATCTAGCTTCACCATACAATAAGGGGAAGAGGGAGGATGTGCGCCTTCTTGCACAGATGATTAAGGAAACATCACTGGAAGAGCTGTCTGAGCAGATAGACGTTAACCTTGCAGACCAGATTGTCGAGGTCACTTTAGATAAAGATCGAGTTAAAGACCTGAAATTAAGGCCAGCTTCAATTGCAAAAGAAATCAAAAGGCAGATATCAGAGAAGAATGTAACCTCGGAAGGAAATAAAATAATCATCAAGGTTGAGAGCAGCTCAAGCAAAAGCAAGGAGGTCAGCCCAATCTTTAAGCTGAAGGAAAACCTGAAAGAGCTCATTGTAGCAGGAATAAAGGGAATACGCCAGGTTCTTCCAATTGTGGAAAACGGGGAGTTTGTCATAAAAACAGCCGGGTCTAACCTGAAGAAAGTGCTTGAGCTTGATTTTGTGGATAAGACATCAACTATAACTAACGATATATTTGAGATTTATAATGTGCTTGGCATAGAGGCAGCAAGGTACTCGCTTTTTCAGGAGATTTATTCAGTAATAGAACAGCAGGGGCTTAATGTGAATTCCAGGCATCTTCTGCTTGTTGCCGACGTTATGACTTCTTATGGTGTTGTAAGGGGAATAACAAGGTATGGGATTATCAAAGAAAAAAGCAGCGTTCTTTCCCGCTCATCTTTTGAGACCCCTATTGCACACTTTACAAGAGCGGCGCTTTCAGGAGAGATAGACCCTTTGACTTCTATTACAGAAAATGTGATAGTAAGCCAGGTGATTCCAATCGGCACTGGCTTGGTTGACCTGTACATGAGTCATAAAAACAAGAAGGTGAAAGTTAATGAAAAAAAGTGATTTAGAATCATTCGTCAGGAAAGGCTTGGTAGCGGGAAAGCTGGTTTTGGGCTCTAGGGAAGTTCAGAGGGACCTTCAGGGAAGCTCTCTGGCCAAGGTTGTTGCATCGTCAAATGCTGAAAAGGCTGCTTTGGAGCGCATAGGCCGGCTTTGCTCTGTTTCCGGAGTTGAGTTTCTTCATTCTGCCTTATCAAACACTCAGCTGGGCATACTCTGCAAGAGGCAGCACACTGTTTCTTTTATAGGCTTTAAGAAATAGAATGGGACGCCAAAAACTCAATCTTGACATGATGAAGTACATTACCTTATTTGAGTCAATTACCTCTTCAGAAGTGAAGAATTGCTTTGAAGACCCGACAGGAAGCCTCTTTTTTATAGTTAAGCAGGGTGAAGCAAGAAAGGCAATAGGAAAAAATGGGGCAAATGTCAAGAAAGCTTCCCAGATGCTGAACAAGAGGCTAAAGGTGGTTGAGTTTTCGTCTGATGCCGAAAAGTTTATAATGAATCTGCTTTACCCAATCAAGGTCGAGTCAATACGCCAGGACAGCGAAAACAGCGAGATAATTATATCAGATAAGAATATACAAAGCAAGTCAATGATAATTGGCAGGAATGCACAAAACCTGAGGTTTATTGAGTTGATTGTCAAGAGGTATTTTGATATTAACGAAATAAAGGTTGTATAAGAGGGATTTTTAATGAGCAAAAAAACCAGGGGGCTGTTTGCCGCCAAAAAAATAGCAAAGCGAAGAAATAAGTTTAAGTGGGCCAAAAAGGATTTTGTTAAGAGAGCCCTTAAGCTGAAGGAGAAATTCGACCCTCTCAGGGGAGCTTCCCAGGCCAGGGGCCTGGTTGTTGAGAAAGTGCAGCTTGAGGCAAAACAGCCCAACTCAGCTATGAGAAAATGTGTTAAGGTTCAGCTCACAAAAAGCGGCAGGATTACAACCGCTTTCCTTCCAGGAGACGGGGCAACCAAGTTTGTGGATGAGCACGATGAGGTTGTTATAGAGTCCATTGGAGGAAAAATGGGAAGGTCTATGGGAGATATTCCTGGAGTGAGGTTTCAGGTAATCAAGGTGAATGACCAGTCTCTAGAGGCTTTAAGGTCAGGGAAGATTGAGAAGGCAAGAAAGTAAGCCTTTTTGTTTTTCTTTCTTATATCTTTTTATTAATCTGCTTATTGGCTTAGTATTGCCTGATTTCTCATGCTGAAAAAAAAGTTTATACCCTCAGATGTCCAGAACATAGCTGTTGGATTTTGTGCTTTTCTCTCTGCCCTTGTAGCTGAACTTGGCCAGGGCACTTTTGATAATAATTTCCCCTATTATGCTGATCTTTGTTGTAGCCTTATATATTATAAGCCTCTCTTCAAATGGCTCAAGCCTGTCAATGCTCCACTCAAGCAGGGTTCCCTTGGTTTTATGCTTGATTATTTTGCTGGGCTGGATTACGCCGAGCTGGCTTTCCCTGCTTACCAGCATTAGGGGCGGAATAATTTCTTTTATGGTTATATTGGTAATCTCTGACGAGCTTCTGTTTTTTATGCTAAGCTTAACCTTTATCACCGTGGAGTCTCCCCTCTTAGAAACATCAATGTTTTTTTTGCACTGAAGAGGGCTCCTGAGGATAAAGTATAAGAGCAGAGCCAGGAAAGCTACAGCAAAGACAACAAAAAGGCTGACATAACTGGTTGTAACAAGTATAACCTTGTTTTCTTTAGGTGAAAGCGAGTAATCCCATGCAAGAAAGCTTTTCCCGTTTTCTCTTATAATATAATAGCCCGGGTCAGCCTTTGTGAAGATTCTTCTGAAAATTCCCATCTCTTTTTTGTATACCCTGTTTATGGGGTAATTTCCGTTGTTTTCAATTAATATCTCCTGTTTTTTTCCCAAAAACTTTGATGAGGTATCTTCAGATATTGCTATGTCCTCATAGCCCTTTATTTCAATCTCTATGTTTTCATAGGTTGCAATAATGGCATCCTTATACTTAAGTGCGATTGTTGCCTTGTCTCTCTGCGGTTTTGTGTGAGGGTCTATTTCGGTTTCAAGCACAATCCTCTTCTGGCTTGCAAGGGGAGCAAGTGCTGTTTCCATTTGGGCCTGTATAAGCCTGCTCTCACTGAAAAGAAGAACAGTCAGGTCAGAGATGTTAAGCATGTTGAGGTTGCTCAGCCGAACAGAAAATACGATTTTTTCCCGGGGGTCAAACTCGGCAGGAGATGGGGTTTCTGGCCTGATGAGCACGGTTGGCTTGTATTCCTTTGGGTCCTTTGTAATGTCTCCGTATTTTATTGAAAGGGCTCTTTGTACCGTTTGCTCTCCATAGGAGACAGTGAAAGGGATTGTGTAATACTGGTAGGGTATCAAGCTTCGGGCTTTTGCAAATATCTTGAAACTGCCTGTATCCCCGCTTTTTAGCTGAAGCCGGTAGGCTGGCGTAGAGATGATGCTCCACAAGGGGTTTATGCCAAAGTCAAGGTTAAAAACCTGCGCCTGAGGCTCTGCATTTACAATTTCCAGCTCGAATTCTGCAAACTCCAGACCTTTTATCTCGTTTTCTATTGGCTTGAGGGTAATGGTGGTGTTTTCCTGTGCGAAGGCTTCTTCTGCAAGCATAAGCAAGGCAACCACAGCTAAAATCGCTGAAAATACAAGCCTTTTTTGCATGCCCCTCTTCATAATAGCACAATTAAGGCATTCACTATTATTTAAATATTGCTTTTCTTTTCGCTGTTTTTTCTTGCTGGCTGGCTTGGGCTTGGAAAGCTTTTTAAAATGGCGCATCTGTTAGGTTGAAAAATGATAGAGCTTTTTACAATAGGGGGATATGGCACTGTTGGCAGAAACATGACGCTGGTTAGGTATAAGGATGAGGCAGTTGTGCTTGACCTGGGGCTTCATCTTGATAACTTCATAAGGCTTTCTGCAAATAATGACGATTTAAGGAAAACGGAATCACCGCAGGAGCTGATGAGGGCTGGTGCACTTCCTGACCTCACAAAGCACAAGGCCTTACTTGATAAAGTTGTTGCTATTATGCCTTCTCATGCGCACCTGGATCATGTAGGCGGGCTGCCTTATCTTTACAACTTCTTTAAGCAAGCTTCTGTAATTGCATCACCTTTCACGCTGGCTGTTCTGGATGAGCTTGAGAGGGGAGGCAGGAGAATAGCTTCGCCAATCCAGAAAATCAGGCTTTCTGTGAATGGCAAGCATAGGGTAAGCAGGAACATAAAAATCCAGTTTGTGTCTGCTTCGCATTCTGTTCCTGATGCTGTCTTTGTCGTAGTCCAGACCCCTGAGGGAGATGTTGTTTATGCAAATGACTTCAAGATAGATTTCCACCCAACACTAGGAAGCCTGCCTAACCTGAGGAAGCTTGCAAAGTTCAGGAAGCCCAAGGCCTTGATAATGGACTCTCTTTATGCAGGCAGGATGGGCAAAACCCCTTCAGAATCTGTTGCAAAGGAGATGCTTTCTGATGTATTTTCCCAGATAAGGAACCAGAAAGGAGCCATCTTTATCACTACTTTCTCTTCTCACATTGCCCGCTTAAAGGAGATAGTTGAGGTATCAAGGAAAAGCAACAAGACTCCAGTTTTTATCGGCAGGAGCCTTTTCAAGTACCTAAAGGCAGCAGAATCAATCAGCCTTGTAGATTTCTCTTCAAATTACAGGATGATCAGGTTTAATGATAAAACGAAGTCGCTACTCAAGAAAGTGGAGCAGAACCCAGAGAAATATGTGGTGATATGCACTGGCCATCAGGGTGAGCCGAACTCAGTGCTTTCCCGCATAGTCTTTAACAGGCTATACCCTTTTTCGCATAAGGATTCTGTTATCTTTTCCAGCATTGTGATTCCTGGGGAGGAGAACATAAGGAACCGAGAAAGGCTTGAGCTCGCGATTGAAAAGACCAGGGCAAGAATCTTCAGGGACATCCATGTCTCGGGGCACGCATCCAGGGAAGACCACGGGGAGCTTCTTGATACTCTTCAGCCAGAAAGGGTTTTCCCGGCACACTGCGAATTGCCCTCTTCAAAAATACTTAAGGAGTTTGTTGAAAAAAACTACAAGTCAAAGGTAATTGTCGCTTCGGAGCATGAGAGGCATGCTTTTTAGTTTTTTTACCTGTTAAGCATAAAGCATTAAAAACCCCCGAGATATCCCTTTTTCCCTGAAGGAAGGTTTAGGAAATGAAGCCAGCAAAGCAGGAGATGTATAAGGAATGGCTTGAGGAAGCCAGGGAAGTGCACCCGATTAACAGGGATTGCGCCAGGAAAATGGTTGCTGAGATGCTTGAGTTCAAGAGAAAAACCCGGCTTTCCCTGCCTTCATATGTGAAAAGGTTTATCTGCAAGAAGTGCAATTCTCCTCTTACACCGGGCAGGAACCTTAGAATCAGGACAAAAAACAGGCATCTTGTTTACCTTTGCAAGGACTGCAGGCATATTTCAAGGATTCCGTACACAAAGCAGAAAAAAACGGGCAAATAGGTTATAAATAGCCTTTTTTGTTTGATAATTTGCGTTCTAAATATATAAAAATTAGTAACCTTTAAATATTAGCGAATCTTCCATATTCATTGTTGAGGGAATTTTAAAATGGCCAGAAGATCTAAGGTAGATTCCAAATTCTTCCAGGAGATTCCAAAGGGAGATGATGGAAAGACATGGAAAAAAACGGATAAGTGGAAACCCGCTTATTATTACTTCTGAAAGGAGTACTTCTTTTTATTTATTTTTTTAACATGGGAAATTTTGGCTTAAATCTGGACTCTGAAAGGGTTTTTGAGATAATCTCAAAAGAGTGCCCAAATTCATTATGCTTACAATTTCCCGACGGGCTCAAGCCTAGGGCAAAGCAACTGACTGATTCTATCAGGGAAAAGTTTCCTAAAATAAGGGTTTTTATATGGGCTGGCTCAAACTATGGCGCCTGCGATGTCCCTATAGAGCTGGATGGTTGTGTAGACCTGCTGATTAACTTTGGCCATGCTCAGTTCTGCTGAGGCTTTTGGCAAGACAAGCCTAAGCCAGCACGCTCTTTGTGAGCCATAATGCGACAAGCAGCACTGCGGATAGCAGAAAATCCCGCTTTTTTGCAAATAAAAACGCTTTTAGCCCCTTTTTGTAGTGGCCAGCTGCGTAAGCAAATGAGACAAAGGCAAGCATTGGGAAAATTAGTTCCGGCCTTGCTGAAAAGCCCAGACCGGCAATAAGGAAAAAGAGCTTTTTTGATATAATGCAGGCGATAAGCGCTGCTCCGGAAATGAGAGAAAAAAGAGGCGAGATGCCTATGCCTGTTAGCGTTATTGCTGCAGATGCCGAAAGCAGCAGCACTGAGAGCTTTCCCAGGAAGCCCTTTATCTCGCTCATCTCTTCTGTTGTTTCTTTTGCTATAAAAAAGCCCACAATGTATGTTCCTGCGAGAACCAGGCCTGGCGCAACCATTTTACTCTTCAGCCCATTCAAGCAGCCTTTTAAAAACCTTATCTTTTTCTGAAGGAATAAACTTTATGCTGCCTGCGCTTGGGTGCCCTCCCCCTTCGATATTTGCATAGCTCATTTCTTTTGCCAGCATTCCACAGAAGTCATTAATGTCTTTGCTTATTCCTTTCATTCTTACTGTAATCATGCTTTTTCCTATGCCTGCAACAAGAAGCTTTTCATACTTTTCCTTCAGGTGGTCAAAAAGCAGGCCAACGCTCTTGCCGATTAAAGGAAAGGTGCCGGTGATAGTTGATTTGTCTATGTCAGCAGAAGCAACTACTATTCCTTTGTCTTTGCCGATTTGCTGTATTCTGCATGTATGAGCAAGGCTTTCAAGCCTGGCTTTTTCTTTTCGTTCTACAATTGGAAGCAGGATTCTTATGAGGTGTTCCTGCATATATTCGCCTTTTCCAAAGAGCCCTTCCACAAGGCTTCTGGATTCAAATCTCCTGTTGTTGAATGAGAAAAAATCTGCAACCTTGGCAAGCCCCTTAAGCCTTTCCCTGCTGAATCCGCTCTCTTCTGCAAGCTTTAGGTACTGCTCAAACTCTTTTCCAGAGGACTTGTCGCTTATCCCTGACAAGGCAGCAAGCACGATTGTTGACTTTTTTTCTTCCATCCCTATAATGTTAGCAAGCTCAACCGAAAGCATTCCAGCAGTTATGTTTGAGTCGCTGCCGGCAGTGCATGGGTTTATGTGTGAAATTGAGTAAGAGCTTGCGGTATATCCAGAAGCGCTTTTAGCAGGGATGTGATGGTCTATTACTATTGTTTCAACCTCGTTTGCAGCAAAAAGCTTTAATGCATCTATGTCCTGCTTAGAGGAGCCATTGTCTACAATAACCAGAAGAGGAAGGCTTCTTCCGTACTTATCCATCTCGTCCAGAATCACTCCGAGGTCAATTATAGCGTCAGATATGTCATAGAAGGGAGTCTGCATAGGGCTTCTTTTGATGTAGAACCAGGCAGAGCTCTCATCTTGGTGGAAATCCAGCACCTTTTTCTTTATGCTTCTCTCAAGCGCAATAGCTCCGGAGTACCCATCACAGTCTGCGTGGTGCTTGATTACAACCGGCCTGAACTCAAAGACAGCTCTTTTTATTGCTTCCCCTGCCTTTACGAACTCTTCCTGCATTCTTACGAGGGCTTCAGACTCAACCAGAAACTCCGGCAGGCACCTTATGCTTTGCGAGATGTTTGTTTCGTATGCTTTTTCTAGATCAGGCAACTCCTCTTTCGGGCACTCGGAAATGCCTTTTACTTTCAGGATAAATTCATTGTTCTCTTCCTGAGCCAATCCCACAACATTTAGCATTGACCCTTTTTTGAAATTAAAAGCAGAGCTTGAAAACTCCACGCACTTAATCTTCCCGAGCCCGTCAGATATCCAGAAAAGGTTTGCCCGGGGAGTGCTTACTGAATGAATAAGCTTTCCCGAGCACTTGACGACTTTGCCAACAATGTCCTTGTTAATGCCGGAAGGCTTAATATCCATTTTTTATCATCAAGCACAAGTATTTGCTCAGTGTTTAAATTTCTATTGCTATTTTTCTTGATGATTTTTCCACACTTAAAACCGATAGGTTTTTTAATAACCTCTTTTATGTTTTCTTTGCGTAAAGTTTATATACTTGTTTTATTTTCTTCAAAATAACCATCAGAAAGTTATTAATAGTTTGGTTGTTTTTGAAAATATATGTTGGAGTATATTTTTGAGGGGATTAGATGAAGAAAAACAAGCTGTTCAACGTGCTTTTCAGGGAGAAGCCTGTAGAGCTTCTTATCTCGCTTCTGAATGCAAAAACAGACATTTATGCATCGGTTATTGCAAAAGAAATCGACTGCACATATTCTCATGTTGTAAAGCTCCTTAAGACAATGGAGAAGTCAGGTATTGTCAAGTTTAACAAGTCGGGAAGGCTAAAGTACCTTTCCCTTACCCCTAAAGGAAAAAAGCTTTCTGAGAACCTTAATTCTTCCAAAGAGATTATTCTGACAGAATAATCATTAACCATTTTTTTAGAATCTTCAGATAAAGTGAGCGGTTCAGTTGGTTATCTTTTCTTCATAGCCAAACCTGGAAAGTGTGCTCATTGCAGCTTCTAAAAAGGGCTTCTCCTTTTCTATCGAAAAAAAAGCCCCGGCAGCATTCTTATGGCCTCCTGACTCTCCTTCGACCCTGGAAACAATGTTGTCAATAACCTCTTTAAGGTCAACGTCATTGCTGCCGCAGTACCTGAGGCTGCATTTTATCTTTCCGTTTTCCGGCAGGTGTGCAAGCGACATGATAAATGTGTTGTCAGGAATCTCGTTGGACTTGGCAAGAATAGATGCAATCGTGCCAATCATAGTTGGCATAATATTCTCCTGGGCGTTAATAATCATATAATTTTCGCCCTTTATTATATGCTGCTTGTCTTCAGAGCTTTTCTTCACCCATTTTAGCCCTTTTATTATCTCCTTTCTGTAGCTGTTCAGGGTTTCAATAGCTTTTTTCTTAAGCTTGGCTTCGTTAAGGCAAGCACCAATCCCATAAGAGGACAGCCCCAGCCTTCCGCATGCATTAAGAAGCGTTGCAAATTCCCTTGCATCCTTTAGCGGTGAGCCAGAGCTTTCATCTGTTATTTCATACAATGGCCCGATGATGCTTTCTGGATTTGCCTCTCCTCCTTTTGTCCTTAGCATAATTATAGCAGACGCAAGGGCTTTTGTCTCTTCCTCATTCAGGTCAAAAAGCTTCTTCCAGCCATTACTGCCTTTTTTTGGGTCTATGCCAACCCTTTTAAGCAGCTGGATTGCGTTGCTTTCAGAGCCGGTAACTCCCGGGATATATGGGTCAGTGGAATACTCAAGGAGCTTGTGCAAGTGCCTTGAATTGCTTCCAAAAAGCCGTATTCCTTTTCTTTCCTCAAGCTTTTTTGATTCAAGCGCATGCTTAAGAATTCTCTTGTTAATCCCAGAAAAGCCAAAGTTTTCCTGCATATCGCCAATTGCCCCGATCACAGCAACATGAGCAAGGTCTTTGTTTTTCCTGCTGATAGCATTTGCAAACAGGTAGGAAACCCCGCTTCCTGAGATTTCGGAATTGCCGTCTATTCCAAAAGGGTGCGGATTAACAGAAATTATCCTTTTTGCCTGCTTTTCATTAGAATAATCCTCAGGAATATGGTGGTCAAGAATTATGACGGATTTTTCCTTTATTTTTTTCTCTATGCTTGAAACGCAGCCGGAGCCCAGGTCAGAGAAAACAACAAAGTCAGAGCAGTCGGAGTTAATTAAGTCAAGAAGCTCGGGCGTTATTGTCTGCACAATAGAGATGTTGTAGAGCTTGTTA
Source organism: uncultured Methanosarcinales archaeon (assembly GCA_964445165.1). Lineage (GTDB taxonomy): Archaea > Nanobdellota > Nanobdellia > Woesearchaeales > JASKKU01 > DSBS01. The sequence continues at coordinate 23,321 of CAYUJZ010000007.1, forward strand.
AGCCTGTTCATAACCTTTATCAGTATTGCTGCAGAGGTTATCCCGTCAGCGTCAAGGTGTGAAACTATCCTTACTCTTTCAGGATTGGATTCCCTGAGGAATTCTGCTGCTTTTTCGACCTGCTCCAAGAACTCTATCTCTCCCATGGCTTATTTGTTTTTGCCCTTGTTTAAAACCTTTCTTGTTGTAAAAAATATAGTCTCTGATATACCATAAGCAATAAGGATATTTGATAATTATGGCATCCCTTAGTAATCTCGTAATAGTAATTATTAAAAAAAACAAGAAAAAAGTTGGCAAAAAATAAAATTTGCCCGAAAGCTAGGCTCAAGCAGAAAGCAGCTTTGCAAGCTCAGGCGTGTATCTCCAGTCTTTCGGAAGCTTCTTGCTTTTCTTATAGTGATTTGCAAGCCTTCTTACCTTTGATTCTGTTAGCGTGATTCCCCTTTTTGCTGTTTGGTCCTGCTTATGCTTTTCGTAATGCTCCCTGGCATTGTTTGCCTTTTTTATCAGAAACAGGAGGTCTTCAGGAATCTCCTGCTTTATCTTGTTTTTTTCAAGAATCTCTGTGATTTTCTTGCCTGTTGCGAGCTTTACGTCAGGAATTCCGTATGAATCCCTGAGAATCAAACCAATCTTTGATGTTGAGTTTTCCTCTTTATGCAGCTTTACAACAAGCCTTTCAATCTCTTTTTCAGAATATCTTATCCAGATAGGCTTTTCTTTAGCTTTTGGCTTCTTTGAGCCGGATTTTCCTTTTTTTCCTGAATACATCCTTGCCATATATAGCACCTCGGGCATAGCCAAGCCTCAGCCGGGCTATCCTTAAGGCAGGGTTTGCCTCTTTTATTTATAAAGGTTTAGCTTTTTCAGAAGGTTTTGGCATTTCAAAATCTTTATAAATCATTCAGTTTTCGTAACTCAGATGCTACTTCAAAAGCTTAGGTACTACCTGCCCGAGGTCAAGGGGCCTACAGAGAAAAAGCTGGATCTGAAAACCAAGCTAAAGTGGACTGGAATTATTCTTGTCCTTTATTTTGTGCTTGGCTTTGTGCCGCTTTTCGGCCTTGGGGAAAATGCGCTTCAGCAGTTTGACTTCCTTTCTATTGTGCTCGGTGCCCAGTTTGGATCTATTATAAGCCTGGGAATCGGGCCAATCGTTACTGCATCTATCATCCTTCAGCTTCTTGTAGGCGCCGGCATCATCAAGTACGACCTGACAAAAAAGGAGGACAGGCAGAAGTTTGAGGCAATGCAGAAAGTATTCTCTCTCTCACTCATCATTGTTCAGGCATTTATTTTTGTCAACATGGGCGGGCTTTCTCCTGCCCCCTTTTATGACCCTGTTTCCAGCAGCTTCGTTGTCCAGGAGACAACAGAGACAATTGCACTCACAGGAGCACAGCTTTCTTCACTTAGATTTTTGCTGATCTTTCAGCTGATTATGGGAGGCTTTATGATAATGCTAATGGATGAGGTTGTGGCAAAGTGGGGCCTTGGGTCAGGAATAAGCCTGTTTATCGCAGCAGGAGTGAGCCAGCAGATATTTATTAGGGCATTCAGCTGGATACGGGTTGGCGCAGCGACAGCAGGCTCAGCTGTGTATCCTGCAGGCGCCATTCCTACGCTGTTCCTGGCGCTTCGTGCTGCTGATGCAACCACGGCCCTGCTTGAGCTGTCAGCAATATTCTTTACTGTTGTTGTTTTTCTTCTTGCGGTTTATGCGCAGTCAATGAAGATAGAGATTCCGCTTTCTTACGGAAAGGTAAGGGGCTATGGCATAAGGTGGCCGCTCAGCTTTATTTACACCAGCAATATCCCGGTTATACTTACCGCAGCTTTATTTGGAAACCTCGAGATTTTCGCAGGCCTGCTTGAAAGGGCAACCGCAACTGCTACAGGAGGCATAATGCGGTTTATTTCTATATATATCCTTGGGCAGGTTAACACAGTCAATGCAGGCTACGGGATTGTGCAGTTTATAAGCTCGCCCCAGCTTATTCAGAACATTATCACTGGCTCAATTACTTCAAGCCTTATCTTTTCTGCGTTGGGTTATGCTTTCCTTATGGTATCATTCAGCGTTTTGTTTTCGCTTATCTGGGTTCAGACATCGGGGATGGATGCAAAGAGCGTTGCAAACCAGATAACCTCATCCGGGCTTAAGATCCCCGGCTTCAGGTCAGACCAAAGAATCCTGGAAAGGCTTCTTAACAGGTACATCTGGCCTCTTGCCTTTATGGGAGCAGCAACAGTTGGCCTGATAGCAGCACTTGCAGACCTAAGCGGGGCACTGTCACGAGGGACAGGAATCCTGCTTACAGTAATGATTATCTACAAAATGTATGAAAATATTACCAGGCAGCACATGATGGAAATGAGCCCTGGCTTAAGAAAGATAATGAAAACCTGATTTTTTGGAGACTAAAAAATGCTAGCAATTTTTATGACAGAGCAGCCGTTGTTGTTTATTATGCTTGTAAGCTTTTTTGTCAGCCTCCTTACAAACATTGTTACCAAGTACCTTACTGACCAAAAGGAGATGAAAAGGCTCAAAGGCGAGATATCAGGCATGCAGAAGGAGATGAGGACGCTTCAGAAAAAAGACCCGAAAAAGGCTATGGAGCTCCAGAAAAAGGCAATGAGCCTGAACCTTGCTTACTCGAAGCATACCTTTAAAGCAACCTTTTATACAATAATTCCCTTATTTTTGCTGTTTGGCTGGCTAAGCTTTACACTTACCTATGAGCCAGCAGCTCCCGGAGAGCAGATATCTGTTGATATCTTCACGACAGAGCCAATAAGCATCTCGGTTTCAGAAGGCCTAACCCTTAACAGCATAAGCAATACAACGGTTGAGAGAGGGTTTTGGTTCTTGAAGAGCCCACACGATGTTACAAGAATCAATGTTACCCCAAAGGAAGAAGGAGAGCATAAGGTATTTGTATCCGCTAATGAATGCGACTCTGATTTTACTCTTATCTCTTCCAGGCTTATAACCGAAAAACAAGACTCAAACAAGCTTCCCAAAGAGCCCTGCACCAACTCAGAGGTTTTCATAAACTACAAGCCTCACAGAATAAGCTTTCTTGGAATAAGCATGCACTGGATACTTGTATTTATTATATTCTCGCTTCTTTTCAGCTCGGTACTGAAGAAAGCGCTCAAGGTTTATTAATTAAGTTTATTTATCTTCCTGGCTTAATTAAAATAAAATACAAAAATAAAAAAAACTAAAGTTCCCTTATCCCTTCTGTGTCAATGTAAAACCCACACTCTGCTTCTGGAAGGTTTGGGCTGTCAACGAGCTTTGCCACTCTTGAGCCCTTTTTGCCTTTTCTCAGATATATCCTGAAAGTGCTTGAGTGAGCAACAACATGACCGCCTATCGCCTGTGTTGGGTCGCCAAAAAATACATCCGGCTTTGACATCACCTGGTTTGTAACATAAACAGCAAGATTGTGCACATCAGCAAGCTTAAGCAGGTCATGCATGTGCCTGTTTAGCTTCTGCTGCCTTTCTGCGAGGGTTCCCCTTCCAACATACTCAGCCCTGAAATGGGCAGTGAGAGAGTCAACAACAAGCAAGCCTACCTTTATCTTTTCCTTTTTGATTAACTCGTCAATCTTGTCCACGAGCAGCAGCTGGTGGTCTGAATTGTACGCCCTTGCAACCTTGATTCTTTTCAGCACATTCTCAGGATTAACTTTCATGCCTTTTGAGAGCTGCTCTATTCTCTCCGGCCTGAAAGTGTTCTCTGTGTCAATGAAGATTACGTGCGATTCGGGGTCTGACTTTACCAGGCTTACAGCAAGTATATGTGCAATCTGGGTTTTTCCCGAGCCATACTCGCCAAAGCATTCAGTGATACAGGCAGTCTCAAACCCGCCTCCCATCAGGTCATCAAAAACCTTGCTTCCGGTTGAGATCTTTTTTACTTTTTTTCTTTTCTCAAGCACATCCAATCCAGTTTCGAATCCCATCTCCATTGCGTCTCTGGCAGCAGAGATGATTTTTCTTGCAACACCCTCGCCCACACCAATTGTGTCAATCAGCTCTCCGGGGCTTGCAACAGCAATAGACATCAGGCTTTCATAGCCTGCCTCGATAAGCTTTTCAGAGGTGGCTGTGCCCACGCCCGGAAGGTTCATTATGCTTTTAGTGTTGTTTTCCTGTTTTGGATTTTGCTGGGATGCCATTTTATCACAAAGAAAAGGCTTTTTTTGCTATTTATAAACATTTCCGGCAGAAATGTCTAGTGGCTTCAGGTTTTACCTGATTTTTCTGCTGATTTTTCTCAAAAGCCCCATCAAAGCCGAAAACTCTTTTTTTGTCAGGAAGGCCTTTCCCATAACCCGCCTGAAAACAATTTTCAGGGCTTCCTTGTTCTCTCCTGTTTCAAACTCCAGCTTGTCCAGAACCTCAGCAAACAGCTTTAGCAGCCACTCTCTGTCCAGGCTTGTAGCATGCTCAAAATGTGAAAGCTGGCTGTATTCTTTTCCCTTTAACTCATAGAAAAGCTCATAAAGAATTATAGCAACAGCGTGGCTTATGTTAAGTGTCTTGTTTTCTTTTTCTGAGGGGATTGTAATTATAAAGTCGCAGGATTCAATCTCTTTGTTGGTAAGCCCGGAGCTTTCCCTGCCGAAGATAATGCCTGCCTTTGATTTATTGTGGTTTTTTATTGCTTTGCATATTTCCCTTGGCTCAGCAGGAGCCCTGAATACATTGTTCCTGCCGCCAACCTTGGCTGAAGTAGCAATCCTTATGTCAAGAGTATCCAGAAAACTAAAATCGGCAATAAGAGATTTCTCAAGAATTTTTTTGCCGTGCTTTGCTCTTGCTTTAGATTCTTCTGAAAGATAATCGCATTTTGGGTTAACTAGCACAAGGCTTTCAAACCCGAAGTTTGACATAACCCTGGCAACAGCCCCGATGTTGCCGGGGTTTTCCGGCTCAATAAGAACAATAGATATCATCAGATTGAGAAAATTTTGTTAATATAAATAACTTTAGATATTGAAGCTCTCAGTTAGCATTGCTTCGTATATTGCATTTATATTTCATAAAAGCAAAAACAATATAAATGTGCCCTCTGTTTCTCAGCTTATGGAAGAAGAGTCTTATGAGATGGAGACCCTGGAAAACCAGAAGTGCCCTATGTGCAGCCAGAATTCTCTTACACTTCTTGAGAGCGAGCGCGAAATACCTTACTTTAAGAAAGTATTTCTTTTTTCAATGAGCTGCTCAAACTGCCACTATCACACCTCTGATGTAGAGGTGGCGGATTCAGGCGAGCCGCTTAAGTACACTTTTGAGGTTCAGGATGAAAAAGACCTTAACGTAAGAGTTGTTAAGTCCTCCGAGGCAGTTGTTAAGGTAGGCAGGATAGCTACCATAGAGCCAGGCCTTGCGTCAAACGGCTATATTAGTAACATAGAGGGCCTTCTTAACAGGGTCAAGTCACAGCTCGAGTTTGCTGTTGAAAGCGAAGATGATGAGGCCGCAGTAAAAAAAGCAAAAGCACACCTCAAGAAAATTAGAAGAGTACTCTGGGGCAGCGACCCCATTACCATTGTAATCTCAGACAGGACAGGAAATTCTGCGATAGTGAGTGATAAAGCAAAGATTGAAAAATTAAAATAATTCTTGCCTTATGCTAATGGACCCTCTACGGCTTTTAAGCACAGCTCTTAAGTATTATTCCAGGCAGGATGTACAGGAAGCGATTGCAGAGTCAGCCATATCAAGAGAAGCTGTACCAAAGATTCTTCACAAAGGGAAGCTTATCTTTGGCAAAAGGCCATGCTCTGTGAATTATCCTTCTGATGTACTGGCATTTGCAAAGCAGAGGGCAACCTCTTTCCATATATCCGAAGAAAGATGGAAAGACCCTCTTGCCATCTCTTCTGAACAGCCCGAGCGGGAGATGAGCAAGAACCGGATTGGCTGGGACTTGGTAATAGACATTGATTTTCCTGTCTTTGAAGCAAGCAAGCTTATTGCACATTATATCCTCGAGGCTCTCTTATCGCACGGCATATCAAAAGCATTTATTAAGTTCTCCGGCAACAAGGGATTCCACATTGCTGTGCCTTTTGAGATATTTCCTGCAGCGGTTCATGATATGCCTGTTAAAGATACTTTTCCCGAGCTTCCCCAGAAGGTATTAAGCTACCTGTCAAGCTATGTAGACAACCCCGCTTTTGGCTTCCCGCTTTCCACAAAGATTGCTGAGACACTTTCAGAAGAAGAGGCAAAGGCTTTTGTGAAAGATTTTTGCCTGGATTGCAGCAAGGAAACCTCTGTGAGAAAGCCTGGATTCGGATTTCAGTGCACAAAATGCGGCAATGAAAAGCTTCTGGAAGAAAAGAAGCCTTATGTAATCTGCGATTCCTGTGGCGGCATAATGGAAGCAACCGAAATGGTGGAGGCAAGCTGTGCCATTTGCGGCTCAAAAAAGACAACAAAGAAAGTTGGCCTGGGGCTGGACTCGGTTCTCATCTCCAAAAGGCACTTATTCAGGAGCCCGTATTCCCTTCACGAAGGCTCATCATTGGTTTCTCTTCCTATAAAAGCCAGCGAGGTTCTTGAATTTGACAAAAGCATCGCATCACCAGAAAAAGCCAGGGTAAGAAAAGGCCTTTTTCTTCCCCAAAAACAGCCAGCCAACGAAAGCAGGGAAGCATTCAGGCTATTCAGGGAAGCTCTTGATTTCGATGCAATGTCCAGGGAGCGCTCGTACCAGGATGAAACAGGCCAAAGAAATAAAAAAGAAAGGCCGGCAGAGGCTTATGAAATAACCTCAGTTATAAGCGAAGACTTTGTTCCGCCATGCATCAAAACCGGCCTTAAAGGGCTTAAGGATGGCAGGAAAAGGTTCGTTTTTATCCTGGTGAATTTTCTGAAGAAGCTTAAATGGGATGATGAAAAGATAAAAAAAACAGTTAATGAGTGGAATTCTCGAAACAGTGAGAAGCTAAGCGAAGGCATTATTTCCACCCAGCTAAAGCACAATCTTTCCAAAGATACAATGCCCCCTAACTGTGCAGCTTCAGGATTTTATACAGATATAGGAATATGCAGCCCTGACTCCCTCTGCGGGAAAATAAAAAACCCTGTAATATACTCCCTTAGAAAATCGGGCTTTGGATTAAAAAAACAGAAACAGGGCAAAGGCAAAAACCGCTAGCCTGCGGCAAGCTCAGCCTCCTTGTCAATCTTTTCCATGTAATGAGAAAGCAGCTTCCTGCACTCAAACCCTTTTGCAGCACGATAACTGATAAAATAGAAGGTAATTCTTTTTGACCGGTTTTTTATTATGACATTCCAGAAAATATCCAGGCTTAGGTGAAAGGCCATTCCCAGCGCAATAAAAAAGACAGCTCTGCTGTATATGGCGCCCAAAACAAAAAGCACAGCCAACAGCTCAAATGAATGAAATACCAGGACAACCTTCCCCCTGAACCAGCTGCATGAAAGGAATAATCCCAATCTTTCCCTAATAAACTGGAACGGATGGAAAAAATCCTTAGGATGATAAAAGATAAAATAATCCAGCAAATGATCCAGGTCAATAAAGACAGCGCTGAGGAAAAAGGCCGAGCTTAAAACGATGTTTTTTTCTGCAATATATATCAAAGCCCCTACGAGCGCAGAAAGCAGTGCATGCTGGCTTAGCTTCATCAGCTTATTCGTCCAGGCTTATTATTTAAAATTATCTTTTTATTTTAGTATCAGAATCCGGCATTTTTCGAAAAGTATTTATTTCTATGCCTTACTGAACACCTGAAGATGCAATGCGAAATGTGCGGCAGCGAACAGCCAGAGCTGTTAAGGGCAAAGGTAGAGGATGTGGTTCTTAACGTATGCAAAGCCTGCTCTTCATTTGGCGAAGTGCTTGCCCCTGTTAAGAAAAAGCAGCCTGCAAGAAAATCAGCTCCTGGGGCCACCAGCCAAGAGCCAGCCCCGGAAAAAGAAACGATTTACCTGATAGAATCTGATTGCCCGTCAAAAATAAGAAAAGCAAGAGAACGCAAAGGCTTAAAGCAGGAGGAGCTGGCAAAAAAGCTTGCACTGAAGGAATCGCTTATTCACTCTCTTGAGTCAGGACGGCACGAGCCGTCAATTGATGTTGCAAGAAAGCTTGAGTCTTTTCTTGGCATTTCCCTTGTTAGGCAGGAGGAGGTTGAAATTCACTCAGGAAAGAGAGAGGGCTCAGATGAACTAACCCTTGGCGATGTTATTAAGGTAAGAAAGAAGTAAGGTTTTTTGCATCAAGAACTAAAATGCTTTCTGTTGCCTCAACCTTGTTTAGCTTATCCAGAATCTGAAAAAGGTTTTCGTTGGAATCTTTAAGCCGGCTTAACTCAGCTGCCCCAATAACTATAAGACTTAAGTTTTTTTCTGAGGCGTATCTTCTGAATCCAGCCACATTGTAAATCTCATAAAATTCAGAATGCGCCTGCACCTCGTCCCAGTAGGCAAGACCTTCTTCAGATATAAAAAAGCCGGTTTTATTCCTATTTTTTAATCCGGTTCTTGCCAGCTCATAGTCCTGCATATAGAAGTCAGAGCAGAGAGGGTTTGTAAACAGGGTTTTCTGCTGGTGAATCTCAGCAATTATGCAGTTGTAGCTTAAAGGCGCGAAAACAAATGATGAATTTATCCCCTTTAGGGAAGCAAGCTCATAAATCTCCCTGTTATCTTCCACTCTTTCATTTAGCCTTGATATTGAAACCACTGTCGGCAGCACAAGAAGATACATTATGATTATTATTGATAATACCTGGAGGTTTTTTCTTTTCCATTTATAAGAAAAAAATTGGCTTAGTGCAAGTCCGGAAAAAGGCAGCATAAACACAAGCAAAAGCACTATCTGGTACTTTGAGGCAAGCGAGAACCCGGCAGAAATGAAAGCAAAAAGAACCAGCAGCAGGTGCCTGGCTTCGGGCTTTCTCTTGTATCCAATAAGAAATACGCCAAGAACAGAGAAAAGAAAAACAGCACTCGTAATCGAAAGGTTGTTTGAAAACTCAAATAACAGGTCGGACAAATTAAGGGCAGGGTAAAAGTATAAAGAGAAGTCGAAAGAAAAAATAAAGAAGCTTATGTAAAGGAAAGAGCCGAAGATTAAGGCAGAATACGCATAACCGATCTTGTCTTTCTTTTTAAAAGAGTAGTAGGCAAGAGAAAGCAGTGCAATAAGCATAAAAGCGTAATTAACAGCAGAAAGGGCAAGGATGGGAACCCCCCAGTAGAATCTTTTTTTTTCCAGCAGCAGCACGCCGAGCATTAGAAGCATAAGCGGCAGAAAGTAAACATTAATGCTCGAGAAAAGCCTGATGTAGATCGGAGAAAGCACAAAAACCAGGCCGGATACCAAGGCAGCATTCTCATTCTGAAAAAAGGCTTTCACAAAGAAATAAAAAAGAATAATAAAAGCAACAGATACAAAGTAATGCAGAAAAAAAGCCATTAAGCTCATTCCAAAAACCCTCGTTATTCCAACGGCATACAAAGAAAGCAGGGTGCTTGAGCCAATCTCTCCGATAAGCGATAAGTCAAGAAAAATAAGCGGGGAAGTTATAAGGCTGATAACTATGCTGATGCCTATCAGGAAAAAAAGCCGGGTATCTGTTTTTGCATCCTTCATTTTTGGGTCTCTCCATCCTCTGGCTGCTTTAAGCAGTAAAGCAGGTTTCCACTAACATTCTTTTCAAGATTCACCCTAAAAGGGTCAATTGCCCTTAGCGAGCTGGTGTTGAATGCTTTTTTTTCATATTCTGTGAATATTATGCAGTCTGCCCTTGTTGAATTCATAAGCTGGACCATCTGGGACTCAAAAGGAGAAAGGTAGGACTTTTTTATTTTTTCTTGGATGTTTTTTTCCTGTCCGTCCAGGATCCAGGCCTCAAAAGCAGAGCTTGCACCAAAATTAATTATAGCAGGCACTGCTTCCAGCGACGAGATTAGCCTCTTTTCAGGAAACTCTTCACTTATGCCTATGATAAAGCGAATAGTTTCGCTGCTCGGGCTGTTTCTTATGTTTTCCGAGATGGCTTCAGGCACATAAAGCACAGCGAAAATGACATTTGCAGAGATCACTGCAAGCAGAAAAAATTTCTGCGCGCTTAGCTTTAGTGTAGACTTTCTAAGAAAGCTGTTTAAGTTGGTTATGAATAAGGCGGAGATAATAGAAAGAGAAACTGAAAGCAGGGCGAAGAGAAAATATATGTTTACAGCAGAGGAAAAAATCAGCAGGAACGAAACAGAAGCAGCCGAGCTCATAAGATAAACTTCCTTCTGGCTTTTCTTTTCTTTTGTGATTTCGCTGTAAATGCAGTATATACCAATAAGAAGAGGGATTATTCCGACAACTGGCACAATCATCAGGTAGTTGAAGTTTACAAGGCTATGAAAAAAAGGGGTTATTAAGTCAGAAACAGCCTTTCTTGCGTAACTGCCAACAAGAAGGTCTCTTAGCATGAAGGTATAGTAACCAATAAATAGCAGCACGGAAAAAAAATATGTTTCAAGCTCCTCTGCCATTATCTGCCTCCCTTCCACCTTCTGCATTATAAAATACAGCCCGTAAATCAGCAGAAGCACAGCAGAAAGGGGTGTTGCAAAGATAGAGACCGACATCATTATGGAAGCGAGAATAAACTTTTTTCTTCCTTTTAGTGAAGTTTCCCACAAAAGGAAAGTGAGCAGAAAAAAGAGCAGGGCGACGGTTTCAGTAAATACAGTATTAAATGTCAAAAGAAAAATTGCAGGCGAGCCAAGAAGCACCATTGTTGAGAAAAGCGTTTTGGCAATCTTCCCGGAAATCTTATATGCCATTATGCCCGAAACCAGCACGATCAGGCTTGAAGCAAGAATGGAAAAGGTTTTGTAAATCAAGTCCACAGAGCTTGTTCTGAGAATTAAGCCGGCAAATGCGCCAAAGCCATTTAACAAGGAGTTCACCACAATCCTGCTGCCAAGCTCAAGCTTTCCGGCTTTAATTATGTTAAGGTAGCTTTGCGGGTAGCTTAAGTGCGGAACAGAAAAAGTCAGTATAGAGACCGCCGCTAAATAAGTTGCCAGCACAACAAGATACAGCCACCATAGCTGTTTTTCATTTTTCATTTTGCCCTGAGCTTAATAAACTTGATAATGCTTTTTCTTCTGGTTATGTTTTTTTCTTTAGCCTTTTCAAACCCTGTTTTAGTGAAGCTGAGTTCGCTTTTGTATTCATATATCAAAAAAGCTTCTTTTATATTCGCAGCATGGCAGGCAGAAAGAAAGCTTTGCATAGCCTCATTTAATGAGGGCTTTCCAGAATCCGGAGAAGCAAGAGAAAAGGCCTTTTCGACACCTTTGCCCATTAGTTTAAACTCAAGGTCTGCAAGGGTGCATTTCATCAGGCTTATTTTTTTCCCGACCCCTGCGATTTTCGCATTTTTTCTTAATGCATCCAGGTTAGCGAAGCTTGAGTCCGCAGCAATAAGCGTGCCTGCTTCCTCCTCTTTTTCATCAGCTTTTTCAAGAATCTTTTTAATTTCAATCTCCTGGGAAAAAGATGAAACGAATTCCTTTTTGTTGCATTTTCTAATGGGCCTTCCTGATAGAAGATGAAAAGCCTCCAAGATGAGCGTGCCGTCTTTGGCAAGAGGGTCAACAATTTTGTCGCCTTTGTTTATTCCTGAAAAAATAAGAAAAGCACTTGCTATTGTTGGATTTAATGAGGACTTATTGGCAAAAACCCTGTAAGGCCTTTTTGAGAGATCAGTGCAGAAAAGGCTTAAGCCAAGCAGGTTATATTCCTTAAATGCTGCAATTGTAAAATTGATGTCGGGCTCCCTGAAGCTGAGTTTCAGGCCGGTTGCTTTTTGAATAAGGCTTCCGGCTTTATTGGAAAGCTGGAATGAATTCAGGTCAATGCCTGATTCTGAAGAGATTACAGAATTGACTGAAAACATAGAAGCATTTTTTTTGTAAGAAAACTTACAATTTTTAACCATTTCAGGCAGAGCTTCCTCAATAGGCTGCATTGATTCAGAAACCAGAATGCATAAGTCAGTTATTGTTTGCGATAAGTATGCAATCTCAACAGCCTTCTCCAGGCCCGAATCAAAGACAAGAATATTCTTTTTTAGAGCGGGCTCAATTTCAAACCTTGCAGACAGCTCGTCAAAAGCAAATTCCCCAATGCCTTTTTCACATACAGCAAAGAATTTCATTCTTTTTAGTCAATTATCTTGGAGAAAGACACAACCTCATCATTCTCATCAAGCCTTATGACTCTTACGCCCTGGGAGTTTCTCCCATATGTTGGAATGTCTGAGGCGTTTGTTCTTATAATAATGCCTTTTGCTGTAATTACCAGAATTTCTTCGTCTCCAATTACATTGAGGCAGTCAACAGCCTTGCCGTTCTTTTCAGTTAGGAGAATGTTTCTTACTCCTTTTCCTCCTCTTCGTGTAAGCCTGTATCTTGGAACTTCAGTTCTTTTGCCATATCCTTTTGATGTAATGGTTGCAATCTGTTCTTCCTCGGAGCAAACAGCCAGGGAAATTACTTTGTCGCCCTCTTCCAGCCTTATTCCCCGGACACCTGAAGAATTCCTGCCTACGGCACGCACATCCTTGCTAATAAAGTGAACGGCCATTCCTTTTTCTGTAAATATCATTATGTCTGAGTCCTGCTTGCACCTTTTCACAGAAATCAGCTCGTCCTGCTCATCAAGCTTTATCGCAATAATCCCTTTCTTCCTGGGGTTTGAGTAATATTTAGTTGCGGTCTTTTTTACATTTCCTTCTCTGGTTGAGAAAAGCAAAAAGTCATCATTCAGGCTTTTTATAGGAATAACAGCAGATATCTTCTCTTCTTTTTCCAATTCAATCATGCTGGCAATCGGCCTTCCCTTCGAAGTTCTGGAGCTTTCAGGCACCATGTAGGTTTTTAGCCAGTTTACTCTGCCTTTATTGGTAAATACCAGCAGGTAGTCTTTTGAGGATGCAACAAATATGTTTTTTATTATATCCTCTTCATTTATCTTTGTTCCGATGAGGCCTTTTCCTCCGCGTCTTTGCAGCCTGTAGTTTTCAAGAGAAGTCCTCTTTATGTAATTATCCTCGCTGATAATTACTGCCCAGGGCTTGTCTTCAATAAGGTCCTCTTCTTCTATATCCTCAAACCCGCCATCCATGATGATGGTTCTTCTTTCATCACCATATTTTTCTCGCATTTCGCTAGTTTCCTTTTTCACTATGCTGAGCACCTTGCTTCTTGAAGCAAGTATCTCCTTGTATTCCCTGGTCTTTTTTTCAAGGTCTGCGATTTCGCTTTCAATCTTTTCTGTTTCCAGCCGGGTAAGCCTCTGAAGCTTCATATCAAGAATGGCCCCTGCCTGAATCTCCGAGAGAGAGTATTCTGAAACGAGCGAAGCCTTAGCCATTTCTGCATTATCGCTTGCCTTTATTGTTGCAATGACCTCGTCAATGCTTTTTAGCGCGATGGCCAGGCCTTTGAGAACATGAATCCTACTTTCTGCCTTGTTAAGCTCAAACTCCGTCCTTTTCTCAATAATATCGCACCTGTGCTCTATAAACTTATCAATCATCTGCTTGATGTTAAGCACAACGGGCTTTTGTCCATCCAGCACAAGCAGCTGTATTCCTATAGAAGTCTGCAGCATCGTGTGCTTGTAAAGCTGGTTCATTACGAGCTGCTCCTTTGCATCATTTCTCAGCTCAAGCACAATCCTTATCCCTTCCTTATTAGACTCATCCTTGATGTTGGAGATGCCCTTTATTACCTCTTTCTTAACCTGGTCAGCAATGCCTTCAATAAGCGTAGTCTTATTTACCATGTAAGGTATTTCTGTAATGATGAGTTTTCTTTTTGCTCCTTTGTCATCCAGCTCAATCTTTGACCTGACAATCGCTTTGCCCCTGCCAGTGTGAAAATAGTCAAGAATTCCCTTTTTCCCGATTATTTCTGCGCCAGTCGGGAAATCCGGCCCCTTTATGATATTTGCAAGTTCGTTGATGCTGGCTCCGGGATTGTCAATTACATGGCATATTGCCTTTGAGATTTCAGAAAGGTTATGCGGCGGAATGCTTGTTGCCATCCCGACAGCAATGCCTGAAGAGCCGTTAACAAGCAGGTTCGGAAACTTTCCGGGCAGGACTACAGGCTCTTTAAGGCTCTCGTCAAAGTTATTTGCAAAATCAACTGTTTCCTTATCAATGTCTTCAAGCATTTCCTCAGCAATCCTTGAAAGCCTTGCCTCAGTGTACCTCATTGCAGCAGCAGAGTCGCCATCAATGCTTCCAAAGTTTCCCTGCCCACTTATTAAAGGGTATCTCAAAGAAAATGGCTGCGACATCCTCACAAGCGCATCATATACGGCAGAGTCTCCGTGAGGGTGATACTTGCCCAGGCAGTCTCCAACGATTCTTGCGGACTTCTTGAACGGCTTGTTATGGAAAAGCGAGAGCTCAGACATAGAGAACAAGACTCGCCTGTGCACAGGCTTAAGCCCGTCCTTTACGTTAGGCAGGGCCCTGCCTATTATTACTGACATTGCATAGTCTATATAAGACTCTTTCAACTCCTGCTCAATTGGCTTCTCTATCTTCTTTTCCATGAAAAACAGCCTCTTTGGTGTGCTTTTTAAAGTAAAAATTTAAAAAACAGGCCTTTACTCTTCCTCAAAGTCTTCCTCAACAATCTTGTCCAGCTTTGCGTTAAACTCTTCTTCTGTTATTATCTCTTTTTCCACAAGAAGGTCTATCAGCGCATCAATTTTGAGATGAGCATCGTACACCAAATCCTCAGTTGAGAATTCATCCTCGCTTCCTTCTTCAAAAGATTCATCTTGGTTTATTTTTTCTTCTGCCATTGTGCCCTTTAGCAATCCTTTTCTGTTTTTAAATCTTTGCCCTTTTTATAAGGCTTTTTAAAAAAACACAAATCATTATAAAGGGCAAAAGCCAGTCTTTTTTTATGGGAAGGAAGCCCTACAGCGAGATAAGGGAAAACATTGTAAAAATTCTCATGGTAATCGGAAAAGCAGACGGCTACCTCGTATCTAAGGTTTATGAGCGGGTTTTTCCGAAAGCCACAATGCGCTCAATATATTATCACCTGAACAAGGGGCTTGAGCTAGGTATTTTCAGGCCAGAAGAGATTATTGATGAGCACGGAAGCTTTTCTTGGGGAAACATTGCAAGAAAGGTTTATTACTCGCTTTCACCCGGAAAGACAGCCCAGCTTGACCTTGCCCTGAAAGAAAAGATAAGGGGCGAATACCAGAAAATCAAAGAAAATCCACAGAGACCCCTGCGGTGAATACCCTGGTTTTTTCCTCTAGATTTTCTGAAACAATCTTAATGCTTTTTGCCTTTGCTGCTTTTTTTAAGTCATTTTTAATTGCCTCAATCAGCTTTTTGTCATACTCGTTTTGCAGAGAAACTTTCAGGTTTATTTCGGCTTTCAGGGATTTTCTCTCCTGGTTTTTTAGCTTTCTGACTGAAGATAGCAGGTCAACCAGCAACTCGCCGGCATCAAAATCCTCTTTGTTTCCAAGCTTGAGTTCTTCAGGCCAGGGGCAAAGGTGAATGCTTTCAAGGTTTTCTTTTTCCTTAAAGCCCAGCTGGTAGATTTCTTCTGTGACATGGCACAAGAACGGCGCAAGTAGCTTGAGCTGGGTGAGAAGTGCGTGATAAAGCGTAAACCTGACCGACTCTATCTCTTCAGGCTTATAGCTTTCCGGGTTGTAGAGCCTGTCTTTGATAATCTCTAGGTAATTGTCACAGAAGTCGCTCCAGAAGAACTGCTCTATTGCCGACTTTGCCCTTGAAAACCTGTAACCCTCGAAAGACTCTGTTGCCTCTTTAATCACCTTGTCGAGCTTGAAAAGCAGCCACTTGTCTGCTTTCGACAGGGTTTCCGGCTTTTTTGGCTTTGCTTTGCCGCCAAGGTGCATTGCACAGAACCTTGATGCATTCCACAGCTTGTTTATCAGCTTTTTTCCGGTAATAAAGTCTTTGTCGCTTATAAGAATGTCTTCACCCAGGCTTTTGCTTGCAGCCCAGTACCTCAGGACATCTGAGCCGTACTGGCTGATAACATCCTGCGGCTTTGAAATGTTGCCCTTGGACTTTGACATCTTCTGGCCCTTCGGGTCAAGCACAAACCCGTTTATCATTACGTCTTTCCAGGGTAGCTTTCCTTCATGGAGATAGCTTTTCACAACAGCGTTAAAAAGCCAGAACGAGATTATGTCATGCCCATTTTCCCTTAGGCTCATTGGAAAAAGCTTTTTGAAAAAAGCCTTGTCCTTTTTCCATCTTGTAGCAATGAATACAGTTAATGCGCTGGTAGCCCAGGTGTCCATCACATCAGTTTCAGGCGTAAATTCTTTCGCGCCGCATTCAGGGCATTCCTTTAAAGGAGGAGAATCTATTGTAGGGTCAACAGGCAGGCTGTCCTTTTCAGCAAGAATAATTTCACCGCAGTCCTTGCAATACCAAATAGGGAAGGGCACCCCAAAAAACCTCTGCCTGGAAATGCACCAGTCCCACTGCAGGCCATTGACCCAGTTTTCATACCTTACCCGCATAAACTCAGGGTGCCAGTTTAGCTGCTTTCCCAGCTCAATGAACTTGTCTTTTAAGTCAAGGTATTTTATGAACCACTGCCTTGAGTGAAGTATCTCAATCTCTGTTCCGCATCTTTCATGCGTGTTAACAAAATGCCTGATATCTTCCTGTTTTACTAGCAGGCCTTTTTCCTTTAGGTCATTAATTATTGCCCTTCTTGCTTCCTTGATTTCCATCCCTTCGTATGCCCCTGCAATGCTGCTCATCCTTCCTTCTTTTGTTATTGCTTCCTTGAGCGGAAGGCTGTATGCAAGGAACCACTCAACATCTGTGAGGTCGCCAAATGTGCAGCACATTACAACTCCTGTGCCCTTGTCCTGCTGCACCCTTTCATCAAGAATGATTGGAACCTCAAAATTGAACAGGGGAACTGTTGCCTTTTTCCCTTTCAGCTCTTTTGCCCTTTTGTCTTCAGGGTGGACCAGCAAAGCAACACATGCAGGAAGCAGCTCCGGCCTTGTTGTAGAAACAACTAATTTTTCCTTCTCTATTCTGAAAACAACATCGTTAAAATGGCTTTCCATGCTTTTGTCTGTTATCTCTGCCTGTGCAACCGCAGTGCTACAGGTTGGGCACCAAAGCGTAGGTGCTTCTTTTCTGTATTCCCTGCCCTTTTCATACAAGTCTATAAAGGATAGCTGCGAAACCCTTCTGCTGTTTTCATCAATGGTTGCATAGTAAATGTTCCAGTCACACGACAAGCCAAGAGAAATCCAGTCCTGCCTTAGCTTTTGCTCTGCCTCTTTGGTTTCCTTTAGGCAAAGCTGGATGAATGCAAGCCTGGACATGCTTTTGGCCCGCTTTCCAGTCTTCTTCTCTACATACCTCTCTGTAGCAAGCCCGTTGTCATCAAAACCGAAGGGGAAAAAAAGATTAAAGCCTTTCATCCTCTTGTATCTTGCAATAAAGTCCATTTGTGCATAGCCAAAGGAATGCCCGATGTGCATCTCTCCAGAAACCGTTGGCGGGGGCGTGTCTATTGAAAAGATTTTGCTTTCATTGTCTTTGAAGCGGAAAATGTCTTTTTTAATCCAGTAATCCTGCCATTTCTTTTCAGAAATACTGAAATCATACGTGTTTTGTGCCTTTTTCTGTTCAGCCATTTTTTAATCACTCCTGAAAAGATACAAACTTATTTAAATTTTCGTATAAAAAGAATACTTTATGCTTAATTTTAAAATTTTCGGTAGGAAGGAGCTTCCGGGCCTTGATGAAGACATAGACCCTGAGGAACTCAATGAGCCCGACGACAAGGCTGTAATTGAGCATCTTAGGGACGAGCTTGAGCAGTTTAAGCAGGAGCAGAAGAAATCTCCTCAAGAGGAAGTAATAGAAAAAAAGAAAATTCCTCAGTTCCTCAGCATATCGGGGATAATTGGTTATCTTGAGGAATCCAGCGATGGCTCCTTTAAAGCTCACGAAGTCCCCTTGAGGAAGGAAATAGTCTCTTTCCTGGAGAAAGCAATGCCAGACAGCGCAATTTCCTTTGAGATTTCCCTGCTCAAGGAAAGACATGCCATTCTGGAAAAACTAAAAGGAGCCAGAGAAATTTACGGCGACATATCAATTAAAAAAGAAAGCCGCAGCCAAGGAAAAAAACTCGCACAAAGTTCAAAGGATGAAAAAGAGCCAGAGCCAAATCAGAAGGATAATGAGCCTGAAGAGAAGCCCAGGAGCTTTGACTGGGCAAATAATGTACTAAAGCCTGTTCCCGAGAGCCACGAGCTTAAAATAGGAGAGCATGAAATCTCCGGTTTTGAGGACTTCTATGCTTTTGTTAGCTCTATGCCTGAGCACGACTTCAATATTCATTTGCTTCCTATGCCTAAGAGAAAAGGCATTGCCAGCTGGCTTGAGCATGTAGTAGGCTATGAAGAGCTTGCCAGAAAGATTGTTAACTGCTCAACGAGAAAAGAAATTGTTGAGCTGGTTACTGATTCTTTTGCCTCAGTTAAGCAAAAGGCAAGGGTAGGCTCAAAAAGCCTGGAGCCAGCAGAAGAAGAGCCGAAAACTGAAGAAGCTCCGGCTAAGGCAAAAGAAGAGCCGGTTTTTGTGCCGCCTGAAAAACCAGAGCCTGGCGAGAAGCCCATGCAAGCCAAAAAGCCTTTAACAATCCTTTCTTCACCCGAGCCAGAGAAGCAGGAAACTTCAGAGGAAGAAAAGCCAAAACCGAAAAAACGGCTAGGCTTATTTAAGAAAAAAAAGGAAATCCTGGAAGAGGAAAAGAAAAATGAGCAAGAGGAGGCGCCCGTTGTATTGAGCCCAGCTGCGATTTATGATAAGCTGCATTCAATTGATAAGGAAGAGTTTTTGCAGAAAAAGGCTGAATTTGTTTCTGTTGTGGCTTCAGGGGAGAATGAAAAGGAAGAACAGCTTTTTAAGAACGCGGATTCAAAAGAGCGCTTTCTTGAGCTGCTAGAAAAGATGCTTTACAACAGGTCAGAATTTGAGAAGGAGCTAAACAAAATTAATATTTCAGCTTCTGTTTCTGATGAAGGATTGCATAAGATGCCTGGTGAGGAAGAGGCTGGTGAAGAGCAGCCAGAGCCGCCTGAGCCAGAAGGAGTGAAAGAACAAGAAACAGAGCGAAAGAAAGAAGGCAAGGCACTAGACATGGCTAAGGAAAAGCCGGAAGAAGAAACCACTCAAGAGCCAAAGAAAGAGAAAGCCGGAGAGAAAGAAGCAGAGCCACACGTTAAGGACGATTCTCTAGCATTAGGCAAAAAAAAGAAAAAATGGGCTTTGTTCAATCGGGAAAAGGCTAAAGAGAAGGCCATTTCCTCCAGGGAAAGCCAAAACGAAGAAGAGGAAGACGGTGCTTTCTTTAAGGATGCATCAAAGCTTAAGCAGGAGCTGAGAGGCATTAAATATGAATCCATTGTTGACCTGCCTCCGCCGGAGAAGGTTGGCTTAGAGGAGGCAAAAGACAGGATGTTTGAGCTGGTAAGGCCCGACATCCACAGTGATGCGCCCTTTGCAAAGCCTTCGGATCTTGCAGAAATATTTGATGATTCATATGCACTTGAGAATTCTGTTAAGGAAAAGCAGGCCAGGCCTGAGCCACCTTCTCATACAGAAGAGGATTCTATTACAAGGGAGCAGCTTAGCCTCCTGGAAAAGGAGCTTGAGCTTGTGAGAAAAAAGAGAGATATTCTGAGCGGCAAAGCTAAGAAAGAGAAGGAAGCCCTTGAAAGATTTAACAGGGCTATCAGGAAACAGGAAGAGGTCCTGGAAAGCCTTGCAGAGGTCGCAAAGTATTCCCCTGAGAAACAGCCAGAGCCTCCTGAAATTCATAAGGAGGAGAAGCCCGCGGAAGAATCAGCCTCTAAGTTTGAGAAGATTTTGGAGAATGTGCCTGCACCCCCTGAGCAGAAGCCTGAGCATAAGAAAGAGCAGAAATTGGATAGCGCTTTACTGAATGAGCTCGATAAGCTTTTAGAAAAAAGCGAAGACAAGCCAGAGCCGAAGGCCGAGATGGAAGAGCCTATTAATGAGCAGAAAGCTCAAAAGAAGCCAGAAGAGCCGAA
>CAYUJZ010000007.1:43602-50051 GCA_964445165.1 uncultured Methanosarcinales archaeon
AGTGCCAGAGCAGCAGGAAATGCCAAAGAAAGAAGAAATCCAGAAAGCCCTTGAGCAGTTCAGCCAGGAGCCAAAAGAAGAAAAAACTTCAGAGACTTATGTTTCTCAGAAAAGCCCCGAAGACCTTTCAGTGGAAGACGTAATGAATACAATCAACACTTACCTTGCTACAGACAAGCTTGATGAGGTGTCTGATTTAATAAAGAAGGCGAAGAAGCTTGTGAAGGCAAAGTCTAAGAAAGCAAAGGAAGAAATGCTTGACCAGATTAATGCCAACATAGAATCAAGGAAGCAGCTGATTTCTTAGCTCTTTTTCTTGTAAAGCAAGAATGCTGAAGATGCGATGAACAAGACAATGCAGATGACTGCAGTTGTGATAATTCCAGGAAACTGACCTGCAAATCCTGCAGGGCTGGTGTGTTTTATCAGAATGCCAGAATAAGCCCAGACAAATACCAGGCTATAGGCGATATCTTTTGCCTTGAGCATCTGTGCCAAGCCAAAGAGGAAAAGGAATCGGGGCAAGCCTTATCCAAAGCATTCTGGACGTTTTTCTCAAAAAAGGCTGCATAATCTCTGAGACAGAAGTGTTTGTGGAAAACCTGCCTGCAGTAAAGGCATATGAGAAAGCAGGCTTCAAAAAGCGCCTGTACAAGATGCAGGTTAAGTTAGATGACAAAGGGTTCAGGCCTTTCTGCTGATTATTTGCTTAACCTCCTCTTAATCTTCCTGTTGAGCTTCACAAACTCTTCAACCGGGATTTTTCCCCTGTTCCATGCCTCTATCTTAATGCTGTCATTGCTTTTTCTTGGCACAATGTGAAAGTGCACATGAAAGAAAGTCTGGCCTGCATCAATGCCGTTGTTCAGGAGGACATTATAGCCGCCGTTGCTTTCACTCAGGGCTGAGCCAATCTTTTTTACTGAATGCATAAGCTCATTAAGAACAGAATTCGGGATTTGAGAAAGCTCAGCATACCTCTTTTTTGGCACCACTAAAATATGCCCATCTGACTTTTCAGGAACATCCAGGGACATAAAAGACAATGTGTTCTTTGTTTCGTATAGACTGATTAGGGGGTAACCGTTTCTGTGGGTTTTTCTGCCGTTGGCAAAATCCTCAAAGAGGTAAAACCTTTCAGAGGCATTCTTAAAAAACAAAGGCATGCTGTTAAAAATGTGGTTAATTGTTTTTTCTATCTTTCTTTCAACAGCCTTTCTGTTATCAGCGTGGTCCTTTACTTCATCCTCAACATCTAAAACAGAGGTTTTTTTATCAATAGCCAGCTCATTGAACAGCAGCATATATTTATGCTTAAGCTTGTTTTTTATGTACTCGAGCTGGTCTTTAGCCATCGCAACCACAATGTCATGCTGTTTCAGCATCTCCTTGGTTAGCTTTTTCCGCTTGTGCCTTATGCTTTTTACTCCTTTCTTTTTCAGCACTTCAATCGTTTTAGGGTCAATAGGCTCTTTGCCTGCGAAAATCCCGGCAGAGCTTACCTTCCAGCCATTAATCTTATTGTCAGCTAAGTATTTCTTGAATGCCAGCTCAGCAGCCATGCTCCTGAATACATTCCCATTGCATACAAACAGAATGCTTCTTTTCATTAAATCACTTTTTTAGCAATGGTTTAAAAAGCTTTCTCTATCAACAAGTTTTATTAACCTGGCCGGCTTACATTAGTTATGGCTTCAAAAAGTCCTCCTGAAATTATCAAGATAGGCTTAGGCGTGTTTTTTGGAATAATTGTAGTGTTTCTGGTTGTGCTTTTTTTGAATACTTCTCAAGATCCAGAACAAAAGGAATCTCGAGTTACTGATGAAGAGCCAATTATTCTCCCAAGCCCAGGCACCAAAGGAGAGCTTTCCTTGAAGAAGCAATACTTGCAAGAAGGTCGGTGAGAGTCTTTAGGCCGGACGAGCTTGATTATGCACAGGTGTCCTAGCTTCTATGGGCAGCCCAGGGCATAACTGATGAGGCGACAGGTCATCGGGCAGCCCCTTCAGCAGGCGCAACCTACCTCTTGAGCTCTATTACACTGACAGCAAAGGCGTTTACAGGTACAATCCGCATGAAAACCTGCTCAAGCCACTTAAATAAGGAGATTACCGCTCAGATTTAGCTTCTGCTGCATTAGGACAGAATTTCATAAGCCAGGCACCTGCAGCCATAATTATATCAGCAGTTTACGAAAGGACAACCTCAGGATACGGCAGGGCAAGGGGAGAGCGCTATGTTCACATCGAAGCAGGCCACGCAGCCCAGAACATACACCTGCAGGCAGTTTCACTTGGGCTTGGCTCTGTTCCTGTAGGCGCATTTAATGACAACCAGGTAAAGAGAGTGCTTTCACTGCCAAAGGATAATGAGCCTATTTATATAATACCTGTTGGGATGCCTAATTGACGCCCAAAAAAAGAAAAAAACTGCGGCAGCCGGGATTCGAACCCGGGTCGCTACCGTGGCAGGGTAACATTCTACCAGACTAAACTACTACCGCATGCATTCAGCGAAAAATGCTGTTTTTTATAAAAGTTTTGAAATCAAAAATAAAAACAGTTAACTTTAAAAATAATCCGGGTTTCCCTCTATACCTGCTCGAGTCCTTCTGGGGCGAACAGAGAGCTGCGGAAGATCCTTCTTCTTTGCAGCTTTTAGGAGGTTTTTGTAATGAAAGAGAACGAATTCAGGCTCATTATCAGGCTTGGGGGAAGCGATCTCGACGGAAACAAGCCAGTCATAGTTTCCCTGAACAAGATTAAGGGAATCAGTTTTTCCTTTGCTAATGCAATCTGCAATGTTCTGGGTATAGACAAGAAGATGAAGACAGGTGATCTTACAGATGAGCAGATAGCAGAAATTGAAAAAATACTCAAGGACCCTCTTAAGCATAAATTCCCTGTTTGGATGGTTAACCTTAGAAAGGACCTTTTCACAGGAAAGGACCAGCACATTACTGGCCCTGATGTAAGCGTTTACAAGTCACAGACGCAAAAGCTATGGCAGAAGCTAAAGACCTATAGGGGATTAAGGCTTTCAAAGGGTTTGCCGGTAAGAGGGCAAAGGACAAGGTCACATTTCAGGAAGACAGGCAAAAAGCTTGGAGTCAAGAAGAAGGCCAAAAGGTGAATTAAATG
This sequence comes from uncultured Methanosarcinales archaeon, assembly GCA_964445165.1. Classification (GTDB taxonomy): domain Archaea; phylum Nanobdellota; class Nanobdellia; order Woesearchaeales; family JASKKU01; genus DSBS01. The sequence goes on from CAYUJZ010000007.1 coordinate 46,743, forward strand.
GGAGACCCTAAGAAAATCAGGAAAAGCTACATCACGCCGTCACATCCATGGCAAAGGGAAAGGATTGCCGAGGAAAAGCTGCTTATCAGGGAATTTGGCCTCAAGAACCACAAAGAGCTCTGGATGATGAGGACTTTTATAAAAAAAGCCAGCGATGAGGCAAAGAAGCTTATTCCATTAAGAACGGAGCAGGCAGAAAAGGAAAGAAAGCTTCTCATGGACAGGCTGGTAAGCCTGGGGCTGCTGCCAGAGGGGAGCATGCTTACAGACATACTTAACTTGGAAATCAAGCATATCCTTGAGAGAAGGCTTCAGACAATTCTCTTCAGGAAAGGGCTTGCCAGGACAATCTCGCAGGCAAGGCAGATGATAACCCACGGCCATGTTTCAGTTGGGGACAGGGTTGTAACTGCGCCATCTTATCTGGTTAAGGTAAGCGAAGAAAAAGCCATTTCATTCAATGTAAGGTCTCCTTTTGTATCAGAGATGCACCCTGAGCGGGCACAGAAGGGAGGTGTCACGAATGGATAAGAAGAAAGAGAGATGGGGAGTTGCCCACATTTATGCTTCATACAATGATACTATTATTCATATTACAGATATTACAGGTGAAGAAACCATTGCAAGGAGCTCCGGCGGCCAGGTTGTCAAGTCGCCAAGGCTTGAGGGCTCTCCCACTGCTTCCATGATAGCAGCCAAAAAAGCAGCAATAGAAGCCATGGACAAGGGAGTCAATGCCGTGCATGTCAGGATTCGGGGAAAGGGAGGCCATAACGGCCCGCAGAACCCGGGGCCTGGGGCACAAGCAGCAGTAAGGTCTCTTGCAAGAGTAGGCCTTAGGATAGGCATTATAGAAGACCTCACCCCTGTCCCGCATGATGGATGCAGGAAAAGGGGAGGAAAGAGAGGGAGAAGGGTATAAAATGAAAGTTGAGATTGTATCAAAAAAATTCACAACCAGTATATACCTTTTCAGGGGCTTTACCCCTGCATTTATGAATAGCCTCAGGAGGGCTGCGTTGTCTCTTGTTCCGACATTGGCAATTGAAGAGATTGAGTTTGTAAAGAATTCCTCTCCTCTTTATGACGAGTTTATTGCCCACAGGCTCGGGCTGGTTCCGCTTAAGACAGACATAGACTCTTATGAAGTCCCTCCTGAAGACGTTGACCCAAGGGAGTTTGCAAAGTACCATGTTACATTTAAGCTTAGTGCAAAAGGCCCGGGCATGGTTAAGGCTTCTGGCTTAACATTCTCAGACCCGAAGATTAAGCCGGTTTACCCTGAAACCCCAATAGTGAACCTTCTGGAAGGCCAGGAGCTTGAGTTTATGGGCATAGCTGTAATGGGCTTTGGAAAAGAGCACTCTAAATGGAGCCCTGCACATCTTTTTTACAAGAATGTCCCGGTTTTGTCAGTAAAAAACCCAAAAGCAGAGAATGCAGCAGCAGTAGCAGCAGCGTGCCCAAAGGGCTTGTTTAAGCTAGATTCAGGAAAGCTTACTGTTGAAGAGAAAAAGCTTTTTGAGTGCAGCCTTTGCGGCGCCTGCGCTGAGGCTTTTCCAGATGTTGTTGAGCTGTCTTTTAAGGAAGACGAGTTTTTATTTTCAGTAGACAATTTCGGCCAGCTTAAGGATGCCGAGATTTTCAAAAAGGCTTTGGAGGTGCTTGACAGCAAGTTCAAGGAGCTGTCTAAAGCAGTATGATGTGCGCATGCGGGGGTGCCGGAGTGGTCAAACGGGCTAGGTTGAGGGCCTAGTGGCGTAGTGCCTGCGCGGGTTCAAACCCCGTCTCCCGCATCAGCCAGGGCAGAATGCAAAAAAGAGCGTGAATTAATATGAGAACAGGACCTACTAATCCGGAAACAAGGGAAACCATTTGCCTTCTGAAAAAGCTAAACTCTGAAGGCAAGGGCAGGGTCTGGAAAAAGATTGCGCTTGAGCTGGAGAGGCCATCCAGAATAAGCCGCGCGGTTAATCTTTCAAGGATAAGCGCCCACACCAAGAAGGGAGATATTGCAGTTGTGCCTGGAAAAGTGCTTTCCATGGGAAGCCTTGACCATGAGGTTACTGTGGTTGCGCCAAGCTTTTCAAGGCAGGCGCTGAAAAAGATATCTGGCTCAGGCTCAAAGGCCATAAATATTAAAGATTACATAAAGCAGGCTCCGAAAGACCTGGATAAGCTTAAGGTTATTGGCTGAGGTGATGATTGATGATAATTGATGCAGATGGGTTGATTCTTGGAAGGCTTGGAAGCTTTGCTGCCAAGCAGGCCCTGAACGGGGAGGATGTAATAATTGTTAATTGTGAAAAGGCAGTGGTTTCCGGGAGCCTGGGCAATGTTATTTCAAAGTACAAGAGGCTTTTTGATATGGGGCACCCAAGGTATGGGCCTGTCTGGCACAGAAAGCCTGACCTTTTTGTAAGAAGGGTTATCAGGGGGATGCTTCCCTGGAGAAAGCCAAGGGGCCGGGAAGCTTTTAAGAGGCTAAAGTGCTATGTTGGCTTTCCGGAAGAGCTCAAAGGCTCCCCTGCAGAGAAGCTGGAGCATTTCCACTCTTCAAAGCTGCTGACCTCAAAGCAGGTTTCTGTTTCCAGGATTTGCAGTGAGCTTGGGCATAACGGAGGAAGAAAAGAATGAAGCCGGTTCATGTTTCAGGAAGAAGAAAAAGGGCAATTGCCAGGGCGACACTAGTCCCGGGAAAAGGAGAAGTAAGGATAAACGGGAAAGCACTTGACATTTATTTTCCAGAGGTTTATGCGCTTAAAGTCAGGGAGCCGTTGATTTTGGCTGATGATGTTGCTGCTAAGCTTAATGTCTCGGTAAACGTATTCGGCGGCGGGGTTAACGCACAGGCCGAAGCCTCAAGGCTTGCAATTGCAAGGGCACTTGTTGAATGCTCCAAGGATAAGAGTCTAAAGGAGAGGTTTTCTGAGTACGACCGGCACCTGCTTGTTGCTGATACGAGATACAAGGAAAACCGAAAGCCTGGCAGGAGCAAGGCAAGGGCAAAGAGGCAGACCTCTTACAGGTGATTCAAGATGATAATACCAATAAGATGCTTTAGCTGCGGAAAGCCATTAGCGCACTTGTGGCAGGACTACCTTGACCATATCAAGGCAGGCAAGACGCCTAAAAAGGCTATGGATGAGCTTGGCGTTGAAAGGTACTGCTGCAGGTCTGTCTTTCTTGGAAATGCTGATTTAGCGGACATTATCGGCAGGTTCAGGAAGGGATGATTTTTTCTTTTTCTTTTCCGGCTCTGTTCAAAATCTAAAGATTTATAACCCTCAGCAGCCGTAAGGCTGTCTG
>CAYUJZ010000008.1:0-42189 GCA_964445165.1 uncultured Methanosarcinales archaeon
GAAAAATGAGATTTAATCGAAAAGCACAGGCCGCCATGGAATTTCTTATGACCTATGGCTGGGCGATATTAGTTGTCTTAGTAGTGATTGGAGCTTTGGTTTACATGGGAGTCTTAAACCCAATGGCCATGGTGCCAGAGAAATGCACAGCCCCAAGCGGGTTTATCTGCAATTCTGTTTCTATGAATAGTAATCAGCTTCAGATGATCTTAACCCCGCAAATAAATGGTAAGTCAGGCAACATAACTTTTAATGCGGTAACGCCCACAACGTTTTCAGTAACTGAATCAACAGGTAACGATTTTTTAACAGGAAAGCCGAAAACATTAACTGCTACTGTAAACCCTCCTGCCGGAGGGTTAAGGGAAGGCTCAAAGGTAAGGCTTGGTTTTGATATCAGTTATATAGATGAATTCGGACTTAGGAAATCTGCCCCTGGCGGCGAGATTGTTGTTGTAATTGGTTAGTGATTTTTTATTAGTTTTTATTCTTCTTTTTTATTTCTTAATCCTTTTTCATGAGCTCTTTTTTTATTCAGGTTAGAGTTTGTTTACCAAAAGCTTTTTATATCCCGCCTCACGGGCTTATGCTTAGCATGAAAAAATCTCAGGCAGCAATGGAATACCTTATGACCTACGGCTGGGCGATACTGGTTGTCCTGATCGTGTTTGGAGCCTTAATCTTTATGGGTGCGCTGAGGCCCATGGCACTTGTGCCTGAGAAGTGCATTGCCCCAAGCGGCTTTATCTGCGAGTCTGTGTCTTATGGCGAGGACGGCAGCCTTACTGTTGCGCTTACCCCGCAGGTTTCTGGTGCTGGAGGGCAGATCTCTTTTGAGCCAGTGAACCCACGCGGAGTAGAGTTCGAGGAACCTCCTGAACAGGACTTTGGTGAAGGGGCAAGAATTTTCTTTACAACACAAGTTACAGGCGAAGGAGCTCCGCAGTCAGGCAATAAGCTTAGGGCAAAGTTCCATATAACATACACAGACGACCATGGCTTTGCCAAGTCCGCACCTAGCGGCGAGATTGTAGTCACAAGGAATTAGGCGCATTTTCATCTTTTCTGTTTTTTTTCCGCCTTGCTTACCATAACTTTTAAATCTTATCTCTCTTTTTACTTTTGGATGGACTGCTATGTTGATACAAACCTGCTGCTTGAGTTCAATCCCATCCTTAACAAGAGGGCAATTGTGGTTAATTTCTATGGCTGCAACTTCAACTGCCCGTTCTGCTATTCCTCTGAGCTAAGGGCTTTTAAGTCAGGCGCAATGACAGACATTAGCGCCATAAAAGACGAGATTGAGCGGGTTTCTTCAAATGCTGACTACATACTTTTCACAGGAGGCGAGCCCACGCTTCAGAGGCTTATCCTGAACTCGCTTCTAAGGCTATCAAAAAGGCTTGGGCTTCAGGCAGCCATTCATACAAACGGCTCAAAGCCTTATGTTGTCAGGGACATACTCTCGCAGGAGCTTGCAGACAGGGTTATCCTGGACATTAAGTCAGGGTTTGAAGAGGAAAGCTTCCAGGCTTCAACCCTTTCCCGGACCTTCTTCACAACCCCGGCACAAAACCTGTCCAAAATCAAAGAAACCCTTCAGCTTCTAAAAGAAAGCAAAAGCCAGGTTAAGACAACAATTACAACCACAGTTGTTCCAGGGCTTACAGACACAGAGGAAGCCCTTGGAGAGATTTACAGCATCATAGCAAAGCTAAAGTTTGAGTGGGTTCTGCAGAGGTTTGTGGGCTCAACAGACTTCGGCATTGTAAAGAGCCCGGAATTCTCAGAAAAGAAGGCTTTGAGTGTTTTTGAGATACAGGAGCTGATCGGAAAGCTCAACAGAAAAAATGTAAAGATAAGGGTGGTTTGAGGACAGAAAGATGGATGACCTGACACCGGCAATGAGGCAGTACGCGCAGCTTAAGAAGTCATACCCTGACTGCATGATTCTCTTTAGGATGGGCGACTTCTACGAGTGCTTTTATGAGGATGCAGTAACCGCCTCTAAGGTTCTTGACATAACACTTACAGCAAGGGGCAAAGGGACAAAGAAAGCCCCGCTTGCCGGCATACCTTACCATGCGCTAAACCAGTACCTTTCCAGGCTGGTCAAGGCAGGGCTAAAAATAGCAATAGCAGAGCAGCTGGAAAACCCCAAAGATGCAAGAGGAAGGCTTGTAAAGCGGGGTATAACCAGAATTATAACACCCGGAACAGTAATCGAGCCGGAGCTTCTTGATAATAAGTCAAACAGCTTCATTATGAGCATCTTCATAAGAGGCTCAGCAGGCGTAGCAGTAGCAGATGTCTCCACAGGAGAATTTTATGTCCAGGCTTTTTCATCAAGGGAGGAGCTGTTTAGCGAAATCTCTGCACTCTCCCCAAAAGAAGCCCTGCTTCCCAGGTCCCTTGAAGTAGATGCAGAGCTTGTAAAGTTCATAAAAGACAAGGGAATCCTTCCAAGCTTTGTAGAAGAAAGCCTGTTTTCAGCAGAATCAGCAGCACAGGAGATAAAAGAGGTCTTCCCGTCAGCAAGCTTCTTAGGGTTGGCATCAGACAGCATAAGCCTGATAGAGAAAAGCACAGGCGCATTAATATCATACCTTAAGGAAAACCACCTTGGCTTGTCAAACTTCTCAAAAATAAAGACCTTAAGCCAGAAAGACACTATGTCGCTTGACTACATCACATTAAGAAACCTGGAAATATTTGAAAACATCTACGAGAGAAGCGGCCAGAGGACCCTGCTCAAAATACTGGACTGCTGCTCAACCCCAATGGGCTCAAGGCAGCTCAGGAAAATACTCTCAAAGCCTCTCCTTAACAGGCAGGAGATAGAAAAGAGGCTTTCAGCAGTAGAAGAACTGTCAAAAAACAAGCTGCTCAGGGATGGCCTGGCAGAAAACCTGAAGTCAATCTCAGACATGCAGAGGCTCGCTACAAAAATCTCAGCAGCAAGCGCAAGCCCCAAAGACCTTGTTGCACTGAAAGCCTCATTCTCCATACTCCCAAAAATAGCTAGACTTTTGTCAGAGTCACAAGCTGCGCTGCTTAAGCAGGTTTCATCCCTTCCTACGCTTAGCAGCGAGATGGACCAGATAGCAAAAACGATTCGGGACGAGCCAGGGCTAAAGCCCTCAGAAGGCAATGTAATCAGGGAAGGCTTTTCAGAAGAGCTGGATGAATTAAGAACATTAAAAAGCCAGGGCAGGAATTACATTGCAAAGCTCGAGGAAAAGGAAAGGCAGAGAACAGGCATTCCCAACTTAAAGATAGGCTACAACAGGGTTTTTGGCTACTATATGCAGGTAAGCAAAGGCAGGGCAAGCCAGCTCCCCTCAGGCTACATCCAGAGGCAGACACTTGCAAACTCGGTAAGGTACATCACAGAAGAGCTAAAGGAGCTTGAAGACAAAATACTCTCAGCAGAGGAAAAGATTTCAGAGCTTGAGCAAAGGTTCTTTGCCGAGCTTATAGAAAGCCTGAAGCCCAGCGTTCCGGAGATTATGGAAGCGGCAGAAAAGGTATCCCTTCTTGATGTATTAGTTTCCTTTGCATCAGCCAGTGCCCTCCACAACTACACAAAGCCCGAAATGCTTGAGCACGGAGAGATAAACATTGAAGAGGGCAGGCATCCGGTTGTAGAGCGCTTCGTGGACTCATTCATTCCCAACGACACAGAGCTCAACCCAAGCGAAATAATAATTCTAACCGGGCCGAACATGGCAGGAAAGTCTACATATCTCAGGCAGGTTTGCTTAATAGTATTAATGGCGCAGTGCGGCTGCTTTGTGCCGGCAAAAAAAGCCTCAATCAGCATAACAGACAGGATATTTACAAGAGTAGGCGCATCAGACGACCTTACAAGGGGGCAAAGCACTTTCATGGTCGAGATGGCAGAGACAGCAAACATACTAAACAACGCAACAAAAGACTCGCTCATTGTCCTTGATGAAGTGGGCAGGGGAACCAGCACTTATGACGGGGTAAGCCTTGCCTGGGCAATAGCAGAGCACATCTACAAATACATAAAAGGCAAGTCAATCTTTGCAACACACTACCATGTCCTGAACAAGCTCTCGGACGAGTTTGAAAACATAAAAAACTGCCAGATGCTTGTCAAGGAAAAGAAAGACGAAATTATCTTCCTGAGAAAAATCGCCCCCGGAGGCACAGACAAAAGCTACGGGATTCATGTTGCAAAGCTTGCCGGGCTACCTGCCTATGTAATAGAAAGAGCAAAAGAGCTCCAGGAAAAGCTCATAAAAGAAGACGAGATGCTCTCTAAGGTAAACGGGAAAAAGTCAATAAGCCAGAAAACCCTGGCAGAGCTTTGGAAATCATAAAGAGATTAATCTATAACTTCATTTATCATAACAAATTATAAAAACAAAGGCGCACCCTTCCATCACAATGGCAAGGATAATAGAGCTGCCGAGAGAGCTCATTCTGAAAATAGCAGCAGGCGAGGTTATAGAAAGGCCGGCATCAGTAGTAAAGGAGCTTCTTGAAAACTCCATTGATGCAGGCGCAGGCACAATAGAGCTCGAGACCCTGAACGCAGGAAAAAGCCTGATAAAAGTAAGTGACGATGGTGAGGGAATTGAGCCATCAGACCTGCCCAAGGTTCTTAAAAGGCACACCACAAGCAAGATTTCAAGCTTAGAAGACCTTTTTAACATACATAGCCTCGGCTTCAGGGGAGAAGCGCTTGCAAGCATAGCATCTGTCTCGAAGATTGAGATAATCTCAAGAACAAGGCAGCAGCAGACAGCTTCAAGGCTTTCATTCTCGCAGGAAAAAGGGGCAAAGCTCGACGAGTGCGCAGCAAACCCGGGCACAACAGTCACAGTAAAGGAGCTTTTCTACAGCACCCCGGCAAGAAAGAAATTCCTCAAGGCAAACGCAGTAGAGAATAAGCACATCTTCAGCCTGGTTTTCAATTATGCCCTTTGCTATAAGCATATTTCCTTCAAGTTAGTTCAGGAAGGAGAAGTATCATTGCAAAAGCCAAAGACAAACTCACTTCTTGAGTCAGCATCTTACCTCTTTCCCAAAGACATCTCAAAAAACCTCTCAGAATTCAAGGCAGAAGAAGGAAAGCTAAAGATAAATGCCCTTCTGGGAAACCCGGCAATAGCAAGAAAAGACTCAGACAGCATGATTTTTTTTGTTAACAACAGGCTTGTCAGGTCAGAAACCCTGGCGAAAGCAGTTTCAGATGCTTACAGCACAACCCTTTTCCTTGACAGAAAGCCAGTTGCAGTCCTGAAAATATCAATAAGCCCTGAAGCAATAGACATAAATGTCCACCCGGCAAAAACAGAGATTAAGTTTAACAGGGAGCAGGAGGTTTACATATCTGTTTTTGATGCAGTGCGAAAAGCCATACTTTCAACAAACATGATAGAGCAGAAAAGCGCAGATGCCCAGCAGAAATTCAAAAGCCAGGATAAAGCCAGGGAAAGCCCGCAGCAATCAAGTTTCACACCAAAGTACCCTATGCAGGCATCAAGCCAGGCACACCTTAAAGAGCCAGCTTCATCTTATAATTCTGAAAAGATAAACGAGAGGTTCAGGGTGCTCGGCCAGGTTCACAAAACCTACATAATAGCAGAAACAACCAGCGGAATGGCGCTTATAGACCAGCATGCAGTACACGAGAGGATAAACTATGAGAAGCTGATGAGAGAGTTTGAAAACAGGAAAGTAGAAAAGCAGAAGCTCATAAACCCGATTGTAATCTCGCCCATGGCTCCAGACTTTGAGATAATATCCAATAATCTGGATTTGATAAGCGAGCTCGGCTTTGAAATCGAGCAGTTTGGCAAAAAGGAATTCATAGTGAGGTCTCTGCCCTCAGTTTTCAGGATGCTTGAGGAAAAAGACCTAAAGGAATTATTCATGGATATCTCAAAAGAGCTTAAGTCAAAGGAAAGCCGAGGCATAATTAACAAAAGGCTAATTTTCACAATGGCCTGCAGGAAGTCTATAAAAGCAGGCGATTCATACTCAGTCCAGGAGAGCTACAGGCTGCTTGAGGAACTCTTTAAGTGCGAAAAGCCTTACACCTGCCCTCATGGAAGGCCGACCATTATAGAATTCAATGAAAAGGAATTAGAAAAGATGTTCAAGAGAACAGGATAACCATTCTTAGGAGGATTATGCTTCAATCAAATTATTATTGTGATCAAGTTTATACCTTGCGCCACAGTAAACCAGGGTATTGCCATAATCTCCGATCTTTAGCCTTTTCCCAACCCCAAAAACAAAAATAATCTGCTCATTGCCAGCTTCTCCTTCTACAAAGACAACAGGAAGAATTCTCCCGGCATCATCGGTAAAGTATAAGCAGAAATCGCTGCCTATGCCGAAATCTTTCTTGATTTCATCCAGTCCTATTTCCCCTTTTGCAAGACTCACTAGCCTGTTGTACTCAATCCTGTTCCTTAGTATAAATGTGGATTCTTTCATGGCAGACTCGCTTGACACTGCAACCACATTCCTCATGGTTCTTGTTTCATATTCAAGTATTCTGTCCGGGCTGTCGCCAATTCTCGATGAAAAGAAAACAAAGAACAGGACTGCTATAACTAAGAATATTACAATAGCTATCATAAGGTCAAAGGAGATTATCTGTGACCTTTTAGCACCTTTCATTGTACTCTGCCTCCTTTATAAAGTCGTCAGCTGTCTTCTCCTTTTCCAGAGTCCCGCTGCTTCCGCAGTATGGGCAGATTTTCGGGAGCTTTTCTGTATTGAACTTATACTCGCAGTTTGTGCAAACCAGCTTCATATCCAAATCCTTCAGAATAGGTTATTTAAATATTTTGTTCTTTTCTGGGAAGTGACTTAAAAAGCCTGCATTACTCAGCCAGCAAAACCTCAAGCCTTTCCTTGCCTTTTCCAATGTTAGCCCTTTTAAGCCTTATTCTTCCGATCTCTTTCGTATTTCTTACGTGAAGCCCCGAGCAGGGCATATCCCATTCAAGGCATTTCCAGTGCCGAACAGGCTCTTTGCCGCTTTCTTCATCTTGCTTTTCTTCCCAAATCTTTATCTCGTGTCCCTCATTGATAAGCGCATTGCACTTTTCTTCTGTTTCAGCAAGAAACCCGGAGATGTTTTCGTTAAAAGCATAATCCAGCCTTGCCTTGTTGCTGCTGACATTTGAGCCGATGTTGTCCTCAAGCTCTGAAACCTCCTTAAAGATAAAAAAGGCAATGTGCGCAGCAGAGTGAAGCCTCATAAGCTTTAGCCTTTTCTCCCAGTCCAGCTTAATCATTACAGAATCGCCTTCCTTGAATTCAGGCTCATGCTCAAGCTCATACTCAATTGCCATGCCTCCGGCAAACTCAACAAGCTCAGAGCCAATCACATTTACCCCGCCAATCGTTCCTGAGTCGGGCTGCTGCCCTCCTGAAAAAGAGAACAGAACAGTCTTATCAGGAATAACCTTATTCCCCAGCTTCCTTAAAATTTTTGCTTCAGCTTCTTTTTGGTATGGATTAGGCAAGAAGAGCCTTTCCTGCTCCTTTTTGCCTGTCTGGCTTTTTATTCCTGCGTTCATTTTGGTATCATCCCTGTTTTTCAGCCACAAACAAAAATCTTTATAAAATTATTCCTTTTCCTTAAGCCATAGCAGCATAATCATAAGGACATTATTTTTTTATCAGGGCATATACAAATGAGATACTCACCAAGAGAGGTAGAAGAGGAAGTTCAGGCTTTCTGGAAAGAGTCAGCCATATACTCAAAGTGCAGGCAAAAAGCAAAAGGCAGGGAATTTTACTTTCTTGATGGTCCTCCATACACTTCAGGAAAGGTCCATATTGGCACTGCCTGGAATAAGTCACTGAAGGATGCTTTCCTAAGGTACAAAAGAATGCGGGGCTTTAATGTATGGGACAGGGCAGGCTATGATATGCATGGGCTCCCCATTGAAAATAAGGTCTTTGATAAGCTCGGGTTTAAGTCAAAAGAAGAAGCCATTTCATACGGCATGGAGAAATTCATCGGCGAATGCAGGAAATTTGCCCTTGCAAGCCTGGAAGAGATGAATTCTGACTTTGAGCAGCTGGGCGTGTGGATGGACTTTGAAAATGCCTATATGCCGATAACAAGGGAATTTATTTCAGGCGTCTGGTACCTGATAAAGAAAGCAGACGAGAAAAAGAGGCTCTATAAGGGAAAAAAAACAATGCAGTGGTGCGCTCACTGTGCAACAGCACTAGCAAAGCATGAGTTAGAATACAAGACTGTTGTTGACAACTCGATTTTTGTGAAGTTTCCGGTAAAGGGTGAGAGAAACACTTATCTCTTAATCTGGACAACCACCCCCTGGACAATTCCTTTTAATCTCGGGATCATGGCAAACCCAGGGCTTGAGTATGTAAAGGCAAAAGTAGGCGATGAGCACTGGATTCTTGCAAAAGGCCTGGCAAACATCGTTATCAGCGCTTTTTCCACTCCAGATTATAGCATAATTGAAACATTCCCTGGCTCAAAGCTTGAGGGAACCGAATACATTCATCCCTTAGATAAGGAACTTGGAAACACCTATGCAGGGCTGAAAAAGAATCATCCAAAGGTTCATACTGTGGTAATGAGCACAGAGTTTGTTGATCTCAGCGCAGGCTCCGGGCTTGTTCATATGGCTCCTGGATGCGGGCCGGAAGACTACGAAGTTGGAAGAAGAAACAACATACCTGCATTTAACAACTTAGATGAATATGGTGTGTTTCCTGAAGAAAGCGGAAAATTCTCGGGCCTTGTTGCAAGAAAGGATGACAAAGCATTTGTAGAAGCCCTTGAGAAGGCAGGAGCAATCGTAGGAGGCCAGGAGGTCGAGCACGATTATCCATTTTGCTGGAGATGCCATAACCCTGTTATATTCAGGGCAACAGAGCAGTGGTTTTTCAAAGTAGAAGACCTTAAAGAGCAGATGAGAATTTTCAATAAGTCCATTAGCTGGTTACCGGAATGGGGCGGCTCAAAATGGTTTGACTCTTGGCTTGAAAACCTCAGGGATAACAGCATAACAAGGCAAAGGTTCTGGGGAACCCCGGTTCCAATATGGGTGTGCGGTAAGTGTGGAAGCTATCAGGTAATCGGCTCCTATAAAGAGCTTAAGGAAAAGGCAATAGGAGAGGTTCCCGAAGACCTTCACAAGCCATGGATAGATGAGGTGAAAGTAAGATGCAGCAAATGCTCTGCTCCAACTTCAAGAGTCCCGGATGTGCTTGATGTCTGGGTAGATTCAGGCACAGTCTCATGGAACTGCCTGGGCTTTCCAGAAAAACAAGAGCATTTCAAAAGGCTTTTCCCGGCAGACTTCATACTTGAGGGCAAAGACCAGATTAGGGGCTGGTTTAACCTTTTGATGGTTTCAGGCATTTTAGCTTTCGATAAGCCAAGCTTTAAGAGCGTTTACATGCATGGCTTTGTTCAGGATGCAGAAGGGGAAAAGATGTCAAAATCCATCGGCAATGTTATTTCACCCCAGGAGATTGTTTCCAAGTATGGCTCTGATTCATTAAGGTTTTATATGATTGGTGCAGGAAACCCTGGAGTTGACCTTAATTTCAGCAGAGAGGAGCTTGAGAATAAGTTCAGGAGCCTGAATGTCCTCTGGAACCTTCATAATTTTCTTCTGGATTCCTGCAGGCAGGTGGGATTTGTACTCTCCTCAAAAAGCCAGAAAGAAATGCTTACAATGCTAAAGCTGGAAGACAAGGCAATGCTCTCCAGGGCAAATTCAGCAGTAAAAAAAGCAACAGGATTTATGGAGAAAATGCAGGTTGAGCTGCTGCCTGGGCTGGCTGAAGAGCTCTTTTTAAGCATATCCCGAGATTATGTGCAGCTTGTACGGGAAAGGCTCCAGCCGGAAAACCCGCAGGAAAGAGAGGCAGTGCTGTTCACAATGGCCTACTCCCTTCTTTGCGCCCTTAAAATGCTTTCAATAGTTTCACCCTTTATTTCTGAAAAAGCCTATCAAAGCCTTAAGCCTGTTCTTGGCACAAAAGAAGAGAGCATACACCTGTTCAGCTGGCCAGAGCCGGATGAGAGCCTTATCGATGAAAAATCAGAGAGGCTTTTCTCGCTTTCCCAGGAGATAATAGCGCTGGTGCTTAATGTAAGAGACAAGATCGGAAGAGGTGTTAGATGGCCTCTCAAGAATGTTACAGTGGTTTCAGAAGAGCCGCTTCTTTCAGAAAGCGCAGAAAAGATAAAAGAGCTGGTCTCAGGCTTTGCAAACATAAAAAGCCTGGAATTTGTAAAAGAAGACAAAAGAGTAAAAAGAAATATAAGATTGAATCCTGAAAATATAAAGGAATTTGATGAGACCACACAGGCAAAGATAATTGCTTCAGTCTCAACAATGTCAAATGAGACGATACTCTCACACCTGAAGCAATCAAAATCCCTTGCACTTACTATTGAAGGAACCAAGATCAGCCTGGATTCATCAAAGTTCATTTTCGAGGCTTCTGTTGATGAGCCTTTCGCCTTTGCGGAATCTTTAACAGAAAGCCTTAGTGTAATCGTTGATAAGTCTACAACAGAGCAGCTTGAGAAAGAAGGCTTTTTCAGGGAAATTGTCAGGAGAGTGCAGAACAGCAGGAAGGAGCTTAAGCTTACCAAAGACAAAAAAGTTTCACTTTACATCCAGGCCCCGAGGCAGCTGGTTAAATTCCTGGGTGAAAGTGAAATTTCGGAAGAGCTTGCAAGAAAGACCGGAGCCAGGAAAATAAAGGTTTCAGATGTTGAGCCCCTGAAGAATTATGATTACTCTAAGGATTACAGGATAAAAGACATGGTGTTTAAGGTTTGCATAGGGCTGAACGATGAAAGCCAGGATTAGCCTTGCTTATTTTTTCCTGATTTCACAAAATTTGCACCCGATAACACAAAAACAAAGATAAAAAGAGATGTGCAACATGGTTTCTTATACTGAGATAAAAAAAGAGCTGGACTTCTGCAATGAGCCGGTATTCTTTTTTGATGATGACCCGGATGGGTTGTCCTCTTACCTTCAGTTATATAAGCATAAAAAACAGGGTAAAGGAATTGTTGTAAAAAGCTCGCCTGCCCTTCCAGAAGCATATGCTTCAGGCATAGGAGAAGATAACGACAAAATATTCATCCTTGACAAGCCAATGGTGGAAAAGGGCTTTTTCGAGGCAGCCCGGGAGAAAAAGCTTCCAGTTATCTGGATAGACCATCATGAGCCACAGCCTTCTCATCAAAATGTAAAGTATTTCAACCCACGGATTAAAGGCAGCAATATGCCTGTTTCCCTTGTCTGCTACAATTCAGTTAAGCAGAGCCAGTGGATAGCAGCAATAGGGGTTATCGGTGACTGGTTTATCCCGCCTTTTTTGTCAGAACTGGCTGCGCAGTTTCCAGACTTAATATATCCTAACATAAAAAAACCTGAAGAGGCACTTTTCAAAACCCCTTTTGGCAGGCTTATCAAGATATTCTCTTTTAATCTTAAAGGCGCAAAGAGGGACATTGACAGGTCTCTTGCAGCATTGATGGCCATAGAAAGCCCTTATGAGGTGTTATCGCAGTCCACTCCAGAAGGAAAGCTTGTTTACAGGAGATACTGGAGAATTAATGAGGAGTATGAGTTTCACCTCAGGACAGCCACAGCCTCAGCCAAGAACAGCATCCTTTTCTACATATACGATTCTTCGCAAAGCTTTACAAGCGATATATCAAACGAGCTGCTTTTCAGGTTCCCGGAAAAAGTAATAATAGTGGGAAAGGAAAAAAGAGGCTATGTCAGGATGAGCATAAGGTCTTCAAGATTTATACTTCCGAAAATTCTTGATAAAGCCATTGAAGGCCTGGATGGCTATTCCGGCGGCCACGAGCATGCATGCGGAGCCAATGTAAAGCTGGAGCAGGTTGACCTGTTTCTTGAAAACCTTAAGAAAGAACTCAGGAAACAAGAAAAATCCCGCTGAAGCACACAATTCCAGTGATTCTTTTCAGTTAAATTTAAAAAAGCCTTGCTTTCTCTTTGTTTCATGGCCCCCAACGAAAAACCCCTTTCAGGCAAAAAAAAGACTCAGGCAGAAGATGAGCAGGAAGGCTTTTCTTACTCTGACGAGGTAAGGATTCCAAAGGAAAGGGTAGCAGTTCTTATAGGCAAAAAAGGCGCTGACAAGAAAGAGCTCGAGATGGCAGGCAGGTCAAGGCTCAAGGTAGACAGCAAAGAAGGCTTTGTAAGAATATTCTCAAATGACCCGATCAGGGTAATGCAGATGCATGATGTTGTGCTGGCAGTTGGGAGAGGTTTCAATCCACAGATAGCCAGGCTCCTGCTTAAAACAGACTATGTCCTTGAGATGCTTGATGTGGAAGAGTATTCAAGAAGCAAAAAGAAGTCAACCCGGCTGAAAGGCAGGGTTATTGGTGAAGAAGGCAAGGCCAGAAGAATCATTGAAGAGCTCACAGAAACATACATCTCGGTTTTTGGCAATACTGTCTCTATTATTGGCCAGGCTTACAATGTCTCAATCTGCAGGAGGGCAATAGAGTCTCTCCTTTCAGGCAGCCCGCACTCGGGGGTTTATTTCTGGCTCGAGAAAAAAAGAAAAGAGCTTAAATACCAGGACTTTATAGGAGAAGATGCATTGTCGTAATTTTTGAGGTGGTAATTTGCAAGAGGATATAGCAGTGGATTCAGCATTGAAAAAAGAGCTTCAGTCAAAGCTTAGTTTCGCGCAAAAGGCCGAAAAGCCACAAGAGCAAGCTCAGCCAGGGCAGCAGGAGCAGAAAAGCCCGGAGCCCAGGGAATCTTCATCAAGTGAAAGCATGCAGGAGCAGAAGCCGGAGGAAAATCCAAAGCCTAAGCCAAGGCAGAGAAAAAGCCTTGTTGAGGGCACAGCAGCAGAAAGGCTTTCCAAAGGGCAAAGGGATATTTCTGTTGCAGAGTTCTTCGAGAAAAACAGGCATCTCCTTGGGTTTGACAACAAGAGAAAAGCCTTGCTAACAACCATAAAGGAAGCCATGGACAACGCACTTGATGCGTGCGAGGAAGCTGAGGTTCTGCCCGAGGTTTATATTGAAATAATAAGCATGGGCCAGGACAGGTTCAGAATAATAATAGAAGACAATGGGCCCGGCATTGTTAAAAAAAACATCCCGTTTGTTTTCGCCAAGCTCCTTTACGGCTCAAAATTTCACTCGCTGAGGCAGAATAGGGGGCAGCAGGGCATTGGAATATCAGCAGTGGTGCTTTATGCCCAGCTTACAAGCGGCAGGCCGACACGAATTACCTCAAAAATAGGAGAAAATCACTCTGCCCATTATTATGAGCTAAGAATAAACACGCTAAAAAACCAGCCAGAAATCATCAAGGATGAGATAAGGGAATGGGAAAAGCCCCATGGAACCCGGATTGAGCTTGACCTTGAGGCATCGTACTACAAAGGCGCTCAGTCTGTTGATGAGTACATAAAGCAGACAGCAATAGTTAACCCCCATGCTACAATCATTTATGTTACTCCGGACGGAGAGCAGAAGATTTATGCCAGGGCTTCAGAAGCCCTTCCTAGGCAACCTAAGTCAATTAAGCCGCATCCTTACGGGGTTGAGCTGGGCATACTTATGAAAATGCTTGCTTCCACTACCCAGAAAACAGTAAGCAGGTTTCTCTGCTCAGATTTTTCAAGGGTGACAAGCAAAACAGCAAACGAGATTCTTAAAAAAGCCTCAATTGAGCCAAACTCGAAGCCAAAGAAACTTACAAGGGATGAGGCAGAGAGGATAATTGATGCAATCCGCTCTGTGAAGATAATGGCCCCGCCTTCAGATTGTATCTCTCCAATCAAAGAAGACCTGATAGAGAAAGGCCTGAAAAAAGAGATAAACGCAGAGTTTTATACGGTAGTCAGCAGGCCGCCGTCAGTCTATAGGGGCTATCCTTTTATTATTGAAGCCGGCCTTGCATATGGCGGAAACATGCCCAAAGACACATCTGCATCTGTTCTTAGGTTTGCAAACAGGATTCCCTTGCTTTACCAGGCAGGCTCATGCTCTTTCACAAAAACCGTTATTGCAACAGACTGGAGAAACTACGGCTTATCACAGCCAAGAGGCTCCTTGCCTGTGGGACCGCTTTTAGTTCTTATTCACATCGCTTCAGTCTGGGTTCCTTACACAAGCGAGGCAAAGGAGGCAATTGCAAGCTATCCCGAGATTATAAAAGAAGTTAAGCTTGCTATGCAGGAGCTGGGAAGAAAGCTTTCCAGATATCTATCAAAGAAGAAAAGCGTGCAGGATGAGATAAAAAAGAGAGGCTACATAGAGAAGTACATCCCGCACATTGCACTTGCGATTGATGAAATGCTTGACATCGGCGAGCCTGTCAGGATTCAGATAGAGGAAAGGCTAAAGGATATCCTTGAAAAAAAGAGAGGAAAAATAGAAAAAATAGATTTTGACGAAGATGCAAACAAGGAGTATGATGAAGAGTTCGCAGTAAAGAGAACCGGCGCAGGCATTCTTGATGACGATTACCTAGAAGAAGAAACCCCAGAAAAAGAAGCCAATAAAAAAGAAAACAACGAGAAGCAAGAAGCCGATGAGAAAAAACAAGGTGGAAATAATGAATGATGTTCACCCAAAGATAAAGCAATTTGCAGAGAGCATAAAAAGCAAAATCCTTTCGTCAAAAGCGCCAGTCATAGAGATCCCCATTCGCTCACTGAACAATGTTGAGTTTAACAAGCAGAAAGGCCATTTTACAATCAAGGGCAGAATGAAGAAAAGGGTGCTTGCTGCATCTACTTCGAGAAGCTTTGCCCAGACCATGCGGATGCTTTCCCTGGCAAAGCAGCTTATCGAAAGCGACGATATCGCAACAAAGAGGGATGCATACTACACAGCATACAACTGGCTCGAGGCAGGCTTCAAAAGCCAGCAGGAGTCTGACGAGATTATGGATGACATAGAGGCAATGCTCTTTACACTCAGGGAAAAGCTTGGCTTTATCCCGGACGAGAAAGGCGGAGATGTGGTAGGAAAGCTTGTTGTGATAGATGAAGATGAGGATAAAAACATAGTTAAGGTAGACTGCTCAAAGATGGGCACAGGAGCCTTTTCAGTCCCCAATTCAGTAGAAAAGCTTAAGTTCGAGACAAAGGCAAAGTTTGTCCTGGCAGTAGAGACAAGCGGTATGTTCCAAAGATTAGTAAAGCATAAGTTCTGGGACACAGCACAATGCATACTTATATCCCTTTCAGGGGTTCCTACCAGGGCTGCAAGGAGGTTTGTAAGGAGGCTTAGCGATGAGATGAGCCTGCCTGTTTATGTTTTTACTGATGGAGACCCTTATGGGTGGCTTAATATTTACAGGACACTAAAAGTCGGCTCAGGAAACGCTGCTCACCTTAATGAGTTCTTCTGTGCACCCCGCTCTCAGTATATTGGCGTGACAGCACAGGATATAATTGACTTTGACTTGCCAACCCATCCACTTAAAGAAGTGGACATTAAGAGGCTTCAGGATGGTTTGAAAAATGACCCTTTTGTGCATGCACACAAGGATTGGCAACAAAACCTGAAGCTTCTGCTGAAGCTAAAGAAAAGGGCAGAGCAGCAGGCACTGGCAAAGCATGGGCTTAACTACGTTATAACAGACTACCTTCCAAAGAAGCTTGCCGACCATAAAACCTGGCTTTCCTAATGCTTTCGGCTTGTTTTCGCAAGCTCAAGAACATCCTCAATGTTAATAACAGGCCTGCTGAATTTTTCCTGCTCATCATAGGCAATTCTTGGGCAGGCAGTATTAACGAAAGCCTCAACAAAAGAGAAGTCAGCCAGGCTTTCTGGAATAATCTCATTAGACAGAAGCAGGTAAAACATCTTGCCTGGAAATATCTTTTCCAGCTCGTCAACCACATTAAGGGCTGCTTTCTGCCCGGGCTTTGTGCTTAGCAGAACCCCAATGTTTTTTGATGAGAGAAACTTAGCAAGAGCCCCTTTTCTTTTTTTTTCGAATATTTTTGCATCTTCCTGCAAAATTGTGCCGTATTTTTCAGAAACGGGGTTATAATAAAAGCATTGCTTGTCGTTCTTAAGCACAAGCGCTTTTGGGTGAAAGTTGCCATCCCCTATGTAAAGGAAAGCATTAAAATCCCCCTTAAGCTTGTCGATTCCACACCCCAGCAGCTGGAACTCGTATTTTGAGTGCCTTGCCTTTCCTGGAACAACCCTTTTTCCAGCCTGCTCAAGCCGGGCTTTTACATGCTCAATCATATCAAGATACTGCACACTGGCAAAAAGCATGATATCTCCAGGCAGCTGCTTAATCAGCCCGCTTGGCAGGCTTATTTTACCTTTATACCTGTTTTCAACGAAAAAGACCTTCATTTTTGCGTTTATGCCCGGTTTCTATCAAGAAGTAGTTATAATGTTTTTAAAATTTTTGATTATATGTTGCTTTTTATGAAGAAATCCCAAGTAAGCATAGAATATGTGATAACTGTCGGCTTTGCAGTGCTGATTACTATTCCTCTTTTAATCTTTTACCTGAATACAGTCAACCAGACAAGGGACGCAATCATTGAGTCACATTCAGTTTCTGTGATAAATAAGATATGCAACGAGGCAGAGAAGCTGTTTTCTCAGGGTCCTGGAAGCAAGGTTTCGTTTGATTTCACACTCCCGAGGGAAATAAACAGCATCGCCTTCCATGGAAGAAACTACATTGCCTATATCCGCTTCTCTTTTGGCGAGTCGTTTGTAAACAGGGTTTGCGCTGTTGAGCTGACAGAAGAGAAAATACTTTCGAAAGGCTACAACATGGTAACCCTGGTTAACATTAATAATACAATCTATTTAAGATGACATTTTAAGGTGACATTTTTTATCAATAATTCCGAATGGAAAAATGAAAACAGCCCAATTTAACCTGGAATTTGTAATCTTCTTTGTATCCAGCATGATAATAATGACAGCCTTGGCTTTCTTCTTTTCAACTGGCTTTACAGAGTCAAAAGAGCAAAGGCTTTATTCCTCACTGAATGATGTTACTTACTACCTTGCTTCAGAAATTCAGATGGCAAGCTCATTTAGGGATGGGTACTCGAAGCAGCTCCTTCTGCCAGAAAGAATTAATAACAAGAATTATATCATTCTTCTTTCCCAAAACAGGATCTGGATAGAGCAAGGAGAAAGCTCTTCCGATTTTTTTTCAGTCCCTTTTTTTTCAGGCTCAATAGACAACATCAACAAAAGCAACAACAGAATCTCAAAGAAAAGCGGGGTTGTTATCATAGAAAGAGAGCATTTGGAAGAATGAGAAAAGCAGAATGATGATCACCAAAAAAACACCAAAAATAAGGAAACGCGCACAGGCATGGCTCCTGGATTTTCTGATAGCCACGGTTATTGCCTCAACTGCCTTTGCCCTGGTATTTCTTTCTTTTCCTTTTTCAGGTGAAGATTCAGAAGCTGTAAGGCTTCAACGGTCTTTGGGAATGCTTTCTTCTTCCGTTATTTCCGAAGGCCAGCCGGAAAACTGGAATAGAAATAATTTTTTAATTCCCGGCATTCTATCCGATGGCGCCTTAGACCCAAGCAAGTTTATTGAGCTTTCACACTTAAGTGATTTCCAGCTAAGGGAGTCGCTTGGCATTTATCCAGATGTATTTTACTGCATATTCCTTAAGAAGCACGAAGTTATAATTATTGACAACATCCTTTTTATTGGCTCTGAAAACTGCTTTCAGGATGAGATGCATACAGATTCCTTAGTAGAAACGCGTATTGTTTCAAACGGCACAGAATTAATTTCAGTTGTTTTTAAGGTTTGGAGAGAATGAAAGGCCGACAACTAAGAAAAGGAAAAAAAGGGTTCTACTTTACCCTTGACGCAATACTTGCATCATTGATTCTCCTGTCATTTTTTATCTTTTCTTCATCATTGTGGTTGAGCCAGAGGACAACCCCGCCAAGGTCATCTTTGTTGTCTTTTGATATTCTCACTTCGCTTGATAAAATCTATGTATCAGATTCTTCAAATGCTTTAGTCCAGCAGCTTATCACTGATGGAAACATTACCCGGTTACATAACACGCTTCTTGAGCAGATAATTGAATTCTGGGCCTTTGGCAAAAGAGACCTGTCCAGGGAGCTTTTCATTAATGTAACCTACCCTTTTCTTGAGTTTGATGACTTCAGGCTGGTTATTGGCGATGCAGTAATTTTGGATACAATCCCGGATGAGCATTTCTCAATAACAGGCTCATCAAGAATCCTTTCAGGAATAACAGAGAACAGGTCTAAGTTCGGCTACATGGCAAGGGCAATAGCAACAAAGATGGCAAAGAATACAACAAAAATCATAAAAGGAGATGTCATTTATTCAAGCGTAAGAAGACCAAGAGCGGGAAATAACCAGAATTCCGTTTATATCACATACTATTTTGACATTCCGAAAAATTCAACATTATACAATGCTAAGTGGTTTGTTCAGGCAGCCTACACAGACAACTGGTTTCAGGCATTTGTTAATGGTCAGTATATTCCTGGAAGTGCTGGCTCAGACCCTAGCGGTTCAAAATCCTTTGAAGGTTTGGAAAGTTATCTTGTAGAAGGCAGGAATACAGCAACTCTACATTTTCGGTTTGGAGGCAGGGGTGCTTTGGGGGGTGATGATGGCTCAAGCCACTTTAAAATTCAATACTATTCTCCAGAAGCAGGTATTACTTCGAGCTTTACAGATTTCAATTTTGCCGAAGTAAAAAGCGAGTGCCCTATTAGATATAAAAAACCAGTATATATTATGGGAGATTTAAACTACCTTAACCTATCCATTTACTCAAATGTAAATACGGTTTCTTTGTCGATTACCTTTGAAGGCCAGGATTACTTTCTAGAGCAAAAAGAAAATATTGATGGAAAAGTAACCTGGAGCAATGTGGAACTTACTTCGTTACTTGGTACTCTTGGTCTTGATTTTAGCGACTTAAGCAATAAATATGTTTACTTTAATATTGACTTAGATGAATTTGTAGAGGCATGCGTTAAAGATTATGAGAGGGTGCTGGAACCAGAATCAAAGATTTATCTAAGGACAGACAGGACTTCCTTGGTTTACGGAAAAATAGACATCACAAGAGAAATGAATGTTAAAAGCTACTCCGACAGCCACACAGGAGACTTTTACCGAGATATCACCTGGAACTTTTCAACATCAGAAGCCACAACTCCTCTTCTTGTTGACTGCCAACTTGCCTGGCTTTATTTTTTAGGGTCTTCTGCAGAGCAAGCAGTGTATTCAAACTCAGACCTTCTTTACTCTCACCCGCCGCAAAAATTCATACTCGAGTTTGCAAGGTATGCATACACCCCCTATGAAACAGATTTCCTTTTGGGTGAAAACATCTTCCGCACAAAAACAACAGGCAGCTATGCATTTAACCCTTTTAGCTCATTGTGCGCCTACACCTTTTTTATAGACAATTCAGTATCCTATGGCGATGTGTTCCAGACACAGGCTGAGGCAGAGGAAGATGCAATTGAAAGGCTTAATGAAGTCCTTGGAAGCTATGCAGATGCCCTTCAGATAGGAAAGCAGGTTATAGGACTGGGAGACGTGCTCAGCCTCTGGGGACCAACAAAAATAGAGCTGGTGATAGCGAAATGAAGGCTCATTTGTACTTAAGGCTCATTAAGCAAAGGAAAGGCTTTATGTACACAGTTCTTGCCTTTATTGTTGTTGTCGGAATAATATCTTTAGCGCGAATAGAAGTAGCCAAAGAGATATCGGACCCGCTAATGATGGAAAGCAGGCTTTTGTATCTCAACAATTTTGTTTCTGACTTTGAGTCTGATATTGATAATGCAATAGAGATTATTGGCTATAGGGCAGTCCTTGGAATAGTGCAGAACATTGTTTCTTCCGGCAATTACATAGATAACTTTTCCTTCAGGTTTAGCGAAGCCTTTCTAAACGGGACGATCAGGGGGCAGCCCCAAGCAGTGCTGGAGGACAATACTTTCTATGACTTTATACTTAAAATAAAGGCAAAAGCTGAACCTGAAATGGTCAGGCTTAACTTCTCAGTAAGGAACGTATCGGTTTCTCAGGATGACTCAACCGGCCCGTGGTTTCTCAGGGTAAATGTAACATACCATTACTTCCTTTATGATGAGATTTCGAAGGCTTCTTTTAACAGGACAGTTGATACAACGTCCAGAGTTTCTATTTTTGGAATGGAAGACCCCGTTTTTCTGCTGAACTCTTATGGCAAGGTTGCCCGCTCTTTTAGGAAAAGCCCTTTCTCATACTTCGTAGATGGAACAGATGTCTCCAACCTTTTGGAGCATACCTCTTCTGGCTTTTACATTGAGTCTTCAGGCGCGCCAGGGTTTATAGAAAGGCTTGAAGGCCGATTTTCCCCTTCCCTTTATGGTGTTGAGAGCCTTGTCGACATCTCTGATTTTATTATCAGCGAAATTCCTGTTGAAGAGAATACAATTGTTGATTACATATACTTCTCAGGCATATTCCCGAATTCATACAGGATAAACGGCACACCTTTTTGGTTCAGGATAGATGATGAGCATCTTGATGTTTACGAAGTGGGTCATCTTGTTTTGCCATAACCATCATAATAACCAAAAAATATATATTCTCTAAAGAGATAGCTTATTCAACTCAATGAAAAGAAGCCTTATCCAGCTTAACGATACAACCTATGCAATTACGCTCCCCTCAAAATGGATTAAAGAGAACAGCCTAAGCAAAAAAGATTACCTTGATCTTCAGGAGGCTGAAGGAAGGCTTGTTGTTTCTGTTGATAAGCCAGCAAAGCAGCATGAAAAAAGCCAGATAGACCTTAACCTTTCAGAATGCCCAATAAAAGCTGCTTGGTTTTCCATTACGTCTTCTTACATTGCAGGTTTTGACATTATAGAGGCGAAGATAAGCCCTAAGATTAAGCCACATGTTGAGGAAATAGCGAAAAACCTTATCGGGTCTGCCCTGATATCTGTTTCTGACACTCATGCGACTTTTGCCTGCGTAAGTGAAGCCAGGGAAGAGTTTCAGGAGGATGTGCTGAACAACCTTATTTTCAGGTTCAGGCAGCATGTTTCCAGTGTTAAAGATGCAAGAACATCCAAAGAAAAATCTGATTTTGAGCAAAAAGACCATGAGCTGAATAAGTTTGTCTTCTATTCCCTCAGGGCACTAAACAAGAAAAAGGAGCAGGACAAGACGAAATACCTGCTGGTTTATTCCCTGGAGCAGATATGCGATTCCATTTCTGAATCAGTAGCAAGGGATACTAAGATGCCGAACTGGAAAAAGCTTGAGGATATCTTTATGCAGATATCAAACCTTTATTTTTCAAGGCAATGGGTTAAGGCACAGGAAATATACATCAGAATAAAGGAATTAATAAGCATAACCGATAACAATGCTGAAAAGCAAATCCTGCTTAAGATGAAAGAGACAATCCAGATTCTCTCTCCCTATATGCTTTTTGGTGAATCTTCAGGCTCTGCCTGATTTTTCCGGCTTTTACCCGGGCTTTTCTATTCTTCTGGGTTATTGCTCTCCATTACTTCGGCACTTTGAGCGCTCTCAAGCAGGCCCTCATTCAGCTGCTCGCTGCTCTTAACTTTTTCCTTGAGCTGCTTCTTGTCAATGTCAAAATACTCAAAGAACTTCTTGCTTAATTCTATTCTGAAGCTTCTCCCCTCCCTGGTTCTCCTTATAAAGCCAATTCTGTCCAGCTCCCTGACGTGCTCAGATGCACTTGAGCCTCTTACATCAGAAAGCCTTGATTGAAGGATGGGCTCGTTAAGTGCAATCATTGCAAGAGTTTCCACAACTGCTTTTTGCAGCTCAATCTCTTTCACAAACCTCTTAACCAGCTCAGAGTATTCCTCTTTAACAGTAAGCATAAGCCGGTCCTTATGCCTTATTACGACCAGAGACCCCGGGCTTTTCTCATACCTGGAAAACAATTCTTTGATTGCCTTTTCAGTTTCTTCTTCCTTGCTCTTTAGGATTTTCCTGATTCTGGCAATGGTTACAGGCTTTCCATACATATACAGCACAGCCTCAATCTTGTTTGCAAGCTCCACTTTACCTTCCCTTTAGGCTCAACAATCCGTCTTTTTCAACAATCGTTCCCTTATCCATAAGCTCCTTCACGTCATTCCAGAAAAACTTTGAAGGAAGCCCAATCTCTTTTTCAAGCTGCTCAAGCTTTTTTGGCTTTTGCCTTAAGGAAACAATCAGCATGTTTTTTACGATAACCGACTGGTTTTTAAAAAGAATCTTGCTCTGCTGGGCATAAGTCCTGACCAGGTTATCCCACCCGTGCAGCTTAACAAGGATTTGCCCCAAAAAATCCCCCAATTCTGCAGAATTGAAAACAAACTTATCAGGTTCAAATATCTCAAAGTGGCTTGGCATGAACTCAAAGCAAAATCCCATCATAAGCTTTCTTGTCTTAAACAGCACTTCAGTTTCTGCAAAGCCGCCAAACACGCCCTTCTCGCTTTCTTCAGGCTCGCCAATCTCATACTTTGCAAGAAGAATCCCTTCCATTTTCTTTATAGACTCTACTTTCTCCTTTAGCTTATCAAACAGAAATTCTTTTGGCTTGCCGACCATGTCGATAACGCACCTGGCATGAATGTAGCCGTCGCTTATCTTCTCCTTAATCTCCCTGTCTTTCATAACATTTTGCATTCTTATCACGTAGGTATGGGCCCCCTGGGAATTGAACCCAGGACCTCTGCCGTGTGAAGGCAACGTCATAGCCGCTAGACTAGGGGCCCGTGGCTATGATAGGATAATAGTTAGTTTAAAAGATTTCTGTTTGTTTACTCTCTTTTTTGCCTCTGGATAGGAAAAAGAGAAGCATAACACATGCTGCCCCTAAAACACCAAAAACAGCAAGGGAAACATAATCCCTGCCAATTTTGGCAAACGGAGTCCTTAAGCCGCCAGCCATTAATCCTATAAGAAAGGTGATAGTCTGGCCGTGATACCTTTTGATTAGCCATCTCAGGACTTTGGTCATGACAAATAGCCCTGCAAGCGCGCCAGCAATAAACACTCCCATAATCCCCAAATTGAGGGCAGAGACAGCACCAGCCATATACTCATACTGGTTAAGCATCACCAGTACATAGGAGCCCGAAATCCCCGGAAGAATCATGGCAGATATAGCGACAAACCCTGAGCCAAAGATGACAGGAAGCGAATGGTTGGCTTCTCCACTGCTCAGCGAAAGAATCAGGAACCCCAGGGCAAAGCCGATAACGCCAAAAGCAATGTTCTTTCCAATGGCACTCCAGTTCTTTTTCGACAGGACAATTATGCTCGCAGCAATAAGCCCGATAAAGAATGAGAACACCTTTGTTTCCTGGGTTTTAATAAGCGTATTCATAATGTTTAGAAAAGCAAAAAGCGCAATAAATACTCCAAAGTAAAGCTTTGCAATAAACCAGAACTCTTTGCCTTTAAGCAGGCTCATTGGCTTGAATACATTGTTAAAGCAGAATGAGAGAGAAAGAATAAGCTTTTCGTAAATCCCTAAAATCAGCGCAATTGTAGCTCCGGAAACTCCAGGGACAGCATCAGAAACGCCCATGAGGCACCCATAAAAGAAGGTCTTAGCATCTCTTTTAAGCATGGTTGCATTGTATTTCATTCTCATCGCGGAATTATTTTATTTTATAATGCTTTCTATAATGGGCCTCTGTAGCTTCTATAAATTACTTACTTTCTAACTGCGGCAGTCTTTTACAAGCCGCTTTATTCCAATAAAAGCCTCTTTCAGCCCTTTTCTCTTTTCAGGATTGTTAAAATTCAGCGGCGAAGGGTGATAGGAAACAAGCAGCTTAAGCCCACGCCACTCAAAAACCCTGCTATTGTCCTTTCGCATTTCAATCTTTCTCCCAAGAAGCGCCTCTGCTGAGCTGGCTCCAAGACAGACTATAATCCCCGGATTAATTATTTTCATCTCTTTTTCCAGGCACGGTAACCATGCCTTTGCCTCTTTTTTGCTTGGCTTCCTGTTTTTGCTTCTTTTTGCATCAGAAACCGGCCTGAACTTTACCAGGTTTGTTATAAACACATCTTCTCTGCTAATTCCTATTTCTTCTAGAAGCCTGCCTAAATTCCTGCCAGCAGCTCCAACAAAAGGCCTCCCTTGCTCTTCTTCATCCTTTCCAGGAGCTTCCCCGACAAAAAGCAGCCTTGGGCTAAGGCAGCCCTCTCCAGGAACAAAACGCTTTCCCAGAAGCTCATTCTTAAGCATTCCATCGCTTTTAATTAGTGCATAAAGCCCTTGTAGTGCCTTTTCTTTAGCTATATCACCTTGTTTTTTCCCTTTTGCCGTGATTTCCTGCATTTTATGCCTAAAAATCCCATACTTTTTTAAACTTGCTTTTTGCTCTTTGCTTAAAATGAGATTTAGGGAATACGAGCTTGACCCTTTTCAGGAGCAGGCTTTTGAGTGCATACAAAAGAACAACTCTGTTGTGGTTTCCGCGCCAACAGGCACAGGGAAAACCCTTATTGCAGACTTTGTGATTGACAGGTTTAAGAATTCCAGCAAGAGAATAATATATACAAGCCCTATCAAAGCCCTTTCCAACCAGAAGTTCAGGCAGTTCTCCGAGATTTATGGAGAGGAAAAGGTTGGCCTTATGACCGGGGACTTTGTGATTAACCCTGATGCCCAGCTAATTATAATGACCACAGAGATTTACAGGAATATGCTGGTAACAAAAGACGAGTTTGTAGAATCTATTTCCTATGTGATATTTGACGAGATCCATTACATTAATGATATTGAGAGAGGTACGGTCTGGGAAGAGGCGTTGATTTTCTCACCAGATCACATTAGGTTTCTTTGCCTGAGTGCAACAATCCCAAACGCAAGGGATTTTGCTGACTGGATTGAAAGCATAAAGAGCCATAAGGTGGACGTGGTCTCAAACAACAGGAGGGCGGTGCCGCTAAAGCATTACCTTTATGACAAAACAGCAGGGATTTGCACCTTGGACCAGCTAAGAAGCTTTTACAGCCATAGCCTTTCCCGCTCAAGAAGAAAAGGCTTTTCAAAGAGAAACAGGAAAAAACAGATGCAGATTCCTTCTGCATCTCACTTGGACCTTGTAGACAGCCTTGATGAAGAAGGCTTCCTGCCCGCGATATATTTCTCATTCTCAAGAAAAGAATGCGAGAAAAAAGCCCAGGAGCTTGCAAGAAAAAAGGATTTTCTCTCGCCCGAGCAAAAGTCAAAGGCAATGAGTATTCTTTCATCAAAAATATCTTCGCTTAACATTGGCTCGCTACTTTCAGTATCGCTTTTAAGGCACACATTAAACAAGGGAATAGCGTTCCATCATGCCGGCATTCTTCCTACTTTAAAAGAGGTTGTAGAAGAGCTTTTTAGCGAGGGTCTTGTCAAAGTGCTTTATGCTACAGAGACCTTTGCAGTCGGGGTTAACATGCCCGCAAAAAGCGTATCATTTGATTCTCTGGAGAAGTACGACGGAATAAGCTTCAGGTACCTTACAAGCAAGGAATACTGGCAGATGGCAGGAAGGGCAGGAAGAAGAGGCATAGACAAGGTCGGATGGGCGGTAGCGCTTGTAAACATGGAATTTATTGACTTCAACAAGATAGATTACATAACCTCAGGCGACAAGGAGCCCTTGGTTTCGAGGTTTCAGCTTACAGACAACCTAATACTTAACCTTATAAAAAATTATGATGAGGATACCATTAAGGAAGTTCTCAAGAAAAGCTTTTACTATTACTTGAAGAGAAAGAGCGAAGGTGACATAAGAATCTGGGCAAGGTTTATTAACAGGCGAAAAAAGCTAAAGGCGTACGGCTACATCAGCCAGGACGGCAAGACACTTACGCAGAAAGGAGAATTTGCTTCTAAGATATATGACCATGAGCTTGAGTTTACAGAATTGTTCACTTCAGGAGTAGCAGAGAAGCTTTCTGAGCCAGAAATAAACGCAGTTGTTGCAGCAATCCTCTTCGACAGGAAGACAGAGCGTGAGAGGTTTAAGCTTTCAAAAGACAAGTCCGGCTACCACCGCATTCTGAACCAGATTAACTCGAGAAGTGCTATGCTTTCAAAAAACATCAACAGGAAAAACCTTTTGCGGCTTATGCGACTTGTGATGGAGTGGAGTGAAGATGCTGAGTTCTCCGATATTGTTCAGCTTACCAGCATGAGGGAAGGAGACATAATTCGCCTGTTCAGGCAGATTATTGATTTCCTCGGGCAGGCTGCCAACGCATCTTCAGACTGGAGCATGATACGAAAGATAGAAAGCTGCATATCAAGGCTAAAAAGAGGAATTGTAGAGGTTCTTTAATACCTCTGGCTTTCTATAGCCTTGCGTTTATTCGCTAATCTTCTTTATAGACCTTAGGTTGCTGATTCTTGTTTCTGCGCCAATTGAAGTTGAGAACATATTATAGAAAAGCTTTGTAAGCCATTCCACCCAGGCTTTATCATAAATCTCATAGAAAATATAGCTTTTGGTTTTGCTTATCCTGTTTAACTCTTTTATGTTTTTAATCTCCCTGAATCTTGCAAGCCTCCTGTCCACAACAAAGCCTCTTAGCGGCTGCAGCGAATGCCTTACTTCTATTCTTCTCTTTCCAATCATTGAGTTCAGCTGAATGGTTCTTTCGATATTGTCAATTGTCCCTACGTCAACATTTGCAAGCACCTTTATCTGCACATTTTTCCTTGCCAGCTCTGAAAAAACCTCAGCAAAGCTTTTCTCTCCCAGAAAAAGGTTAATCCATGAGAAATCCCCGGAGAATACAAGAATCTCTTCCTTAGCCTCAAGCAGCTGCCCAGCAAGGCTCCTGTTTATGTTGGAGATGTTATCCCTCTGCCTTTCAATGAATGAATTTCTTTTGCCAGAATCAACATACTGGTATATGTCAAATGGAGAGAAATCGGTTTTTTTGTATGAGTGCATAATCGCATCCTCGAGCCTTTTCTGGACTGCATCCTCCTGGAAATGCTCCTGGTTGACAAGGTAAATTATCTTCACAGAGTTTCTGTTGCCCTGCTTTATGAGCTTTATGCCGATAAGGCCTGTTTCTTTCTTAAGGGTTTCAATGTAAGTGCTTGTTGTCCTCCAGCTTTTTCCGATAATCTTTGATATTTCAAGAACAGTCCTCGGCTCCTTGCAAACAGCCTTTAGAATCCTTTGCTCAGTTTCCCTATCAAGCATGGCTTTGGTTTTTTTTTGCAAAGAATATAAGCTTTTCTGTTGGGCTTAAAACCAACAATTAAATAAATCAATGGGTTTACATTAAGCTTATGAGAGTGCTGAAAGAGAACTTAAAGGAAGGCGAATTCAGGCTAATCCCTGAGAATGATGATGACCTCTGGCAGCTTTACCTGATGATAGAAAAGGGGGACAAGGCAAGCGGCAAGGCTACCCGAAAAGTCAAAGTTAATGAGAAGGATTCGGCGAAGAAGGTGTTCTGGGTAGACCTCCTTGTCGAAAAAACAGAGTTCAAGGCATCAGTTCTCAAGGTAATGGGCACAATCCTTAGTGAGCTGGAAGATGCGCCGAAGGGCTCATACCAGTCAATTAATCTTTCTGGCGGGGATGAGCTTAAGCTTTCCAAAGAGAGTGTTTCAAGCTATTTCAGGGAAAAGCTTGCCCAGTCTAAAAGGCCAAAATACCTTTTTCTGCTTGCCCTTTTCGACAGAAGTGAAATGCTTTTTGCCCAGGCATCAAACTCAGGTGTTGAGATAATATCAAAGTCAGATATCTCGTCAGGCAAGAGGCAGGGCTCTGATGTAGACACATACAAAGCATTTGTGGATGAGCTAAGGCTTTTCTCAGAAAGGTACAGCAGAATCATAATTGGATGCCCTTTTGTGCTTAGAGGCAGAATAGAGCAGGCTCTTCCCCCGGAAATAAGAGAAAAGTCAGTATTTGCATCAATCAGCTCAGTAAGCTCGTCTGGATTAAGGGAGATTTTGTCAGCAGACGAAGTCAGCTCAGAAATCTCTAAGCTTAAGATTGGAGAAGACACAAAAAAAATAAACCAACTTCTTTCCAGAGTAGCCCAGAACGATAAGGTTGCCTATGGATTATCTGAGGTAAAGAAGGCCTGCGATCTTGGCGCAGTAGAGGAGCTGCTTGTGAGTGAAAGGCTTATCCTTAAGTCACGGGAAGAAGGCTCTTTTGAGGAATTGGATAGCCCTATGAAAATAGCAGAAAAGACCAAATCAAAAGTATCGATAATCTCAACAGAGAGCTCATCCCAGCTGGATTCGCTGGGGGGAATTGCAGCTTTCCTGAGGTTTAATCTTGTTTGACAAAATCCCCGAGAACGCAGTTGACAACTTTCTCGACATTATCTTCATCAAGAGCCCTTTTGTCTGATTCGTTGGCGAATATCGTAAAGACAAGCTTGTTTCCCTCGTACATAATATTTGCATAAGGGCTTCTGGCTGGAGCTAAGCCTTTAAAAAGGCAGCAAGTCCTTTCCGGCTTTATTCCTAAACACTCGTTAAGGTTCAGCCTTCGAAGGTTTTCCTCACAAGAATCAGGGTCATAGTTAAAAGGAATATCTCTAACATAGTGTGCAGCAATCAGCCCTGTTCCGTCAGCTTCCATGCCAAAAGCTGGCTCTTCAGTTTCATTTGCTTCCCTTATTAGCTGGTTTACAGTCTTGTATTCCTCCATATCAATCACGCAGCCAGAAACTTAAGAGTAATATTTAAGCTTTTCTAATTAGTGACTATTTTCAAGTACTCCTTATGTTCTTCTGCCAGCCTTGTTTCACTCAAGGACTATCGCAGGCTTGCCAGGGTTGGCTGTTCTCTTTTTAGCTCTCTCCTGGTCGCTTTTTGGCTCAGTGATTACTTCTATGCTACACTCTTTCTGGAGCTTGCTCTTTATCTTATCAATGCTTTCATTGTATATTTTTGCTTCTTCTTCAGGGCTGATTTCTCCCATTATAGCCTTGCCTGGGTTCTTTAGCAGGTCTTCAGCAATCCTCATTGCATCCTTGCCCTGCTTCCTGAATTCGCTTGCCATAACTGCTTTTATTATTTCCTTGTTCCCTTTGGAAAGCTCTTCTCCTATAAGCCTGTAAAGCTTATACTTCCATTCATCGCTGACAATAAGCTTTAGCCTGCTGAACTCTCTTTTTACAAGCTTCTGGATTGTTCTTACATCCTCACAAACAGAGTCAACAAGCGAGGAAAGCACCTCAAGCTTTTCATTTATGCAGCTTTCATCACATTCTGGCCATTTTTCAAGAGAAACCAGGCTTTTGTTGCCAAGCCTGTCCCACAGCTCTTCTGTTATATGCGGGCAGATGGGATTTAGCAATATAAGGGATTTTTCCAAAGTCTCTTTTGAAACCTCTTTTTCCTTCTCAAGCTCCTCAAAGAGCTCTTTAAGCCTGATTGTGGCTGCCCTGAACTCAAAAGCTTCGTAGTCAGCTTCAACATCTCTGATTGTTTTGTTGATAAGCGATTTTGCCCTGTCGCTGTCTTTTCCAATCTTAGCATTCTCAAAAATTGAGAAAATCTTCTTGACAAGCCTATGTGCTCCTTGAATTCCTTTTTCACTCCAGTCCCTGGGTTTGTCCGGAGAAGCAATTGACAGCAGGAAGTACCTTGCGGTGTCTATTCCGTACTTTTTTGAGACTTCATCCGGCGTGATTACATTGCCTTTTGACTTGGACATCTTAATCCCGCCTTCGCCGTAAAGCATACCCTGATGAAACAGCTTTTTGGCAGGCTCCCTAAACTTTATCAGCCCAAGGTCATTAAGAAACTTAGCATAAAACCTGATATAAATTAAGTGCATGCATGCGTGCTCTGCGCCCCCTATGTACTGGTCAATTGGGCACCAGTAATCCGCCTTTTTTGGCTGAAAAGCCTCCTTCTGGTTTTTTGGGTCGCAGTACCTTAAGTAATACCAGGAAGAGTTAACAAAAGTATCCATTGTGTCTGTTTCCCTTTTTGCATTCCCAGAGCATTTCGGGCACTTTACATTGATCCATTCTTCGTTTGTCAGCAGCGGGTTTCCCTTCCCGAACTTAACGTCTTTGGGCAGTACAACAGGAAGCTCTTTTTCGGGCACAGGCACAGGCCCGCATTTATCACAGTGAATAACAGGAATGGGTGTTCCCCAGTATCTCTGCCTGGATATCAACCAGTCACGCAGCTTAAAATTCACGGTCTTTCTTGCTTTCTTCTTGTCCGTAAGCCACTTTGCAATCTCCTCTTTAGCTTTTTCACTGTTGAAGTCATTGAATTGAGAAGAATTTTTCAGCTTACCCTCTCCGGAATATGCCCTTTTTTTAGTAACCTCCCCTCCAATTACCTGCTTGATTTCGATGCCGTATTTTTTTGCAAACTCAAAATCCCTCTGGTCATGCGCAGGCACAGCCATTACCATGCCTGAGCCATAGTCAGCAACAACAAAATTGCCGGCATAAACAGGAACCCTCTCTCCATTTGCTGGGTTTACTGCATATGAGCCAGTAAACACACCTTCCTTGTTAAGCTCGTCAACCTCCTTCATTGACTTCTGGGAAACAGTCTTTATTTTCCTCAGGAATTCTTCCACATGTGGCTTTTGCTCTTCTGTTACTAGCTCCTTTAATTTAGGGTGCTGCGCAGCAACAACCATGAAAGTAACGCCAAAAATAGTATCAGCCCTTGTGGTAAAAACAGGCCAAACCTTTCCGTTAATCTCGAAGTCTATCTCAACACCGTGGCTTTTCCCAATCCAGTTTTTTTGCATTGCCTTGGTTTTCTCAGGCCAGTCCAGCTCATCAATTTTCCCGTACAGCTCATCAGCATAATAAGTTGTTTTAAGAAACCACTGCTTAAGGTGCCTTATATCCACTTCGGTATCATCGTGCCTCCAACACCTGCCATTCACAACCTGCTCATTTGCAAGCACAGTTTCACATTTTGGGCACCAGTTTACTGCAGAGGTTTTCTGATAAGCAAGGCCTTTCTCAAGCATTTTCAGGAAAATCCACTGGTCCCACTTATAGTAATCAGGGGAAGAAGTGTTAACAACTCGAGACCAGTCATAGCTAAGCCCGATTGACTTAAGCTGGGTTGTAAACCCTTTGATTGAATTATGAGTATACTCCTGAGGATGCTTCCCTGCCTTTATTGCAGCATTCTCAGCAGGCAGGCCAAGCGCATCATACCCAATAGGGTGAAGCACATTGAAGCCCTTTAGGATCTTAAATCGCGCATACACATCCCCTATGGAATAATTCAGCACATGCCCCATATGAAGCCCGTCCCCCGAGGGGTATGGAAACATCTCAAGAACATAGAATTTTGGCTTGTCCAGGTTCTCTTTTGCTTCAAAAGCCTTTTCCTCTTTCCATCTCTTCTGCCATTTATTTGCAATCCTTAAAAAATCAGGCTCTTCTTTCTCCATTTTAGTCACTTAATTAGGTATTGAGCTAATTAATTTAAAAAGTTAACTGAGACCTCCAGCGCATCATAAGTAGGGTATTCTTCAACAATGGCATAATCAAACCCTTCAGGAAGCTTTCCGCTCTCTAGCTCTTTTATAAGCCTTTTTGCATTAACCACAAGCCTTTTCTTCTTTTTGTCGATAAAGACATTCTTCTTGAACAAAGGTCTGAATTCTTCATAGAGCTCATCTATGTTCGTGTCGTTTTCAGCAATTTCTCTGCTCCTTAATAATCTAGGAGAAAGGCCTTTATGGTAGATGCATCCTCTTATCAGCATCCCATCGCTCGAAACAAAGTCAACCGGAAGCTTTGCGTTCCTTGCCTTGAGAAGCATCCTATTTTTCAGCTGGACAGCATCCTTGAGTTTTGCAGTACAGAGGTGAACATTAAAAGGGATTTTCGGATAAACCTTTTTATCAATATGCTTCAGTATTCTTATTCCGCTTAGGTAAGAGCCCTTTATGGCATAGCTCACATCATCTTTTGTTTTGTATCCTCTCTTTTGCATCTCATCGCTGTTTGTGTCAGAGTACTCAAGCTCATTCAGGTTGAGAAAGTCAATAGAATCCTTAAAGTATTCAATTAGCTGAATTGTCTCCTTTTCTTTTTCCGGGATAATAGGAATCTCTATCCCAACTTTCCACGAGAATTTCCTTGCAAATTTAATCCTCTCCCACAAAGAGCTGTCAAAAACATCCGGGTGAAGCCTAATCTCATCAAGCCCTGAATCAAAAAGCAGTTTTAGGTTTCCTTCAGAGCAGTTTTCAAGAGGAGCGTAAAGGTGAACATGGTATGTTTTTCCAAAGTGCTCTTTAAGCTTCCTTATGAAGAAAATCACCCTTTCAGCTTTGCACAAAGGATCTCCCCCAGTTATCCCTGCTCCTTTTGATTCATGGGATTCCGCTTCCTCAATTGCAGCCCCAATGTCTTCCTCGCTTGTGAGCGGAAGTTCATTCATGTAAATGCAGTCCCTATTTTTCTTGTGGTCCGAAATCGGGCAGTAGAAGCAATGCCTGGGACAGGCTCCTGTAATAAAGAGCACACTCTTCTGGCCTTTAACACAAAGCCTACAGCCATCCGGAAGCTCTCCAATGTATTTTGAAAAGTATTTTGTGCTTTTTATCATATTTCAGGGAAAAATGCCCAGAATAAAAAGCTTGCCAAAATTCAAAAAAGAGAGAAGAAAAAGAAAACAAAAGCCTACTTGGCCAGCTTCTTAATAGGAGCAAGCTGCTTCCATGCAATATCAAACAACTGCTCAAGAGCCTTTGCAAAGAAAGGTGTGTTGACCCAGATGCCGATGTCGTAAGATGGATGCACTTCATCATCGTGCATTATCATAAACATTACCTCTTTTCCGTCAACCAAGATAAGCCTTGCAGATATCTTGTCAATGCTTCTGACTTCGAGAATGTCCTGAACATCCTTTAGTGACTTCTGGAAGCCTGCTTCATTCTTGACATGTGTGGCAACCCTTATTGTTACACCTCTTTTCTTAACCTTTTCCAGCGTTGGGCTGATAGTCTCAACTATTCTGATAAACTCTTTCTCAGTTGTCAGAATTGTCACTGTCTCTTCGGCTGACTTGATAAGGAACTCTAGGTGGTTGTAAAGGTTGTGCCTTCCCTTGAGCGCTCCGCTCTTGTCATGGGGCTCAACAAGCTCAATCCCTTGTGAGTGAAGGCTGTTCAACTCTAAGAGAAGCTCGCTGCCTTTCAGCTGCTCAAGCCTTTTTACATGGTCTTCTGCATCTTTAAGCATATTCTTCTTTGCCCTTTCTACAACCTCTTCAGGTGGGACAGCAATATACTTTATCGGCTTGCCGAACTTAACTATAACAAAGCCTTTCTTTTCCAGGCTTTCAAGCACATCATAGCTTCTTGACCTTGGCACATTTGCAATATCAGAAAGCTCTCCTGCAGTTGCGGTTCCCCTAGAGAGAAGCGCAGTCCATATCTTAACTTCATATAAGTTCAATCCAAAAAATCTCCTTAACCTGTTTAGGAATTCATCCTTCACAATCATTTTCCTTACCTCCGAGTTGTTCTGTCTTAACACCACTAATATTAAAAGATTACTATTTTATCATTGCTGAGTTTCTTTTCTGCTTTTGCTGATAGTAAATCTTTTTTCTCTTAATGAAGTGGTATTTAACTCTTTATTATTAAAATTAACGCATTTTTCCTCTCATCTGTTTGATTTTGTTTGTTTCTTTTTTTGAAACAAAGCTATTTTTCCAGATTTCACAAAAAAGCAAAAACCTTTTATAGGTTTATCAAGCACAAGGGTTTATGGCAAAAAGAATAGCGGTAGTCAAGCCTGAAAAATGCAACCCTGCCGGCTGCGGTGATTATCTTTGCATAAAGCTTTGCCCAGTTAACAGGGCAGGAAATGAATGCATCGTTAAGTCAGGGAGCTCGAAGGTAGAAATTGAAGAAATGCTTTGCGTCGGCTGTAAGATCTGCTCAAACCGCTGTCCGTTTGGCGCTATTACAATAATAAACCTGCCAACGGATTTTGATTCAGAGCCGCTTCACCAATATGGCAAAAACGGCTTCAGGCTGTTTAACTTACCGGTGCCTAAACTTGATAATGTTGTAGGCATAATTGGAGTCAATGGCATAGGAAAGAGTACAGTCCTCAAGCTGCTTGCTGATGTACTCAAGCCAAACATGGGCAGGCTTGGATCTGAGCCAGACCCAAAAGAGATTCTGGGGTTTTTTAGAGGCACAGAAGCGCAGCTTTACTTTGAAAAACTTTACTCTGAAAAGCTTTCCGTTTCCTACAAGCCCCAGCAGATTGAGTCAATTCCTGCACATTACTTTGGAACAGTTCGCGAGCTTCTTTCAAAAGCAAGCAGCGATAAAGTAATTGCTGAATTTTCTGAAAAGTTTGAGCTTTCAAAAATTCTTGACAGGAACATCAAGGACATCTCTGGCGGAGAGCTTCAGCGTGTAGCAATTGCAGCATCTCTTATGAAGGATGCTGAGATGTATATCCTTGATGAGCCCACTTCTTACCTCGACATAAAGCAAAGGCTCAGGACAGCCAAAAACATATCATCCCGGCTGAATGAAAGCAACACTATGCTTTTGGTTGAGCACGACCTTATTGTTTTGGATTACCTTACTGATTTTGTGCATATAATGTATGGGAGCCCAGGTGCCTATGGTGTGGTGAGCCAGACAAAGTCTTCAAGAGAAGGGATAAACTCTTTCCTTTCAGGGACTTTGAAGGATGAAAATATTCGCTTTAGGGATTATGAGATAAAGTTCCAGAAGCACACCCCTGCAAAAGACAAGCTTTCTGCTTCAGCTGTTGCAGAGTGGGAAAGGCTTTCTTTGAGGCTTGGCGGATTCTCCTTTAGCACACAAAAGGGCTTTCTTCCCAAGGGCTCTGTTATAGGGATGCTGGGAGAAAATGGCATTGGGAAAACCACTTTTGTAAAGATGCTTGCCGGCTTGGTAAAACCTGACAATGGCACTTTGAGCACAAATGTTAAAGTAAGCTACAAGCCACAATACATTTCTTCCGATTCAGGCCAGCTTGTTTCAGCCGCTTTGGAAAATGCGCTGGCAAAGCACAAGGCACAGCTGGTAACGCCTTTTGAGCTGGATAAGCTTCTTGACAGGAAAATTAGCGAGCTTTCTGGAGGAGAGCTGCAGCGTGTTGCAATTGCGAAGTGCCTTTCTGAAGATGCTGACCTTTTCCTTCTTGATGAGCCGAGCGCTTATCTTGATGTTGAGCAAAGAATCAAGCTATCTAAGATAATCAAGTCTTTTATGGAAGAAAAGGGAAAAACGGCACTAATAGTAGACCACGACCTGCTTTTTGTAGATTACATCTCACAATTGTTGTTTGTAATAAGGGGAAAGCCTGCAATAAGAGGAGAACTGCTGGGCCCCATGGGCATGGAGGAGGGAATGAATCTCTTCCTTAAAGACCTTCTGGTAACATTCAGAAGGGATTTTGAGTCAGGCAGGCCCAGGGCAAACAAGCTGGATTCTCAACAGGACAAGAAGCAGAAAAAGGAAAGCAAGCTTTATTATGCATAGGCTATTAGCGTAGTTAGATTTTTTAAAGCTTCTTATACTTGGCTCCATAACCTATTATAAGCAGCATCCCTTATTATTTCCTTGAACACTTTGTTCGGAGGGGTTGTTATGAAAACAAAACAGATAGTTGAGCTGGAGTCTCTTATAAAAAAAGACCTTCAGGCAGAACTCTGGGAGCAGTACAGGGTTGTTGTGCCTTCTTCTGAGTTAGAGCTGGATAAGAACTGCAGGGCAGAATACTGCTCTGTTTAAAGGGGGTTAGGCACCATTATTTTCTTTCTTTTATTTATAAAATAACCCTTTTTTATATGTTTTCCCAGACGTGCTCAAACACATTTTTCAGGGAATCCCCGAGGTGCTGGCTTTTAACCCATATTGCAGATTCAATCCCAGGGTTAACATCCTCTGGGGTTATGAACAAGACAGAATGTTGCCCATCAAATACCCCGAACCTCGAGCGAATGTGCTTTGCATTCTTAAGTTCAGCGACATCCTTGAGAAGCTTTAGTGATTCTTTATTCTCATTTGTATGAGGAACTGCAATTCTTATCTTTACGCCTCTTTCCTTTGCCTTTTTGAGGTCAAAGAGCAGGTTGTTTACCTTGTTAATGATAGCAGCCTCTGTGCTCATTAACTCAATGCTATCTTCAGAATTACTGATTAGAAACCTTAAGTGGTCATGCACATTCTTTCTTGTCTTAATCGCACCAGATATCTCCAGAGGGTCAATCTTGCCAATTCCGTTCTCATAAAGCTGATTTAGCTCCTTAAGAATCGGGCTTGTCTTGATTTCTTCAAGGATTTGTATGTTTTCCTCTGCGTCCTTTAGAATGCTTGCCTTAACCCTGTTTACAGCCTCTGCTGGCTCTATTGCAAGGTACCTTATTGGCTTTCCGAACTGAGAAACAACAAAGCCTTTCTTCTCGAGGCTTTCAAGAATGTCATAACTCCTTGACCTGGGAACATTTGATATCTCTGCCAGCTCTCCCGCAGTGGCGCTTCCCCTAGCAAGCAGTGCTGACCATATCTTTATTTCGTAGCTGTTTAGCCCGAATTCTTTCATCTTTGAAATCAGGGATTTATCAATTATCATCTTAAATTCACCTTAGCTTCTAAAGTGTAGAAGAAAGTACTCTATTTAAATGTTTTGATTTTGGAGTAGTGAAAACTTTTTTGGTTTCCTTCTTTATAAAGAAATGCTTTTTACTCGTATTCCCTTAATCTTTTTAAGGCTTCTCGAGAAAGAGGCAAGCTCCTCTTCTTTTCCCTTTGTGTACAATATAACCAGCCCCTGATCTTTGCCTTTGCTCCTCTTATGAAGCCCCATCCTTGCCTCAATAATCTTTCCGTTCTCAGCAAGCACTTCCTGCAGCATTACAGAGCTTTGCGGCCTTCTCTCAACTTTTATTGCAAATACCTTTTCTTTTTCCATTCTGGCTTTCTTTTTTTTCCAAGGTTTAAAACCTTTTTGGTTTTTCTGAAGCACCCCATCTTGAAAATTCATCATTGTTTAGAACTAAAAAAGGTTTATAAACAAGGCTTTTATAGTATGTCTTATGAATATGTTTATGGTGAGCATGTCCCTGGGGCTTGAAAACCTGAGGCTTTTTTTTCAGGGCTCAGGCTTTATTGCACTGTTGCTCGCGGTGCTTGTGTTCTGCTTAGGCTTTCTGCTTTCTAAGCTTGTGTCTTCTTACCTTAAAATAAAATCTTTAAAGACCGAGACACCTGCTGACGACCTTTTTGCAAGGAAATTCAAGTCTTCTTCTGTGGGCTTTTTTTTTG
Source organism: uncultured Methanosarcinales archaeon (assembly GCA_964445165.1). GTDB lineage: Archaea > Nanobdellota > Nanobdellia > Woesearchaeales > JASKKU01 > DSBS01. Next base: position 37,361 of record CAYUJZ010000008.1, read on the forward strand.
TGCTAGCAGTAGTAGTCTTCCTGAATTACTCGGGGTTAGAGTTGGGGCTTGTTTCGAAGCTGGTTACTATCCTCTTCATATTTGCTATATTTGATGTACTCTCTAAGGTCTTCGATTTTTTTATTGAGTACTGGATCAACCTAATCTCCCCGAAGATCATAAAGAGAAATGAAGATGCAAGGTCTGTCTCTCAGTCATTCAGTCCTCTGTTTCACAGGCTTTCAAGGATAGCCTTTCTTATAGCCGCTGTGCTTGTAGTAATGGTACATTTAGGGGTAGATGTAAGGCCCATCTTAGGAGGATTGGGTATTGCTGGCCTTGCAATCAGCCTTGCTGCAAAAGACTCACTTAGCAACATTTTTGGAGGCATTGCTCTCACTTCGGATAAAGCCTTTAAAGTAGGCGATATGGTGAGTGTTCCAGCTAACGGAATAACGGGAATAGTGTACGATGTTGGCTTGAGAAGCACGAGAATTAAGACCTGGGACAATGAGGTGTTCATTATTCCAAATGGCAATCTGGCAAATCAGGTTATCCAGAATTATTACCAGCCTGACATGATGGCCAGGGTGGTTGTCCCTTTTTCAGTTGAGTACGGCTCAGATGTTGATAGGGTTAAGAAAGTCGTGATTGGGGAAATTAAGAAAATCAAAAAGGCGCTTAAGGACCCTGAGCCAAGTATTGTTTTCAATAAAATGTCTGACTTTTCCCTTGACTTTGATGCAAGGTTCTGGGTTGAGAGCATAAAAGACAAGTACTTTTCAAAGCTTGAGGCAACAGAGAGGATATACAAAGCACTAAACAGGGAAGGAATCGGAATACCTTTCCCAACAAGAACCCTGTATTTAAAAGAGCAAAAGGCAAGCAGCAGGCCAGCAACTAAAAAGAGAGCATCAAAGCCAAAAGCAACAAAAAAGCCAACAGTTGCGAAAAAGTCAGCCAGAAAAAAACCCAGGTGAGATTCTTGCCTTTTTAGCCAATATTATTTTCTTGTTCCTTGGGCTTCTTCTGGCTTTTTCTTGCAACCTCTATTATTCTCTTCCTGAGTGAATTTGCGTCATAAAAAGTGCCTTTATTGCTTAACTTCTCCGAACTTATGAAGCTACGTATTTTAGCTTCACCGAGAACATCTGCCTTGCTAAAGTAAGCCAGCACCTGCTTTCCAAGCCTTAATGTTTTCCTGTAAAGCTTTTTCTGGTCTTTCAGAGGATACTCTTCAGTTAAGTCAAAGACGAAGACAACCAGCTGCGCAGCATGGGTTAATGCAACCTCTGCCTGAATCTCAATTCGATTCTTTTTCTTTCTGTTAAGAGACCCGGGTGCATCAATCACCTGAACTTTAAGAAGCCCTTCTTCAATGTTTCCGCAGAGAAGCCTTTTTGTTGTGAATGGGTAACTGTTTATCTCAACATTGCTCCCTGTTAATCTCTTAAGAAGCGTGGACTTGCCTGCATTGGGAAAGCCGGTTATCACAACAGTAAACAGGCCTTCCTTTATGTCAGGAAACGATTTCATGGTTTTTCTTGCCTGCTCAAGAAACTCAAGCTGTTTTCTGATCTGCCTTAGGAAAGATGCACTTTTCCCATAGAAGTTAGCTCTAATTTTATTGATTTCTCCTTTTGTTTTTGCAGCTTTCAGCTTGTCAAGGCTTTCTTTTCTGAGCTCGCTGGCCTTTTCACTTGCCCATTTTAGGGAAGACACTGCTGTCCTATACTGGGCAGGCTCAAAAAAGCACCTCATCAGTTCCTGGTAAAATACAGGCAGGTTCTCATAAGAAGGGTAACTGCTTTCAATCCTTTTTGCAATCTTATTCAGGGCATCATCAATGCAAAGCATTCTCTCCTTTACTATTATTCTCGCTTTCTGCTCAGGCTCTTTTGTTTTTAGGGTGTTGTTGAGTTGGAGGGCTCTTTCCTTGGCCTTCTTGAACGCAAAATCAGTATATCTGTCATATTCCTCTATCTTTTCCAGCCTTTCAAAATTCATATTAAGAAGGTTATACACACAGCTTTAAAAGCTTTTTATTTATCCTTAAGAATCTTCTTGATAAACTCGAACTGGTCCTCAAAAACATGTGCAGAAAAAGAAATTGTGTTTATCAGCCCCCTGTCGCAGCCAGTCTCTTTCCTGATGTATTCTGAAAGCACAAAAAGCTGGTACACATTTGCAGTCCAGCCGAAGAAAAGGTCGTTCGACCTGATGACAGCACTTGAGTTGAGCCTATTTTCCCTTATCTTAAAATCAACCATTATCAGGCTCGGGATATCTCTTTTGTTAGGGTTTACATCTTCTTTATGGTCCCAGAGGACCACAGTGCCTCTTCTGGAGTTAGGGTTGTTCTTCAGCAAGGGTATTATGAAATTATCTATCTGGTTTATTTTGCCCTGAAAATTGAAAAGCCTGGGCCCGTAGCTGTAGGAGTATTCAGGTGCAAGCTTCTTAGAGAGCATTATCGAGGCAATCTCTTCAAGCGGCGGAAACTTCCATTCTCTGAATTTGTTTAGTATTGATATAGGCTTTGTGATGTCGTCCCATGGTTCTTTTATAACGATGCCAAGATTGAAAAACTCCCTACAGATTCTGGAATTTTCGTCTCTGAAGTCAACCCCGTTCTCGATAACAAGCTTAAGGGATTTCTTCCAGGCTTCCAGAGTGCTTTTTTCTTCAATAATCATTTTATGTAGCTCCGGAGGTTTAGGCTTTTTTCCCTGCCACCGATAAATTTCAGCCTGAACAGGTTAATCCTGCAGGAGTTAAGTATAAAGCTAACTTCCCTAAGCAGTTCAGCAGAGCTGGTTTCATTCCTGCAGTGAAAGCTCATAACATCGCCGCCGTCAAATATCCTGAACAGGCTCTCTTTTATGCCTATTATCTCTTTCATCTTGTCCGAAAAAAGATCATTCAGCCCGCCAACAGCAACCCTTGTATAGCTCGGGGCGGTAAATTTGTCCTTGATGAAATTATGAAATGCAGAAGAAAATGCAATCCTGAATCTTGTCGGCATGCCACAGCTTTTGTATATTGTCTCCTCAAAGATGCAGAACTTATCAATCTGGCGTTTAGACTCACGAATTAGCTCTTTTAAGTATTCCTGGTTAAAGTCAATCTTCTTCCAGCCATAGTTCCAGAACCGTATGTAGTTTTTTGAAAGAGAGAAGAAATGCTTTATTCTTTCTCTGTCAAGCTTGATGAGGTTTGTGAAAAGCTCTTCAGACCTTCTTCTCTGGATTGAATTTACTTCCAGCAGGGAGCCGGCAATCTTATTTAAGAAATCTATAAAAATCTCTTCACGCTCGCCCATTTTCTCAAAGAATCTTTCAAGGTCTATCATGACTGTGCTTTGGGAACAGGCGACGCCGTAAAGGCTTTCTCCCAACTCATCGGAAACATTTTCCCATTCTGTTTCGCTGAAAGTGTAGATGCCGGATTTACCAACAAGATAAGGAGTGTCAGTGAGAGACTTATTCTTGAAATATATGGTTTCGTTATTTTTTGAGTAAAACTCGAGTATCTTCTCAAAAAGCACAGGATGCTCCTGTATATCTTTTGCGCTTACTTCAAGCACCAAGGTGAAATGCTCCCACCTGTTTTCCACAGATTCACCAATTAGCTTTAGCAGTGCTTCTTTGTTCTCGCTTCTGCTTATATCAACGCAGAACGAAATCTTTTTGTCATAGTCGCTGCATTTGCTGTGCATCTTTGAAAGCATTAAGCTGACCTGCCCAGATTGTTCCAGAAACTCTTCACACCTGCTTATTGCAATCACATCATTGACAAAAGGCAGGCACATCTCCACAAACCTTCTAAGCTTGCTTAGGTCTTTTTTAAAATACCTTGCATCCAGAATAATTGAGTTTATTCTCTCAATCCATTTATCTTGGTCGAGCCTTAAAAGTATCTTCTCCTTTTCATATCCCTCAAAAGACACAGAAATGCTTTTCGAAGGCAGATAAACTGAGGTTCTGTGAATGTGGCTGGCAAACCCTATCTCTTCGGGGCTTACTGAAAGCATAAAAAACTTTTCACCTTTTGCCCCTTCCCGGGAAACCTCAATAATCCCTTCATAATTAAGCTTATTGAGGTAGTAAAGCACTTTTCTGTGAAGCTTTGCTTTTGTCAGCTTTGCTTCTTTAATCATATCCTTATTCTTTATAGGGCTGTTAAGCAGTTCATTTACTTTCTCAAACCCTGGCTCAACCTGCTTAACAATCTCAGAAGTAGACAACTCTCTTTCAGGAAATTTCTGAAAAAGGTTAAGGATAGCAACCTCTGTTTTGTTCATTGAACAACCTGTTTATAAATAAAGCAAGTATTTAAGTCTTTTGCTTCAGGATTGTCTGAATGTTTCAGAATTTTTTATTAAAGACACTTTATATTTATAAGTGTTTCAAAAGGTAGGATGGCATATGCAATTAATGAAAAGGCATTAAGCCTTCTCTTGCATCTGCGGGAGGATTCGAGGAAGAAACTGACGGATATCAGCAAAAATACCAGAATCCCTGTGTCAACATTGTTTGACATGCTGAAGATTCTCCAGGAAAGTGTTATTAAGAAGAGTACCATCCTGCTGGACTTCAGCGCCCTTGGCTACAATGCGCATGCCTGTATTCTGCTTAAGGCAGGCAAAGAAGGAAAGGAAGCATTAAGGAAGCACCTGGTAATTCACCCAAGCGTGAATTCAGTGTTTAAGATAAACAACGAATGGGATTTCCTTATTGAAACGGTGCATAAAGACCTAAGGGAACTGGATGAGTTTATTGAAGAGATAGAGCAGCACGGCATTGAAGACAAAAAGATACATTACCTTATTGATGAAATAAAGAAAGAAG
>CAYUJZ010000009.1:0-34544 GCA_964445165.1 uncultured Methanosarcinales archaeon
CTTGTCCCAAAAGCTTAAGCCTTCCAGAATAATTAATCCTTCGCCCTTTCTTTCATATTCTTTTCCGAGCACATCCTCGAACTTAAGAACCATCTCAATGCTTGTGCTTTCCTTTCTCAGCCATTCTTTTCCCACTAGCACAGGAATCTCATATGGAATAGACATCTCATCAAAATTAAAGCTGGTTGCTTCCTTGCCATTAATGAGAATCTTCCCTTCTGCATTTAGCAACTGCCCTTCAGGCATCACCTCAAAAAGCACCTTGCTTTCGGTGATTCCCTGCGTTTGTATATCAGCAACTCTTATCTCTGCATCTGGCTGCTCAATCACATTTACATCATACGGTTTTGAAGAGCCGAGGAAAGATAATGTTAGTTTTTGCCAGCCTTTCTCTTTAGGCATGTAGCTAAAATTCAGTTCGGCAATTTCAGAAATAAACACTTCTACATCCAGGCATTCGTTTGCGAAGCAGGCCTTTCCGGCAAGCAGCCTGTTGCCTTTATTTGCAATCTCACATGCAACAGGGTTGCTTTTGTTCAGGTAAAGATACTCCGCAATATCACAGGAGAGCTCAACCGAAAGGCCTTCATCATCTGCTTCTTCCTCAATCAGAAAAAAGTCCTGGCTGTAAATGTCAAAATTCCTGGCTGCAGAGAAATTTGTGTTAAGCCTTTCAAAATTAAGGATTATTGTTGCAGGAAGCGTGTAGCTGTATGTAGGGAGAAGGTAGTCAGCCACATAAACGACAAACCTCTTTGTTATTTTCTCACCTGGCTTCAGCACGAGAAAAGCATAGTCAGCATCCATGCTTACAACCTCTTTTGGGGTTGAGATTGCAATAGATACAGGCAAATAGTAATTGTAAGGGTTTTTAATCTCCACATCAATTGCATTAAAAGAGCCGAAGCCAACCTTTTCAACAGCAGGCTTTATGCTAATTTCAGGCATAAGCTCGTTGAATGTGTCTTTTCTTGTTATGCTGTAGTAAACGCTCATGCTCTCCTGGTAAACATTCAATTTGACATCCTTGCTTGCCCAGCTGTACTCAATCATGCCTGTGGAGGCATCGTTGGATTTCCTGTAAGCCACTCTCAAAGGGTTTGTGTAGCCCATCTCTTTATAGGTAATATCAAAAGGAATCCAGCCATGCCCGGGAAAATAAACCTCTGTCCATCCGTGGTTCCCCCATTCAAAGTCAAAGAGCTCTGAATTTGTGTAAGCAACTCCGGAAACAAACCTTGCAGGAATCCCGACAGAGCGAAGCATGGCAATAAAAAGCACAGAGATCTCATCGCAGACACCCTTTTTGTTTATCAGAACCCATGAAGCTTTTTGTGTTGCAGACTGCGTCATGCTGTCAAGCGTGTAGTCAACCCTGTCTTCTACAAAAGAAGCAACCTTCATGATTGCAGAATAGTAGTCTTCTTCGCCTTCTACGACATCTGAGCCTGACCTTTTGATAGCAATGTGGTCAGAGTTGATTAGCTCAGTCGGCTCAAGGTAGATGCTAATCTCTTCAAGCTCGCTTTCTGAGAAAAAATAAGGAAAATCAATCTGCCTGCTTACCTTTGGGAAATGCCTGCTTGTTTCGTAGCTTAGTAAAATGCCTATAGGCAGTTCCTGGCTTTCTCTTACATTGGTTATACTGAAAAAAAGCTCGTCTTCGCTTTGGCTTTCAAGGCTAGATTGAGCATCTGTAATCTTCTGGTTATCCAAGTTGCTCATGTTTATCCTGAACTTAATGGTAGCTTCATAAAGCACAGACCTTGAAGTCAGAAAGTCAAAGTCAGCAATGTAGCTTGTGTTGATAGCTATCTCAGCCTCTCTGCTGTAAGCGATTTCCTGCGAGGAAAGCCTTGCGTAGGAAGGCGCAGTTAGCAGGGCAAGAAGCATGAAGATTAATGTTAGGTGTTTTATTGTTCTTGGTTTCATTTAAGGTTTCTTTATTTTATCAATATCTTAAGATACAGAATATCTTATAAGGATAATTCCAGAGCCGCCGTCTCCCCCCTTAATAAAACTTACTTTCGCCACTGCCTCCGCCACCGGTTCCGTCAATTCCTGAATCAGCGGGCACAGTTTTTCCAGCCCCTCGTCCGCCTCCACCAATTCCTGGATAACCTCCCTTATAACCATCCCACGCATCTCTATCTCCGCCGCCGCCACCAGCAAACCAACCTCCCTTACCATAAGAATTGCCAAAGACATCTCCATAGTAGAGTCCATCTCCGCCTTTTCCCGCTCCACTATTATTTCCTTGTTTCCCGGTTTCACCTGCACCGCCGCTACCGCCGCCAGCGAAAACTAACACTTCAACTTCTGTTATCCCTTAAGGGACTGTCCACATATGTTCTCCTGCGTCTGTGAATGCTACAATCACTTCTCCCATGCATACCCCGCTAATACAATCAAGCCCTAATGGACAGCTGCTACCGCATTCACCACCTTTTTCATTATCGCTTGAAACATCCGTGCAAGCTTCATCACAGCATTCAAACTCTTCAAATGCTCCATCACACACACAGGTTCCGCCACACTCCTCAGGAACATCGCATACTCCTGGCTCGCAATCAGGGGTGCATGGAAGATGGGTTCCATCTTCACATCCATGATCGCATTCCCGTGAAACTACCAAGCTTCCACCCACACAGGTTTCAACATTTCCATTAGCATAGCATTGGGGGGATCATCTTCTTCACACTCTGTTTCGGGCGACTCTTCAATGCATTCATTGTCTTCATTGCAAATTTCTCCATCTTCACAATGGTCATTATCACAGCATTCCTGGCAGACTTCATCACAGCAAACTTCATCATCTCAGCAGGAGTCACAGGGATCAGCTTGCGGTACCTCCTATTCCTCGGTCAGGTCTGCACAATTAAAATCACTATCATCTCCGCAATGGTTTATGCAAATCTCGCCTGACTCATTCCTTAACAGGATGTTTCGGTATCCGGGGCAAATCTCGCCTTCAATATGAAAAGGGACTGCATACACAAACTCTCCGAAATAGCCTCTCTTTGGCGTAAGCACTACCTCTGTGTGATTGTCAAAGACATATAAAGTGAGGTTAAAGTCAGCGCCCTGCAGATCCTGCAGCACAAAAACCTTCCTCTCAAAGTACTCTGGGATTGTGTTTGCCAGCAAAAACTCCCTCGACAGCGTTTCAGTATAATCATTGTACATAAAAATCAGGCCTTCTTTCCCCTTTACATAAGCCCTCTGAAGAATAAAAACCTCTGCAACAACGAATATGAATACAAGAAAGGAAATCGCAAGTGCAAATTCTATAGAAACTTGTGCTTTCTTTTTCATTGTATCAATATAACTACTTCCAAAGGCTTATCAGAATCCCCGGTGAGGTTGGTCTCCATGGTTATTCTTTTCACACCTGAAGATATAGGAAAATCAAGAGGATTTTCAGGTCTTGTTGGCCTTACTTTTATAGGAATCCTGGTGATAACAGGGACAAACGTTTCGTGGTTAAGCCCGAGATTTATGCCATAAAAAACCACGTTGCCACTATTATCAGTATTATTAATCTGCTCAATCGAATAAAGTGGGACAGGGAAATTATCCTCAAAGGTTATTTTTGAGGGATGGCCAGTATAAAACAGGTTTTCAGCAGTTCGCATTATTTTAAGCCCTATAGCATAAACCTGCTCTGCCGAAGCGCTGTCAATCTCGGGTTGGGTTGTCCTGAAAATAAGAATTCCTACAGGGATAAGCGCAGCAGCAACAATCGAGAAAATCATCATGTACTCAATCGCAGCCTGGCTTTTTCTCTTCATGCATTAAGCTTTATCTTTAGGCTTTTTTAAGCTTTTTGTATTTCTTTAGAATGAAAAGTCGCCAGGGGTGGGATTTGAACCCACGCTCCCGTAAGGGACAAGCTTTCCAGGCTTGCGCAATACCAAGCTATGCGACCCTGGCTTAAACACGAGAAAATCCCTTTTGTTTATAAGGTTTGCTTAATAAGAAAAGAAAAAAAGAATTCAGTCCACAAACTCGATGCCGAGGTCTCCCTCAAGCTCCCTCAGGGCTTCTTCATCAAATGCCTTTTTTGACATAATCTGCGGAGACTTTACCCCTGTGATAATAACCATTGTCCTCACAGTCTTATCAAGGTCTTCGTATATCTGCGCTCCCCAGATGAGCTTTGCATCCTCATCAAGCTTGTCGGAAACATACTGCACGATTTTTTTTGCCTCGTCCAGCGTCAGCTCAGGCCCTCCGCTTATGTTCACAAGAGCCCCGGAAGCCCCGGAGATATCCACATCTATAAGAGGGTTCTTTATTGCTTTCTCAACAGACTCCATTGACCTGTTTTCGCTGTCAGACTCGCCAACACCAATAAGTGCAACCCCGCCGTTGTCCATTACAGCCTTGATATCAGCAAAGTCAAGGTTTACAAGGCCTGCCCTGGTGACCATCTCAGCAATGCCCTTAACAGCATTAGTCAGAATCTCGTCAGCAACCTTAAAAGCAACGTGCAGTGGCAGGTTAGGCACAAGCTGAAGCAGCTTATCATTCGGAATCACAATCAGCGTGTCAACGCTCTTTCTCAGGTTTTGCAGCCCATACACAGAGTTTTGGTATCTTGTATTTCCCTCAACCTGGAATGGAAGAGTAACTATCGCAACAGTAAGGCAGCCCTGCTTTTTTGCAATCTCAGCAACCACAGGCGCGCCACCAGTGCCAGTTCCTCCCCCCAGCCCGCAGGTTATGAAAACAAGGTCAGAGTTTTTGACACATTCCCTGATATCATTTTCATTTTCCCTGGCAGCTTCTTCACCAATCTTTGGGTTTGAGCCAGCACCCAGGCCTTTTGTATTCTCTTTCCCAATAAGAATCTTGACATCAGCATTAGTATAAAGCAGGTCCTGTGCATCAGTATTTATAGCAATAGTCTCTATGCCAATAACACCAACCTCATTTATCCTGTTAATAGTATTGTTTCCCCCTCCGCCAACACCGATAACCTTGAGGTTTGCCTTGTGGGAGTCAAGAATCTTTTCCAGCTCCTCATCAACAGGATTCCTTTTATTTTTGCCCGTCTCCACTCTCTCCATAGCAGAGTCTATTATGCTATTCATTTACCATTACCCCCTCAATACAAACAATCCTTTTTATTCTAATTTAAATATTTTTTGTTTGTGCTTTTCAGAATATTATTCACTTTATGGTAGTTATATCCTCAAAACCTTTAAATACAGGCAAACTATCTACCTTTGCATGAAATCTAAAAAATTTTTTAAAGACTTAAGGGGCTGGTTTCATTATGATGAGAACCATCCTGTCAAATCTGCTTTTAAGTATACAGTGACTGGCTTAGCTGCTATGCTGCCTTTTATTGCTTTTAATGCAGTATCAGGTGCCTTAGAATAAAGGGCTCTTCATCAGCAGACACAAAGAGAAACCAAAGGGATTGAAGCAATTTTAAATGACGAATCTTATTACAAGCCAGCAGAGACTCCTGTTGAAGACTCACTACTAATCAAAAAAGATTCTATTAATCCCTATGTTGCAGGAGTATTAGCACATGCACTTAAAACCTCTTATTTTGTAGATGCTGAAAGTGGGGAAGGTTACGTCTTCAATGCATCACGATTGAAATTTGCAATAGATGAATATCGTGATGTCCTGGGTTCAGAATATGATGAATTTGTGGATTCTTTTAAGGAAGAGGAGCCTTCTGATGATAAATTCTAAATAATAAATTTTGATTATCTTGAAAAGAAGAGTGGTGATGTTCACAGCTGTCTAAGAGAAGTGTTGCGAAATCATCACTCAGATAGATGGTCAGAAAAACTTGATAAAGTAGCTTTTGGCATCCTTAAAGCAGTTGATGAAACAGGACATAAAAATAACAGGTTTGAATTTGAGGAGGGCCTTAATATCCTGAATCAACTTTACTTTATGGCAAAGGATGACCCTTTCGGCCTTATAAAGATCTCACCAAATGGTGAAATCGAAAAATTTGATGGAGAATACAAAAGTATTTTTGAGCCTAAAGAATATGATTTCTGATTTTTCTTTCTTTTTTCTTTTTCTATGGACTGGTCGGGATTTGAACCCGAGGCCTCCCGATTGCCAACCGGACGCTCTACCAGGCTGAGCTACCAGCCCATTTCTCTCGATTTTCAGGGTAATTTTAAAAGCATTTAAAAAATTGCTGATTTTCACCAGGGTATGGAAAACATTTACATTGCAGGAACCTCGCATATCGCCCAGGAAAGCAAGCACTTAATCCAGAAGAGCTTTGCAGAGTTTAAGCCGGAAGTAGTTGCCCTTGAGCTGGATGTAAGCAGGTTCCACGCCCTGATGAGCGAGAAGCAGGGAACACGCTCATCTTCCGGCGCATTAAATCAGTTTGGCATAAGGGGCTTTCTCTTCTTCTCCATAGGCCGGTTCATCCAGAAGAGGCTTTCAAAAATAGTCAACACAGAGCCGGGAATAGAGATGAAAGAGGCAATCAGCCTGGCAAAGAAAAACAATATTCCCATTATCCTTATAGACCGGCCAATCGACATCACAATGAAACGTGTTTCTGCCAGCCTTAACTTCAGGTTCCTGCTTTCATTATTCAAAGACCTTTTAACCTCGCCTTTCAAGGCAAAAAAAAGAAGGTTTAACCTCAACACAATACCCAATGACCAGCTAGTTGGCTACCTGATATCCGAGATGAAGAAAACCTACCCACAGCTCTACAAAGTCTTAGTCGAAGAAAGGGACATATACATGTCAAAAAAAATCATAGCCTTCGCAAAGCAGAACCCAAACAAAAAGCTGCTTGTAGTTGTAGGGCTTGGGCACAAGGCAGGGCTGTCTCAGCGCCTGAACCAGGTGGATATTCTTGGCTGAGGCTTTCTCCTGGCAATCCGCGCCAGCTCTTTCTCAATCTCCTTGCTGTTCCTGAACAATGCTTCCTTTTCTTTAAACTCCTTTGTGTGAAACCTGTTCTTGTTGCTGTCAAACTTAAGGTGCTTGTGTAGCATCTCGTGGTACATAACATAGTCCAGCACATGCTTTGGTGTCCCCCTTAGCAACTCAGATATCGTAATAGTGTTTGTGTGGAAGTTATAGCTGCCCAGAGTCCTGCTTGAGTTCCTCCCAAACCTGAGGTTGCAGAGGTCTATCCTGTTGTCAAAATACTCCTCATTTACTCTCATAAAGCTTTCATGAAGCCCGGGCTCGCTCTGGTTTTTTTCAGCAGGGGAAGAGTCCAGGTTCCTAAGAAAACTCCTGTAAAGCCCAATGTTGTAAGTTTGCTTCTTAATCCTGAACAGCTTGCAAAGAAGCTCCTCCACCATTCCCTTAAGAATAGGAGCACTAACATCCAGCCAGTCCCTGCTTAGCCTGAGCTCAACCACATTCGTCCTGCTGTAGTGTATTATCTTTGCATTGTACTTCGAGAACCTTCCTGAAAAAACAACCTTAAGAGAATAGCCAGGCTTTTTTCCCACAATATTTTCAAAAGCTTCCTGAAAAACCTGCTCAGCTTGCATTTGGATTAAACCTGAGGTTGGCGCAGGCCTTGCCCATCTGCTCAACCTGCGTTCCCTCTCTTGTTTCAGTTGAGATGAAATGCACTTCTGTGCCAAAGCTCTCTGCGAGATTTGTTAATTCCTCGACCTTGTCATCATCAAGGCTTTCAGAGATGAGCAGCTCATCCACCGCCCCCTGGCTAAGAAGTGTCTTAATATGCTCAATCCCATAAGCAGCAAGGTCAGGATTTTTGCTCACATTCTCAAGGAATTTGTTAACCAGGGCTTTTTCCTTGATAATCTCCTCATCAGCAAGGATATCCTGGCTTTTCTCAACCAGCTCCTGCAGCCCGAACTCATCAGTGTATGTTATGTCCTGAATCCCGATCACCTTGTTTTTCAGCTCAGTTACAAGAAAGCCCTTATCATGAAACTCATACTTTGTAGGCCCAGGCCCCCCTATGAGTATCCCCTTCAGGTCAGACTTGCCAAAAAAGGCATCCTTAGCCATTATTGCAGCCTTCTTGAAAAACTCATTGGCAGCAATCTCCCTCAGCCTGCTGAACCTCACCGAAGACTGCCCTCCTGCCCTGGTTTTTCCAGGCACAGCAGACTTAGCATGTGAAAGCTGGGTTATGGTTTTCCCCTTCAGGATTCCGATCGTTGCTTCTCTTTTGTCAATAACAATCAGCCCATAAAAATCCTTAACATCAATCATCTCCATAAGCGGCTCAACCACAAAAGCCTTGTCGCACCTGTAAATCCTGATTTTCAAAGGGGTAGGCGGCTCAACGCTCCACACACGCACATCATTTTCGCCTTCCCTCTCGGCAACATTCCCTGAAAAAACACATAACCCATTAGGAGGGGTCTGGTTGAACAGCCTAAGGTGCTGCAGCATCCTCTCCAATGCAGAAATCACATTCTTCTGCGTGCTCTTTGACTTTATGTTAGAGGCAGTCCCCTGCTCTTCAGAGATATGGCTCACGATGTTATTCAGGTCATAGCCGGCAGGTACATATACGCTGACCAGCTCAGTATGCCTTGCCCTGTACTTAGAAAGCTCATTCACGAGCTTCTTAAGCTTGTATCTTTGGGATTCGTCCATACTCCAATGGAAAAAGAGTTAGTTTATAAATTTATTTCACAGATTAGCAAAAGCACTGGTTTTATAATTGGGCTTCGGTGGAATATCAAAAATTATTTAAATAGACACTCAATACTTTTTGATGAAAATGGCAAAGGAGCAGATAAGGGTTCCCATGTCTATGGGCGGGCTTGTAAGGTACAGCGATGAGTATAAGAGCAAGTTTCAGCTTCCTCCTGGAGCAGTTATTGTTATAGCAATTGTTGTGATAATAATGGTAATTGCCCTTGGCAGCATTGGGCTGAGGCTGATTGGCCTGAGAGTGTGATAAAATGATGCCCAACATGAACTCAAAGCAGGTTAAGTCCATGATGAAAAAGATGGGCATTAACCAGACAGAGATTGACTGCAAGCAGGTTATTTTTGTAATGGATGGAAAAAGACTTGTTTTTGATAACCCTTCAGTACTGATGGTTAACATGATGGGAGAGAAAAACTATCAGGTATCCGGAGAAGCCAGGGAAGAGCCCCTTGACAGCCTCCCTGATATATCTGAAGAAGACATTTCCTTAGTGATGGAGCAGGCAGAAGCATCTAGGGAAGAAGCGCAAAAAGCCATTGAAGAAGCTAAGGGCGACCTTGCTGAAGCCATACTTAAGCTTAAGGGAGAATAGTCATTTTTTCAGGTTTAAAAGGCAAACTATAAATATATATTCTGACTAAGCTATTTTTGTATGGCCGACTATCTCGAGATTCTTTACCAGGCGAGCAAGAGCTTATCAGCAGCAGACCACATCCTTTATGTAACATATCCCCTTGTCAACGACCCCAAGTTGCTTATTGCAGCCATAGAGAGCCTTTACAAGGCGTTTGAGAACACAGTAACATCACTGCTTAAGTATGAGCATGCTTATAAGAGAATCTCCTCCACAGGAGAGTCGCTTGACGCAAGGCTTTACACATACAACACAAAGGTGGCCCCAAGGTACAACCTCAGCAGGAAGTATTTTGTAGCGTTTACAGAAATAAGGGAAATACTTGACTGGCACAAAAAAAGCCCGGTTGAGTTTAGGAGGAGAGAGAAGTATATAATATGCATGTCAGACTACCGGATGAAAACCCTGACAATGCAGAAAATTAAGGATTATGTTGGCCTCTCAAAAGCCTTTTTAGCAGACATAGAGAAAATAGTGAGAAAAAATGAAAGAGTACGTAGCAGATTCGCTTAGGGAGCTTTACAGGCTTGAGCACCTTATATATGTAAGCCTGAAATATACCAGGACTTCAGACATCCTGATAAGCATAATCAGGAGATCGATAAGCTTTCTTGACTTAGTCTGGATAGCCCTTCTTGAGAAGGCAAAGAAAGAAAAGAAAATAGAAGATTATGGTGCCCAGCCCCTTGCTGCGGTTGCACGTGTGAAAGAGCTTTATTCCGACGAAAGAATAGAAGCAATGATAGCTTATTACCTGAAGCTCAGGAAAATCTCAAAAGCAGACTACATATCCCAGAACGAGTACAGAAGGCAGCTCACAATGACAGTTATTCTCAGCCAGGACGAGGTTGAGAGAATAACAATTGACTCAGTTACAGAAGATTACAAGAGCCTTTCTGCATTTTTTTCTTACCTTAGGGATAAGTATTTTAACATCTGAAAGATTATAAAATGGCTAAGACAATATCTGTGGTCTCATTAAAAGGCGGGTGTGGGAAAAGCTTTTTCTCCCTTAACCTTGCATCAGCACTTGCGATGAGCGGAAAGCAGGCACTTCTTATTGACCTAAACTTTTCCTCACCGTCAATACACAGCTTTCTTGGCGTTTCTAATCCAGAAGCAACAATAAATCATTTTTTAAAAGGCTTTCAAAGAGCAGAAGACATTGTGTACCAACACCCGTCAGGCATGAAAGTAATCTTTGGGGATGCAGATTATGGCTTCACCATGCTGGGCTCAACAGGCAAGATTAAGGACCTTGTAACAAGGTTATCAGGCAAGTTTGACTTTATTATACTGGACACAGCCCCTTCATTTTCAGAAGGGATAAAGCCAGCAATATTTCTTTCAGGCAGCGCAATAGGAGTATCTCAGCCTTATCCATACTGCCTTGGGCCGACCCTGAAAAGCTTAGAGCTAATGAAAAGCCAGGGAACGAAGGCTCTTGGCCTTGCCTTAAACCAGTGCAAGAAGACTGCGTCAGAAATAGCAGGCAAGTCCCTGCCTGCTTATACTCCTCTGCCCCTGCTTGCTTCGATAAGCTATGATGATTCAATCAACAATTCAGCATCAAGAGGCCATCCTCTGGCTTACCTGGATAAGAAAAGCGAGATATCGATTATCTTTTCAAGGCTTGCTTCAACAATCTCTAGCAGGATTTTGCTATGAAAGAAGAAAATAACAAGCATATTCATATGAAGGATACACTGGAATCAGCGCACTCATCTGCATTGCTGATAAGCGCAGTGATAATTGATGTTTTTTATGTTCTCTCAGCAATGCTTCTTTCAGGGATAGGATTCGAGGTTTTTCTTGCCAGCCCTTTTATTTATTTTCTTGTTGTCTCTTACATAGGAAGAATTTCCCATGATTTTTCGGAGAGAAGAAAAGCAAGCCTTGATGTTGCGTGCCTTGCTGTCTTTCTGCTGAATGTAATAATCTTCAATGCATTTACACGAATGGACCCAATACACTGTTTTTTTATAATTCTAATGACCACATTAATCTATCTTTTTTTCAGGTAAAGATAAGCTTTTTAAATATGTGTGCTTTTTCAGTGCTTATGATTGTAGGAAAGATAACTGGCACCACATCAACAAAGGAGTTTGACTTCATAGCCCAGAAAAAAATAAACAAGTTTGAGTACCTTCAGGTTTACAATGATAACGGCAAGTACTGCCTTTGCCAGGTTGTTGACCTCCTAAGAGACTCCGAAAAGACGATTGCCAAAACCCAGGTTCTTGGCTACAGGGAAGACAACAGAATCAAGACCCCCCGCCTGCCTTTCCGCCCAGGGACTGAAGTCCTGTATGCCAGCGATGACTTCATTCGGGAAACAATAGAGATAGGCAAGTCAGGCTTGCTCTTGGGAAGCGTGGAAGGCAGAGGCATAAAGGTTTTTCTTGACACGAACAAGCTCTTAACCAAGCATTTAGCAATTATTGCAAAGTCGGGCTCAGGGAAATCCTATGCCTGCGGGGTTATTGTTGAAGAAATAATCAAAAAAGGCATACCCTTAATTATAATTGACCCGCATGGTGAGTACTCTTCACTACGCTTTCCAAACGAAGAGAAGGAAGAGTTAGCAAGGCTAAAGGAATTTGCCCTTAAGCCTCAGGGGTTTATTAACGAGGTTGTTGAGTTTGGCGATGCTTCCTTAAGCACGTCATGCATACCGCTTAAGCTAAAAGACTCGCTCACAGCAGACGACCTGTTTACACTGTTTCCAGTCAAGCTAAGCTCTGCCCAGCAGGTTCTCCTATACAATGCAATAAGTGATAAGTCAGCCAATCTTGACTCAATAATTCTTTCAATAGAGGCAGAAGAAACAGGGGCTAAGATTGGGCTGCTCTCCCAGCTTAAGTACATCAAGTCGCTTGAAATCTTTGATAATGAAGGAATCAGCTACTCTGAGCTTATTAAGAAGGGGAGGTGCTCCCTGATAAACCTTAGAGGATACCCCCTGGAAGTTCAGGAGTTCTTTATTGCAAAGATTCTCTCAGACATTTTTCTGCTGAGAAAAAAAGAAGAGATACCCCCGCTTTTTGTGGTTGCAGAAGAAGCGCATAACTTCTGCCCGGAAAGAAGCTTTGGCGAGTCCAAGTCGTCAAGGATAATAAGGACACTTGCATCAGAAGGAAGGAAGTTCGGCTTTGGCCTGGGCATAATTACACAAAGGCCGGCGAAGATAGACAAGAACGTGCTCTCCCAGTGCTCAACCCAGCTGATACTTAAGACCACAAACCCAAATGACCTTAAGGCAATCTCAAATTCCGTTGAAGGAATAACATCAGAAAACGAGAAGGAGATAAGAAATCTTGCAATAGGAAGCGCAATAGTCACCGGCTTTCTTGAAATGCCTGTTTTTGTAAGCATAAGGCCAAGACAGACAAGGCATGGCGGGCACGCAGTAGACTTTGAGAGCGATAAAAGCTTTACAGAAAGCTTTGACAGCTATGAAGACAAAATTCCTATAATACTTCCGAGAGTAAACAAAAAGGACCTTGAAATTATGACAGGAAAAAGGCACATTTCAACACTTGTCCCAGCATTGTATGTATCTGTTGAGCACGATGGAAGCAGGCATAAGCTCTTATTTGAGCTTGTAAATGGCACAATTATCCAGGACATAGACAAAAAAAAGCACCTGCCAGGGCTAGCTCACCCTATTTCAGAAATGGAGTCTTTTTACTCAGTTGAGCTCTTATCTGAAAAAGAAATCCAGGCTGGCAAGAAGCTAAAGCCCAGGGTTTCAATTCAGAAAGCCCTGGAGAAGGCAAAGGAGAGATTTAAGGTTTTGTCTTATGAGGAATGCTCTTTTCTGGTATTTATTCCGGCACCTGAAGCAAAAAATCCATAATTGGTTTTTTTCAGGAAACATTTATAAAAGCCCTGCTTACTCTAATTGATTGCGTGGGGGTGCCGGAGCCTGGTCAAACGGGACGGGCTTAGGACAGCTCAGCGTGGTGTGATGAGCTTTATGCTGTGACTGGAAGACACCCGTTGGCAAGCGCCTGCCAGGGTTCGAATCCCTGCCCCCACACCATCTTTTCATTTTAAAGCCAATGAACTATGAGATAATCTATAAGGGAAGAATAAAAAGCAGATACAACACCCTGTTCCAGGAATACATGAAGCGTGTTAATGCTTCTGTTAAGTGCTTTCAGTCATGGCCTTCCCTGCAGAAATACCTTGAGGGAAAGTCTTACATTATTCTCTCGGAAAAAGGCAGCCAGCTTAATTCTCTTGAGTTTTTCGGATTCATAAGAAAGCAGGCAGAATCAGGCACTATTCGCTTTGTTCTTGGCGATGAAAAAGGTTTTCCAAAAGGAATACTGGAAAATGCTTTTTATTCACTCTCGCTTTCAAGCATGACGCTTCCCCACGACCTTGCAAAAATAATCCTGCTTGAGCAGCTTTACAGGTCAGAATGCATACTTAAGAATAAAGAATACCACAGGTAGATTAAGCCTTTTCTTCTTTTTTGCCTTTCTTTAATTTTCTCCAGTAAGTCCCTTCTTTTGTATCTATCAACTCAATCCCCTTTACCTTAAGCCCATTCCTTATTTTATCAGCTTTCTCCCACTCCTTGCTTTGCCGTGCTTTGTTTCTTTCTTCTATCAGCTCAGTAATCTCTTCAGGCACATTCCCAAGGTCCTGCTCAAAGTCGAACAATCCAAGAACTTTGTCCATCTGCTTTATGGCATCCAGCACCCTTCTTGCTTCAGGGACCAGAATCTTTTTTCTTTCCTTATGGATTTTGTTGATAAACTCAAAAACCACTGCAAGCGCTTTTGGCATGTCCAGGTCTTTGGACAAGGCATTCTTAAAATCAAAAACTGCGTTTTCGCATGCGTCTATAATATCCTTTTTTGCTGTTTCCTTGCCTGGTAATAAGTTTTCTTTTGGATTGTTGATTATCCTATTTATGAAGAAAACAAAATTGTCCAGCTTTGCTATCACATTCTCTGCGCTTTCAAGGGCCTTGATTGAAAAGTTCAGCTGCTGCTTGTAGTGAGGGGCAAGGAATACATGCCTTATTGCCCGGGGCGAGAAACCCTTATCTAAGAGGTCTTTTAAGGTATAGTAATTCCCTAAGGATTTTGACATCTTCTTTCCATCAGCAAGCAGGTGCTCGCAGTGCACCCAGTATTTTATAAACTGCTTTCCAAAAGTGCCTTCAGATTGTGCAATCTCGTTTGTATGGTGCGGGAAAACCAGGTCAACGCCTCCGGTGTGGATATCAATAGTCTTAAATCCGTCTGGATTGAGCTTTCCGCCTTTGTAAGCATCAGTCAGGTATTTTGCGCTCATAACAGAGCATTCAATATGCCATCCAGGCCTGCCCTGCCCCCAGGGAGATTCCCAGTAATTCTTCCCGTCTTCAGGCACCCTTGCTTTCCACAATGCAAAATCCCTTGCATCATCCTTCTCATACTCGTCTTCCAGCCTTCCCTGTGCATTCTTCTTAAGGTCTTCCAGGTTCATCCCTGAAAGCTTTCCATAATCCTTAAAAGACGAAATCCTGAAGTAAACATTTCCGTCTTTCTCATAGGTATAGCCATTCTCTTCCAGCTTTGCTATCATCTGGATAATCTCCGTTATGTTCTCTGTTGCCCTGGGGTAGAATTCGCACCTATCAATATTCAGGGCCTCAAGGTCATCAAAAAAGATTTTGATATATTTCTCAGTGAATTTAGCAAGAGAGACACCCTCCCTTTGAGAGCCCCTTATGGTCTTGTCATCAACATCTGTGAGGTTTGTTGCCTGGATAACCTTATAGCCAAGCAGCTTTAGCGTTCTTCTGAGAACATCCACAAAAACAAAATACCTTATGTTTCCTATGTGGGGATAGTCATATACAGTTGGGCCGCAGCTGTAGATTTTAACAGTGCCTTCTTCTTCAGGGGTAATCTCTTCGACCTCTCTTGAGAGGGTGTTCGCTAGTTTTATTGATTCGGGCTTGCTCATCTTTACCTCCTTTTCGCAAAATCAGTATTAGAAGACACTATAAATATTTTTCTAAAATAAATGAATTCAAAAATAAAAAAGAAAGCCTTTTCAGGCTTATTTGTCCTTAAATACCCCCAGCAGGTACATGACTAGTGCAGCAATGTAAAAGAGGAATCCAACAAGAGGAATCAGCCCTCCTAAGCTCACTAAGGCCCACCAGCCAGGGTATTTCCTTTTCTCATAGATGTGCCACATCCAGATGTATGCAAACACAACTCCTAATATAGGCACTAGCAGTATGAATGTCCATGCCTTGTGCTTTCCTGCCATCATTGGAAAAAGAACCCATTGTGCTATTGTCACCCATGCAAGCCATTCTGGCTGAGTTTTCAGTTTATTTGCAAGAAAATAAAACATAAATGCGATGAAAAGGTACTGAATCAGAGAAGCACCCACAACCATCGCTCCGGCAAGCGCAGCAAACCCAGCGATAAAGCCGGTTCCTAACATTTCTTCAAATGGCATTTTTTATTTTTAAAATACACTCCCGGAGAGCATAAAAAACAAACATATATAAACAGCTTTCAAACTAAATCAATGCGGTGAAAATCATGGCAGACTTTTCCTTTGAGAATGTTTTTATAGGCTCGCTGAAATATTTCTGGAGCAATATCATTTTTTACCTAAAGGCTTTCGGCCTTTATTTTGCAGTTGTAATGGCATTGTTGTTTTTATTCAGTGCATTATCAATGGCTTTAGCCTTCTCGGCTTATACCTTGCAGGATCTAGGGCAGTCTTTATTCTTGTTCCTGCCTATTATTTTCCTGGGCGTTGCATTTGGCATTGTCTTTTTGTTATTCTCTTATTTCATGGATTATGTGGTTATGCGACTGGCTTACAGGAAAGAGGAAGTTAAGGGCACGGGGCTTTTTCAGAAGCTGAAGCAGGAATCCCATGGGTTCTGGAGTTTTTTTGGCTGGATGCTGCTTTTCATTCTGTTTAGCTTTCTCGTTTTTGGCCTGCCATTCATTGTTTTGCTTGGATTGCTGGTTTTTTCCATTTCAATAACATCAGTCCCTCTTATCCTGATAACAGTTCTCGGGTTGCTTGCCTTCTGGGCTTTTGCACTTTTTGCATTCTTTAAGTGGTTTTGCTTTGTTCCCTCGCTTCTGGTTGAGAAAATCCTGCGCTCTGAAAGCTTTGGCCTTTTCTCTGCTATGAGGGAGTGCTCAGATTTAGTTAAAAACAGGTGGTGGCTGACATTCGGAGTTTTTATTCTGTTTTTCATCCTGTTTTTTGTTCTTTCACTAGGCGTTTCGGTTGTGCTGTTTTTGCTTCTCCTTCCGCTTAACCTGATACCCTTTGTTGGGCCTCTTGTTGGTGGATTTATTAACCAGGTAATAATGAATGCTTTAGGCTTTTTTATAGGAGCAGTTTTGCTGATATTCCCATTCTTCCTTCTGCATGAATATCGAAGAATGGACAGGCCGGATCCAAAAAAACCCAAGTGACTTTTGTTTCTTTTTTGATAACCTTTAAATTCTTTCTTTTATTACTCTTTTAGCTAGATGAAAGAGCTTGCACGCGCAGTCGGGATTGATGATGCGCCCTTTGATAAATGGAAAGATGAGAAAGCTGTTGTGGTAGGCACGGTTCTTCGGGGCAACCTACAGGTTGACGGGTTTCTTAAGGCAAAAGTAACTGTAGACGGCAATGATGCAACAGACGCTTTGTGTGAAATGATTATGCGCTCAAAATTTTTCAGCCAGGTTCGTGCAATTTTCCTGGATGGAATCTCTGTCGCAGGGTTTAATGTTCTTTCCCCAGCAGAAATCCACGAAAGGACAGGAATCCCAGTAATCTCAATTATGAGAAAAAAGCCGGTTCCTGAAGAAATGGCCAAAGCCCTTGAGAGGCTTGGAATGACAGAGAAAGCTTGCCTTGTAAAGTCCCTTGCTGAGCCTGTAAAGCACAAAAAGATTTTCTTCCAGGCGTTCGGAATAACCGAGCACGAGGCAAGACCTGTTATAGATTTATTTACGCTTTCGTCAGAAATCCCTGAGCCGCTGAGAATCTCTCATCTGATTGGTCAGATGCTTAAATTTAGTGAAAGCAAAGGGCATGCATGACTATTTCTTTTGAATTTTTGATTTCCTTAAGTCAATGTCAGGGCTTTCAGGCAGGATGCTTACTGCATCATCAAGCTCTTCATATCCCAGCAGCTTAAGTATTTTCTTTGCCACATCGCTTTTCTTTTTCCTGCCCTGAACAATCCTGACATATTTTTCACACTGCTTTTCCACAGCAGGCTTCGGGCCAGCCATAAGAAGCTGCTCCTTGTTAACACCAATGTAAATATCCAGGACAGCATCAATGTAATTCTTTTTCCCCCTAATCATAAAAGAGCCCTTGCTTATGTATTCACCCGGCTGAGCCTCTTTTGACACCTGTTCTGGGAGTATGTAAAAGACTTTCATCGAGCTCATTCCAGATTTCCAGCCTTTAGAGAACACAGCTGTGAAAACAGCAGTTTCATTAAGGGTTTGCTCTCCAATCTCTTTACCCTCAGACTTAACTACAGCAAAAGGAGAGCCGGCAATGTCAGTGTGAAAGACAATGTCCTTTGGCTCAAGGTGCTTCTTAATTATTATTTCATTTGTTGTTGCATCCCTGCCAGCTATAACAAGAAATCCTTCAGAAGAGATAAACCACCTGAATTTTTCGTACCACTTCTTTTCCCTTTTTGGCTTTTTTTCCCTGGCTTCCCTTTCTTTAGCCCTTTTTTGTTCCTCTTTAAGCTCTTTCTCGTATTTTTCAAGAATAAGCTTAATCTTTTCTGACTTCTTTTTTAGTTTTTTTGCTTTTTCAAAGTAGCCAGACGCATTTTCCTCTATAGACTTACTTAAGTCCAGGGTTACTTTCATAGAATAAAGAAAACTAAGCCTTTTTAATTAATTTTCCGTTTAATGAGCCCTGCTGGCCAGGCCTTGAGCTAACCACAACATCCCCGATTTCTGTCTCTACAATTGTGCCTTTGGTTATGATATTCCTTATCACAAAGTTCCTGTTTGCAGGGTTTTCCTTGACTTTGCTAATCTTGACAGTCTTGGACTTGCCTTTCTCATCAGCAACATTGATAATATTTACTGAAAGCAGGATTTCTTTGGTGTTGCCTCCCATTATCCTGACTTTTTTTCTCTTAACAGGCCCAAACTTGATAAAATTGTGAGGGTTTCCAAGCTCATACTGCTTCTGCTTTCTTCTCTTATGGTAAACCCCTCCTGTTGCTTTCTTTTTGGACCTTAGCTGTGAAATCGCCATCTTGGCTAAAAGGATTCAAGTTTTGTTTAAAAATGTTTCGATGAAAGCAGGGCTTTTTATGCTCTTTTTTAGGCAGAACACCAACAGTTTTAAATAACATAAGATGTTACCTAACACTGTATGTTAAAAAAACCTTTTAAGCTAACAAGCCAGAGGGCAATAATCCTGGGCTTTGTAAAGGAAAATTATACGCACCCGACAGTTGATGGCGTTTTTAGGCACGTTAAGGACAGGCTGCCAAGAATCAGCAAGAAAACAGTTTACAGCAACCTGCAGTTTTTATGCAGCAAAGGCCTGATTCAGGAAGTAAGGATTAAAGGAGTGTTAAGATACGAGCCAAAACAGCTCCCTCATCCTCATACATTCTGCAGGAAATGCGGAAGGATTGAAGATGTGAAGCTAAGCAACCTTATTTCAGAACTGGATAAGCCAGCAAAAAAACTGAAGGATTTTGATGTGGATTTTGTTAGCATCACTTTTTATGGCGTTTGCAAAAAATGCAAAGGAGGTCTAGAAAATGGAAGAAAAGAATGAAGAACAGATAAAAATGCCTTTGATAGGAGACCCTGCACCTTCCTTCAAGGCAAAAACCACAATGGGGGACATAAGCTTTCCCCGGGATTATAAGGGAAAATGGGTAATTCTATTCAGCCATCCCGCGGACTTTACCCCGGTGTGCACAACAGAGTTTATGACCTTTGCGTCCATGCAGGAAGATTTCAGAAAGCTGAACACCGAGCTGGTAGGGCTGTCTATCGACAGTATATACGCACATATAGCCTGGCTGAGGACAATCAAGGAAAAGATTCAGTTTAAAGGAATGAAAAACCTGGAGATAACTTTTCCAGTGATTGAAGACCTTAAGATGGATGTAGCAAAGAAATACGGAATGGTGCAGCCAAACGCATCCAACACACAGGCAGTGAGGGCAGTATTCATAATAGATGACAAGGCAAAAGTAAGGGCAGTGTTGTACTACCCTCTTTCAACCGGGAGAAATATGCAGGAGATTAAGAGGCTCGTTATAGCATTGCAAAAGTCCGACAAGGAAGGCATAGCAACCCCAGCAAACTGGCAGCCTGGCGACGATGTTATCGTTCCACCTCCAGGTTCCTGCGGCACAGCAAAGGAAAGAACCGAGTCTAAATCAGCAGACACCTACTGCCTGGACTGGTTTATGTGCTTCAAGAAAGAGAAGAAGTGATTTTTATTTATTTTTTACTCCCATCTTTTTTAGTATTTTGAGTATTTTTTTATAACAGGTTTCTAGGATTCCTCCTGGTTCACATTGCATAAGTTTGCCAGCAGCGCCAGCTGGAATGGGGCATCCCTGAATTCGTCACTATAATTCATGTTTTTTACTTTCCATTTTTCCCTATACCCTTCTTCCACAGACATTTTTCTGGCAATCTCGGAAATCTCTTCTTCAAGCCTAGTCAGGACAACAAATCTTGGTCAGGGGCTTTTTCCTTGTTTTTCCTAAACTATCTTAAAATACTCTCTTACAAACCTTTGACAGTCTTTAAGCCTCATAAAAAGTAAAAATTTATTTCTCTTTATTAGTTTAGCTAAAGCATCCATATTAGTAATAGGATTGCTTTATCAAAAGCTTAACTTTTTTTATATTCACTCAAGAATTTTCTACTCAACATTGTTTATTGAGTGATTTTTGTTATTTAATATGAATTAAGCTGTGTACGGACAAATTGTTCTCGAAAAAAAAGAAATCATAGTAATCCCCTATTATTGCTGGATATTTATCCTTGATCTTTTTTATCCCGTAAAATAAAGTGTGTGTGATGTTTTTTGGGTCAAATTTTTCCGAAATCTCTTTTGCGCAGTAGCCAAAGAAAATGTATTCAGAAACCTCAGTGAAGTAAAGGTCTTTACCATCATGCATATATGCAAAAAACTTACACCTGTCTTTATCATAATGAATGAAGGATGTCCCTTCACATTCGATTTTTTTGTATTCAGAATCTATCAAATCAGCAATAGAATTAGCTTTCTTAATATTATCTATAAGCCCCTTTGTGACGATGCCTGAAACAGCAAATAATCCGCTTCTGGTTTCAAAAACCTTGCTTCCCTTCCCTTTAAAGAGCCATTTTCTGTCAGCAAAAAGAATCTTTTTATTGCTATTAATTGCTCCAATCAAAGTCATTTAGGATTGCCTCTTTCAATTCTTTTGACAGAAAAAGCCTAATTTTGCCATCATTAGTCGTAAAAATGATTTCTTTGTTCTTGGATTTTGATGAAATCACCTTAAAGTTCCTGCTAAAGTTCCAATAAGCATTTTCGTATTTTTCTGGATTTGAAACAAGGCTTTTGTCAATCTTTAAAACGCTCTCTGAAGGCTCTATCCTTGAGATTAGTTCTTTTAGCTGGGCTTTTTCAGAAGTGTTTTCCCATTTAAAATAAAAGAACCTGTCAAAAAACAAAACAAGCTCTTTTGAGTGAAACTCATAATGTTTTATATATGTATTCTCTCTTTCCGATTCAACCACGATATGCATCTGAAACCCTTTTCTCAATTCCAGAGTACTTTCTTATATTTTCAAGGCTATTTTGGTCTGCAAGTATATAATCTTTGTTTTTTGTGCTTGCTTCTTTTGGTCCACAATAAGCTACTCCCAGCAGAAAATCAAGCGCTCCACCGCTAACAGATTCTCCCGGACCGTCTCCAAAGTGGACATGCGTTTCCAAATTGGGTCCACTTGCTTCTGGTCCATCAATTCTCATATCAGGTGTTTTCCCTCCAGCAGCATCTAGAAAAACTTTAACTCCTTGAGCAGTAAAAACGACAGCTCCCAACCCCAGCTTAAGAATAGTTCCCATTTTTTTTACCCCCACTTTTAGATGGATAGAAGTAATTCTCTAAATAATATAAGCTTGTTGCCTGTTATTCCGGAAAAATTTCGGTTTGAGGGTCAGTTAAAAACAATAAACCTACTCTTTTGCCTTTTTTCTTTCATGAGGTGATTTTGAACAGAGCCGTCATTAGCAAAATCCTTATAAATTCTCATGAGACTCTCTTTTCATGACTGTAGGAATTGCTGTAAGCTGTGGCCAGGAAGCAATAGCACTAACAGACAGCCAGACTTCGTCTTATCAGGGCAGGCACAGTAATTCTGTTGATAAGATGAGCAGGTTTGATGGTGAAAACCCGGGAATTCTTTTTGGCGCAGGGCCTTCTAACTTAGTAGAGAGAATGGTTCAGAGCCACGGAAGCTGTTCCTCAGAATCAATAGAGGGTTTTGTTGATGCATTATATGCTTTGTATAAGGATGAAACAGACAGAAGTGAAAAGTCATATTTATCTTTAAGGAAGGAAGACCTGAAAAAAAAGCTTGCGATTATAGATGACGAGAGTAAAAGAGCAGAATATTGCGATCGTGAAATATCTGAGATCTTTCAGGATTTCGGGCAGTATAAGTATAGCAAAGACAACTATTCCTGCTTTGTGGTTGTAAGCTATGACAAAGCCATTGAGAAAATAAGAATCTTCAGGTTTGACTCGCGCCTCAAAAGTGAGCACTTCTCAAACCACATTCAGATAGGCTCAGGGATTGACGCTGCAAATCTTTACCTGATTTCAAGCCTTCAAGGGCTGAGCCCCACAGAATTAAGCTTCCCTGATTCAGCATTTTTTGCCTTAAACGCTTATTCCATGTCAACTATAAACACTGGGGTTGGCGGCACTCCCCGGATAGCGCTTGTATCCAAAAACGGCTCTGAATTCTTGCCCAAGGAAAAGTCCATAGCTCTTGTAAACATTAGCGGCGCTCATGTCTCTGGATACCGTGACTCCATCTTAACCCAGGAAAAAACGCGAGAAATGATAAGGGAAGTAATGGCTGAAGAAAATCCAGATTACAAAAGTATCGCCCGCAGCCTAAGATTAAACAAGGACACACTTACAACAGCTTATATTCCTTACAGCTCCTGGATGGAAAGAGCAAACCTCTGAATGTTTTTTGCTTTTAGCCAAGAACATCATGTTCAATAATCTTATTAGCAATAATCTCCCCAATTAGCTTATGTGTTGTGTTTCTCATGTGCACATAATCATAGAAATCTTCATACCCGAACCCAAACCCCTTCTCTTCAAGTTTTCTCTCCAAGTCTATTATGTAAACACCAATAGTGTTGATGCTCCTTATAAAATCCAAAAGCTCGCTTTTTGCTCTTATGTTCTGCGACAGGATTTCATTATCTTTTGCTTCTCTAAGATAAGCAATTCTTTTTGAATAGTTCGTTTCTTTCATACCTCTTTTATAAAGCAGATTGTTTTTCAGGTCCGGGCCATATGGTTTAGCTTCAAGATTGCTGATAGGAGTAAGGATGATTACAGGGATTTCTAAACTTTGTGTAAGCCCAATTACGCTATAAATGTTGTTTGCGTATTCTTTTAGGATAAAATTGTTTATTGTTTTGAAGAAATCCATATCGTAAGAAGCTAGCCCAGTGTTTATGAAGAACTGTTTCACCTCGGGTTCAATTACCCAGTCTATATTTGTAATAAAACCAGGAGTGTACACAAAATCATCAGGATTGGAACTGCCCTCATCAAAAACATAGTTTTTGAATTCCATTCTTTCGAAGAGTTCTATGAAATTTTTAATGAAAAAAGTATTCTTCACAACTGAACTTTTTTGAATGACGTCTCCGTAACCCGGGCTGCCAAAGTAATCATTATGTCCTGAGTATATAACAATTATGTCAGGTCTGATAGCGTCCTTATGCCTAAGTGAGCTATATACTCTTTCAACTATTTCTTTGGAATTTGCAGCATCCTGGCCAAAATTTATCGCAATTACCTTTTGAGAAAGATTTTTGTTGTTTAACTCTTCTGCTGCGTAACTTATAAATACCTCATCTTGGCTGGGAGCAACAACAGAAGAGCCGCCATATACATATAAAACAAAGCTTTCATTGTCATAATAATAAGGGACTTCACCTGCTTGATATCTTCCGGCCGAGTTTCGGTTTGTAACAATAATCGAGTCATTATTAAAGAAGATTGGCAGGTATGATGGTATTTCTTTAAAGTCTTCTTCTGAAATAGAAATTAATTCCTCTCTAAAAGTTACTTCTTTTACTTCATGCTCAGAGATTGGTTCGATGTGTTCTAGGATTCCTACTCTGAAGTATACTACTGAAGGATATATGCCTAAATAAAAGAAATGCGAGAGAATCAAAACAAGAAAGCCGAGGGGTAAAAGCATTATTATTGTGAAGATTATTTTTTTCTTATTCATTTTCTTTTATTTAATTTACTTTTTAACTTAACTTATAATCTCCTTGCTTTAATTAATAAAATTTTCGATTCATCTTTTTTTTTTGCAGCAACTTGGTAAGAAAAATTCTTCTTATTAAAATTTTGAAGTTTTGCTCCTTGAATTTCCCATCATGATTCTGCTTGTTCCAAAATAGCTAAATGGAAAGCAAATAAATTAATGTCCGTATTATCCCGCCTGAGAGAAATTAATATTAACCATTAAACTCACATCAGATTTTTATTATAGCATCTGAATTTTTTTACTTCAAATCAACTTCCTTATTCGTTTTAATTGTCTTTATAGTTTTATATCCGCAGTTTGGGCTTACATTCTTATCAAATATGAGAGGCGTATGAATGCAGGGCGGGGCTTATCTTTCTGCAGTTTACATCTGTTATTAGAGTCCAGGTGAATGCACTTTATTCCTATGCCTAAGAGATGCCTGCAGCAATATCCGCACTGCCTGCATTCTCCTTTGGCTTTTAGCTTAATGAAGTTCTCTCTCTCAAAAACCCAAAGGTACCATTTGAAAATCTTGCTAATCATATTTTCTGAAGGAAATACTAAATTTAAATATTTATCTTTTCTTACTGGAAGAAAGCCTGGAACACCCGCAGAAGTCGACACAGGCAACCTAACTCCTGAACAGGTTGCAGATAAGATTCTTGAATATTTAAATTAATATATTGTTTATTTCTAAAACAGCATTATAGAGGCTACAACCAGGTAAACAACAATTGACAAAACGTCCGATATCACAGTAGCAAAAGGCCCGCTGCCGAATGCAGGGTCCTTGCCCATCTTGTCTATAATAAGCGTGGTTCCAAGTGCTGTGAAATTTGTGAGCATTACTGAGATCATAAGAGCAAGGGCAATAACAAAACCAACATATGCTTCTCCCCAGAACACCAGAACAGACAAGTAGGTTATCAGGCTGATAATTAGCCCGAGGGCAAAGGCAATATAAGTTTGCCTCAGAAAGTATTTGGGCTTATTCAGCCCTTTTCCGTGTGTTGCCAGGTCTCTCACACAAAGGGTAACAAGCTGGGCACCGATTGCACCGGTAAGGTAAACAATTGCAGGAACAAAAAAAGCAAGTATTATGTATTCTTCAAGTGCTTTTTCAAACAACCCCATGAAGCCAGCGCCAGCCAGAATCCCTGCCAGGCCAATCAGCAGCCAGGGAACCCTGTGCATTACAGACTTGTTTACCGGAATTTTCATAGAATCCTCATACTCAAGATGCTTCTTGTGTATTCCAGCCATATACATGAAGTCCTCCTGAGTAGACTTGTGCATAATTTCAAGGATGGTTTTTGCAGGAAGCACTCCAACAATTTTTCCCTTTTCAACAACAGGCAAAGCCTTAACCTTATTTCGGATTGCAGCATGTGCAGCAGTCTCATCTTTTGAGTGCGGGGAGACTGAAACAGGCTTTTCTTTCATAATCTCTTCAATCTTTGTTTTATCAGGATGCCTGAATAAGTCTCCAATTGAGAAAACGCCGATTAATTTTCCATTCTTGCCCTTTACATACCCATAGTCCATAAACTCATAGCCGTTCTTTTTCGTATGAAGACTTTTTAGAATATAGCCGACAGTTTTGCCAGTAGAGCATGTAAGAAAATCAGTTGTCATAACGCTTCCGACAGTATGCTTCTTGTAATTATTCTGCATATATCTTTTTTATTAGTTTTGTTTATAAAATTATCTTTTTTGAGCATTGATTCTAATTTTTAATAAAAAATAAAAATTACTCAACATATTCAATGTCAGCATCAAGCCTAAGCTGATGCACAAGGTTGTTAACAGCTTCCTGCTGCTTATCCTGCTGAAGCATCATTATAATCTCCTGCTCAACCTCTTCGAAAGGAAGCAATTCCTCCTCAGGAGCCTGCTCCTTGTACATCTCATAAAAAAGCATTGCATCCTCTTGACTAACCTGGATTGCCTGGTCTTCAATTGCAGAATTTAAGTAATTCTGGATGGTCAAATCCACCCTGACATCGTTTATCAGCTCATCATAATCCATTAAGCCTTCTGTTGCCAGGTGCTGCTTATACTCTTCAAGGCTTATTCCCTGCTGTGCCAGGAGCATCTCAACCTCTGCTTCAGCTTCCTCAGCTGAAACTTCAAACCCTTGCTGCTCGGCCTGCTGGATAACCACTTCCTGGCTTATTAGCTGCTCAATTGCATCCTGCTCAGAAATATGCTGGCCCTGCTGCGCAAAGAGCTGCTGCATTGCTGTAACCTCAGTAACTGTAATCTCCTCGCCATTCACTATAGCGACAACATCTGCCTGAGTGTCAGGAACAATATGCTCAGCATCTTCCTGTTCATCAGCATCAGTGCATCCTGCCAAAAATATAAGCGGCAGCAAAAACAAGCTTAACATTAAGTTTTTTAAAATAGCCATTGTGAATAAGCTGAACCAAGTCATTTTATTTAAGTGTTGTGGAACAAGGATTCATATTTTATCTGAATTTAAAGAATGCTTTTCTCTTTCAAGAAAGACATTACTTTCCCAAAGATTTTTTCATGCCCTTTTGAGCTTGGGTGAAGCCCGCCTTTACATGGTTTTCAAAGAGCGCCATTATTACGAAAAAGAAAAACACAGCGGTATTATGGATACTGCAAGAAAAGTTATACTTAGTGACAGATGTTATACTTAGTGACAGATTAAGCAAAGAAATGAAGAAAGTAAAAAAGAAATTTAACAGGGCTGCTGTAAAAGTTCTACCGGAAGAGACTAAGGCCAGCTTTAAAAATATCGCGAACGAGATTTTCTTAGAGCTTGTAGAGATGGCTGGCGCCCCGTTGGCTAAGCAGGAAGACATCACCGAAGCTTTAAAAAAACTGGAAAAATTTCTGGATAATAAAAAGATTATGGAAAAAATAGTCAATAAATTAAGGCCAAAATATGATGAAGAGCAGGTTAAAGTAATAATCTTAGCCTTTCGCAGGGCTTACAAGTCAGGCAAATTTATTGGCCCAGAAGACGAATTTGCGACTTAGAGCTTTTTAATTCTTTTTGCTGGAATAGCGCCACAGCTTTCTTTTTAATCTTCCTCAAACCACTTTTACCCAAAAATTTTTAAACAATCCTGAAAAGACTATTGGTTATGCCGGAACTGCTCAAGAAGCTTCATCCTCTGGAAAGAAGGCTCCTCCCGAAGATAAAGGAAAATTCAACGCTTTCAGAGCTTGTGGCGCTTACAGGAATGAAGGAAGTAGAGGCAATGCGCGCCCTCCAGTGGCTTGAGAACAAAGGCCTTGTAAAGATAGAAAAGCATTCTGCCCAAAGCCTGGTCCTCGACTCAAATGGGAAAGAGTACGCAAAAAAAGGCCTGCCTGAAGAAAGGCTGCTCAGGACACTCTCAAAAGGCCCAAAGCAAAAAGAGCAGGCAAAAAAAGACGCTTCACTAGATGACATGGAGCTAAACGTTTCTCTGGGAATACTCAGGCGAAGCCTCGCCATAGAGATGGGCAGCAACCTCACTTTAAGCATAACAAAAAACGGCAAAAACCTGCTTGAAAAAGGATTTGAAGAAGCAAAGCTCGTCAGCCGGCTCGCAGAAAGCCAGCCTGTGCCAGTTTCTAAGCTTAGCTTAGAGCAGAAATACGCCTATGAGTCACTTAAAAAAAGAAGGGCAATTATCAAAGTTATAGACACAAAAGACTGGAGCCTAGCATTCTCGGCAGAAGCACTGAAAGCATCAAAAGAGCTCTCAAAAGGCAAAGCAAAATACGCAGACAAGCTCACCCCTGAAATGCTCAGAGAGAAAAAATGGAAAAGCATCACCTTCAGGCATTTCGATGTTTCAATAAATGTCCCTGAAAGAAACACAGGAAAGCTCAACTTTATTGATGATACAATCGACTTCATAAAAAAAACCTGGCTTGAGCTCGGCTTTCAGGAGATGGAAGGCAATATGATTCAGACAGCCTTCTGGGACCTGGATGCCCTCTTTGTTCCCCAAGACCACCCTGCAAGGGAAATGCAGGATACATTCTACATCGATGAGAGCTTCACAGAAAAAATAGACACCGAAATCCTGGAGAGGGTAAAGAAAACACACGAGACTGGAGGAGACACAGGAAGCACTGGCTGGAAATATGCCTTTGACAAAGGCATTTCCCAAAAGCTTCTGCTCAGGACGCATACAACGGTGCTCTCTGCACAGGCAATAGCTAAAATAAAAAAGTCTGATATGCCCGCAAAGTTCTTCTCAGTAGGCAAAGTATTCAGGAACGAGGCAACAGACACAAAGCACCTCTTCGAGTTCTACCAGGTTGAAGGCATAGTGGTTGACCCGAATGCAAACTTCGTCCACCTGAAAGGCTACCTTGAGCAGTTCTACAAAAAGATGGGCTACGAAAGCGTAAGAATCAACCCTTCATATTTTCCATACACTGAGCCATCTCTTGAGGTTGAGGTGTTTGACAAGCATAGAAACTCCTGGATTGAGTTGGGAGGCGCAGGCATATTCAGGCCCGAAGTGACAAAAACCCTTATTGGAGAAGAAGTGCCAGTGCTTGCCTGGGGCTTGGGGATGGAAAGAATCATTGTGCCCTATTTCGGAATTAAAGACCTGCGGGAGCTTTACAAGAACGATATAGAATTCCTCAGGAAAGCAAAAAGATTCATCAGGTGGTAATCAGATGCCAACAATCTCAATACCAAAAAAAGAGCTTTTTGAAGCCGTAGGAACAAAGCTCACCCCCGCAAAGCTTCAGCAGGCATTAACCAGTATGGGCATTCCGCTGGAAGCAGAAGACGACAAAGAGCTCACGCTTGAAGTCACAGCAAACAGGCCAGACCTTCTCTCATTCCAAGGAATAGCGAGATACCTGGCAAGCTACCTCGGCCTCAAGCAGCAAAGCGTGTACAAAGCACAACCCCCAAAAGAAAACTATAGAGTAATAATAGACTCATCAGTTAAAAAAGTAAGGCCGTACACAGCATGCGCAATTGCAAAAAGCCTTAGCCTGAACGATGAGAAAATAAGAGAATTAATTCAGATACAGGAAAAGCTCCACGTAACCTTCGGAAGAAACAGGAAGAAAGTCGCAATAGGAATCTACCCTTTAGAATTCATTTCTTTGCCAATACACTATAAGGCAGACAAGCCTGAAAAGATTTCATTTGCCCCGCTTGGCTTTAGCAGGAAAATGACAGGCATGCAAATCCTTCAGCAGCACCCTGCAGGAAAAGAATACGCAGGCCTTCTTGAGAGAAAAACCCACTTTCCCTTTTTCATAGACTCAAAAGGCAGCATCCTTTCAATGCCTCCCATCATCAACTCAGATGATACGGGCAAAATCTCAAGAAGCACAAAAGAGGCTTTCATTGAGTGCTCAGGCTTTGACATGGATTCAGTTATGCAGGGAGTAAGCATCATCTCCTGCGCTCTGCTAGACATGGGCGCAAAGGTATTTAGCATGAAGCTCTGCTACCCGGACAAAGAAATCATCTCGCCCCGGCTTGAGCCGCATAAGATAAAGCTGGACTTGGGCTATGTTGAAAGATACTTGGGAATAAGGTTAAGCAAAAACGAAATCTCTTCATCATTGAGAAAAACAGGGCTGGAATTTAATCAGGGCACAGGTCAAGTTATGGTTCCACCATACCGCACAGACATACTTCACCAGATTGACATCGTTGAGGAAATAGCAATAGGCTACGGCTACAGCAAGCTGCCTTCAGAGCCAAGCCCGGTATTTTCTGTAGGCAAAGAATCCCCAACAGAAATCCTGAAAAAAAAGGTAAGAGAAATAATGGCCTCATGCGGCCTTATTGAAGCTAAAAACTACTATCTAACAGGCGAAGAGTATGAAACATCAATGGTGCTCAAAAGCCATAAGCTTGTGCACCTTAAGAACTCAATGTCATCAGACTTCAATGTCCTTAGAAGAGCTATACTTCCAGGCTTGCTCAGGACACTACAGAAAAACAAGCACCACGATTACCCGCAGGAGCTTTTTGAGCAGGGCACAGCCTTTATCCCAAAAGGCACAGGCATAATTGAAGAAGAGCGCCTTGCATGCATACTCTGCTCAAAGGAAGCTGATTATACCCGCATCAGGCAGGTTCTTGATACCCTATTAAGAGAGTTAGATATAAAAGCTGACTTTTCAGAAAAAACAGATTCAGCATTCATTGAAGGAAGGTGCGCTGAGGTTTCAGCTGATGGAAAAGTTCTTGGCCATATAGGAGAAGTTTCGCCAGAAGTTCTGGATAACTTCAGCCTCGAGATGCCTGCTTCAGCATTCGAAGTAAGCATAAGCACCCTTAAATGTCTTATTGAAAAAAGGCTCTGAGCTCTTCTTTCTCAGTTCAGTAAGCCACAGCCTTTCTTTTGCTCTTTCCGTCAGAAAGCTCAGCCTCATATGCAGGAATCAAAGACTCTTCAATATCAGTAACAGCAGCCCTGAACCAGCTCCCAACAAACCGCTTTGCTTTATCTACGCTGACCTTTTTCTCAGCAGGACTATCCTGTGTTTCAGTTTCCGCAAACAGAATATCCCTTGAAGCATACCTTTGTATCTCGCTTTTAATCAATGGAGAGAGCGTGGTTTTCCAGACACTCTTTTTCTCTTCTTTCCCGGCAAACCCAAGCATCTTCTTAAGCGAAAGCTCCTTAAGCGACTTCTTTACACTAGACTCAGGAATGCCTGCCCGGATAGCAATCTCTTCAGCAGAAAGAGAGCCACCTGAACTCTCCAGCACAGCAAGAACATTTAGCTGCGGCTCGCTAAGCTCAAGAAGCCAGCCAGGCTCAGCAGCGTAAGGCTTAAGGCTTCTTAGAATAATTATATTTCCGTTCTCAGCATCAAAAATTATCCTGAACTGCTCACTCTTACCTGAAAAAAACCCTTTCTTTTGCTTTTCCGCTTTTATAATATAAACAGGCTTAAGCACCCTTTTAACAGACAGCACCTTTTCTTTCCTGAAAAACAGCAGGGCTTTCTTCGCTTTTTTTTCAATCCTTTTCTTTGCATCTTCCATGGTAGTGGCTGTCTTAATTGCCCTTACTTTGCCTTTTTCAAGGCCGGTTTCCTTCTTTTGCTTTGCCCCGGCTGCTTTAGCATACTTTTTTCTTAGCTCAGCAGAAACAATTTCGGAGATGTTTTCCTCGTTGAGTGTCTTGTGCTCACTGTATAGCCACCTTGCCTTAAGCTCAAACACCTTTTTGAAAAGGTCAGGGCAGAAAAGAAGAAAGCTTCCCGGCTCAAGCTTAGGCAGTTTTGGCTCAATCTTTTCAAAATCATCGCTAAGCGACTTAAGCGCAGGCTTAACCTTTTCCCTGTCCTGTCTTGCAGTAAGCCTTCCTACAGCCCATGTCCCAAACTGGGAAAAAGCCCTGTAGTCAATGTCGCCAGGGTTTTGCGTAGAGATAACACACCCAACACCAAACTTTCTGGCCTGCTTGAAAAGCGTTATCAATGACTTTTTTGAAGGGCTTTCCCTCATCCCTGAAGGAAGGTAGTCAGCAATCTCGTCAATAAGGAAAATCCCCTGCAGGCTTTCCTTTGGGTTATCAAGCATCCACTCATACAAGGACTTAGCAACCATCATCACAAAAAACTGCTTTTCCTCGCTTGTTTTTAGGGTGTTTAGGTAAATTACATTTGCTGCCGCGCTCTTTTTGCTTAGCATCTTGTCAATGTCAAGCTCAAGCCCAAGGCTGAACAGAAGCGATCTGTTACCAATTGAAAGCATCCTGATTTTTCTTGCCAGCTCAGAACTTGTCTTGTCAAGCTTTCCTATTCTTGAGATATCTCGCTTAATAGTTTCAGGGGGATTTTCAACAAAACCTGCAAGGTCATCAAGACCTGAAACCTGCCTGTCTTCTTTCCACAGGCTCATCAGAATAAGATAGAGCACAGCCTGTGCTTCCTTGGAGCTTTCCTTTTTTGGGTTGTAGCCCGCAATCAGGCAGATGGCATCAGAAGACTGCTGGATAATCCCAACAGCATCCTCCTCGCTGATGTTTTTCTTAGGCATTTTTAGGGGGTTGATGCATATAGGAATCCCCTTTGAAGATGCTGGAGTGAACACAGCAACCCTTTCAGAAGGAAACTTGTCCTTTTCTTTCACATCCCTGCCTTTTATTGCAAGGCTACTTAAATCACCTTGCGTGTCAAGAACAATAGACGGAATGCCGTTAATAAGCGCTTCCTCTATCAGAATCTTGCACAGGACACTTTTTCCGCTTCCGCTGCCACCAAGGGCAATAAAATGCTTCTTCAGCAGCTCAAGCGGATATTCAGTGTTCCCAAGGATTGCTTTGTCCGGCATTATCATGCATCCTCGCTACGATTCCAGAAACTTGCCACTTCTTTCTCGCTCAGCTCCCTAATCTCCCCTGGCTTCATCTTGCCAAGCTCTATGCTCCCTATCTTTGTTCTCTTCAGGCTATCCACATTGTTTCTAAGGCTTTCAAAGATTCTCTTAACAATCCTGTTCCTGCCTTCGTGTATCCTTATCTCAATCATCTTGTCAGTAATCCTTATAGCCTTTTCAATCCTGACAGGGCCGTCCTCTAGCCGGAAGTTTCCCCTAAGCCTACTGAAATCAGAAGGCTTTAAAGGCTTTCTCAGCCCAACAAGGTAAGTCTTGCTCTTTTCATACCTCGGGTGCATTACAAGGTTTGCAAAATTTCCATCATTAGTGAAAAGAAGCAGCCCCTCAGCATTGTAATCAAGCCTTCCTATTGGGTAGACTCTCTCCGGAATCTTGTTGAGATACCTCATGATGGTAGGCTTATCGCTTGGGTCTTTCATTGAGCAGAGGCAGTCCCTGGGCTTGTAGAATGCAAAGTATTTTCTTTTGGCATACCAAATCCTTCTTCCATCAATCTCAATAATATCCTTATCGGGTTTTGCGGATTCTCCGATGGAAGCAACCTTTCCATTCACAGCAACCCTGCCTTGTTCTATCAGCTCCTCGGCTTTCCTTCTTGAGCAGAACCCTGCGTTTGAGATTATCTTCTGGATTCTCTCTTTCCTGCTTTTTTCACCCTCTTTCATTTCTAAGCTTACAAAAGTTATTTGTTTACCTTTAAAAAACATCCGAAAGTTTTATATAAACCAGAAATCAAAAATTGCCTGTTTAAAAATGGCACGAAAAAAACCCGCTTCAAAAGCAAAAAGAACCACTAAAAAGCCTGGCTCTTCAAATAAAGCAAAGAGAACTACTGCAAAAAAGACAACAGCAAAGAAAACTGCTGCTTCTAAGAAGGCAACTACTGCAAAGAAGAAGCCAGCAGCGAAAAAGGGAGCAGGGAAGAAGAACACGCCAACAAAAAAAGCAGCAGGCAAGCAAGCCTCAACACTAAAAGAGCCGATTTATGTCAGGCCGGTAGGGCAGGCAAGGCCAAAGCCATCACGTGAGCATGAAAGGCGCGACTCAATTCTCGGATTATTCAGCCTGCTAGCAGGCGCAATCTCAGTCTTGTTCCTGTTTATTTACCCGGTTTCGTCTGTGATATTAGGGCTGCTTGCAATTGCCTTTTCTAAATCCGTAAGAGTAAGAGAAAACAACATTCCCTGTGCGCTTGGCTTTGTCCTGGGCCTTTTAGGGATGCTGGTTGGGCTTGTAGTTATGGTGCTGATGCTTTTATCAATGTTCTTTGTAGTCGGCTGAGATTTTTTTATTTTTTCTTGTTCCTTTTGCTGTACTAAGTTTGCCTTTTCTTGCAAATCTCCATGTAATCGCAGTAGTTGCATAGCGGGCTTTTTATTGCAGGAAACCTGTCCTCAATAATTGCTCTCTCAACCCGGTCGATTCTCTGCTTAAGGAAAGCCTTGGTTTCTTCTACATCCCTTTTCCCTAGGTCTATGTTTACATCATACATGTTTCTTAAATAGTGCCATATCAGCCTAACCTTTTTTGCATCAGGGTAATTCTCAAAAACCCAGAGTGCATATGCCTTAAGCTGGTAGTCCCTGAGCAGGTCGCTTCTTGTCTTTGGCTTTCCTGTCTTATAATCCCTGACTTCGAATATTCCGTCTGTTTTTGAAAGCCTGTCAATCCTTATGCAGTACTGCCTGCCGTCAAGGTCCAGGTAAAACTGGGTTTCTGTAAAAAGGGTTTTTGACTCATCCTCCAGGAACCTGCTGTAGAATTCCCTTATAATCCTTTTCCCTTCTTCGAAGAACTCAGGCTCTTTCTCAGAGAAAAGAAGCTCTTCCTTGCTAAACTCCCTCTTCCACTCTTCCTCAAAAAGGCTGAAGATGATGTTAAGCGAGCTGATCCTGCCCTTTTCCTTCTCAAGGTACATCCTTTCAATCACATTGTGAAGCATGCTGCCAAAAAAAGTATGGATTGTGCCTTTTGTTTCAGTAGGCACCTTTTCAATGTACCTCAGCCTGAACTTCTGCGGGCACTGGTAATAGCTTTCAATCTTTGAGTATGACCACGCCATTTTAATTCAAGAAGAAGCCTCTTATTTAAAAATGTTAAGGAACAAGGTTACAAAACCTTATAGTCAAAAGACCTCTTAATAATATAATAAGCCTGCTTTAGCTTTATCTTTTTTAGTGTCTTCATAAATATTCTCGGCCTTAGATAAAACCTGAGAAAAGCCTTTCTTCTTGCTTTAACAAGGTCATTCTTCGAGAGCCCTTCTGGAACCCATTGTGGAGGTTTTCTCCATCTTGTAGATAATTTTTCTCCCTTAACTTCATTCCAGAG
>CAYUJZ010000010.1:0-32540 GCA_964445165.1 uncultured Methanosarcinales archaeon
ATGTTCTTGTAGAGTATCATAGCATATACTGTGCCATTGAATTCTTCTATCGCGCCTATTATTTCCTTTGCCCCTTTTATCTTCCAGACAAAAGCTTCTGTTTTTGCCCCGTGCCTGATGTGCGGGATGTCAACAAATGTGCCGACTGGGTCAAGCTGCTCAATGGCATCCGCTATCATTTCTGTTCCGGAAAGTACAGGAGTCCCTTCAATGTTGCTGTTTGTCATGAATGCTGTTCCGTACTTTGCATTAAAAAATACATTGTTGTCGTTGCAGGCGGCAATCGTATAGCTTTCGGTGTCTTCTGCAGCTTCATCACAGGCCAGCCTGTTTTGAGAGAAAAGCGCAATTGAGCTTTGAATCCTTTTCTTTATGTTTTCATCAGTGTTTTCCTCATTTATTTCTTTTATCTTTGCAGAAACGCCCCAGCTTTCTCCAGAAGTAAAAGCACAGAACTTTCCAAAGTTGTTGCCTGACATCCTGAGCAGGTCGCCTGCTGTCATCCCGCCAGGGCTTTTGCTGTTGTATGCAATCACATAGCCTTCATTGCTGTCCCCATAATCATTGCAGTATATTGAAAACTCGCTTTGCCCAGCCACAGAAAAAAACACACCGGCCATCGCTTTTAATGGTGATGCCCAGAACCCGCCGTGCTCGCTGTCAGGAGTGCAGATAAACTCTCCGCTCATGTCCCACACCATCTCTCCTGCCTTGTAGCAGAGCTCTTTAGTCCTGCCAGTAACGCTGTCACGGTCAAGATAGCATTGATAGTTAACATTGCAGTATCCTGTAGCAGACTGCTCAGGGTTGTATCTTGGTATGTCTGAGCAGGCAGGGTCATCAAGGTCAACTAGCCCGTTTCCGTTGTTGTCGAACCCGTCGTTGCAGAAGAGCTCTTCCCTGAAGTTGCAGATTCCATATTCCCCATGGATATCCCTGCCTTCCCTTAAGTCGCAGGAGAAGTCCTGGCAGTCAGTGCAGTGTGTTGAATTAAGGCAGAGACCTGTAGTATTATACCTTACTCTGCTGATATCAAAATAACCTTCATTGCCAATAGCGGCATGTGGGTTTTCCATCACATACCAAAAATTATCGTTCAGGCCGTCTGTGCAATCTGACTCGTTTGCATAAATCTCGAGTTTGTCCTCAACACAGAAATCATAAATGACCTCCTGGCAATCCATGCTGCAGTCAAGCATTAGCGCGTCTCCAATGTATCCTTCTTTTTCCCCGCAGTATGCTTTATGAGCAAGCAAAATCCCCTTGGGTAGCGTAAGCCCTATGGGATGCTCATACTCGTGCTCACCTGGCTCATGCCAGTCGCAAGCTTCTCCAACATCATGGTCAATCTCAAAGTTTCCGCAAACCAGGCTTTTGTACTCTTCCTGGGTTATGCAGTTGCTTAGGTCTAAAGTGCACTGGCTTGAGCAAACAGGCTTATTTTCGTCATCTGCATCCCTTGGGTAAAGAGGCTCCCCGTCCAGTTTGAAATGCCCGCATGTTATCTCTTCCCCTGAAATCTCCTGCCCATTTACCCTGAACAGCTGGTCTCCGTCAGGGTCGCACTGCTCATGCTCATGAAGCACTCCGTCAGGCTCGCAGTAATAGTTAGTGCACACACCATTCACGCAGAACTCTTCATCACCGCAGGGTTCAAGCTGGTTTACTGCCCGTAATCTGATGGCTTCTTCATCTTTACAGTTGTTGTAATCAGCAGACCTGAGCCTCATAACCTTTTCAAGTTTAATACATTGGTAGCTGTAGCTCCCGCCGGCAGGAGCACTTGTGCGAGCAAGGTCAAGGTTAACAGAGCCATGGTTTCTGTTGTATGGGTCAGTAGCAGCTTCACAATGCGCACCATCATAGTTTGAGTCGCAAACTATAAACTCAAGCTCAGAGCCAGTGCCATCGCAGCCGTCTCCTGAACAGGTTGTGCCGCCAACAATAAATCCTACAACACTTCCAACGATTGGACCCAAGAAAAAAGGGATAATGCTTCCAATAATTGCCCCAGCCCCGGCATAACCAACAACACATCCTCCATAATTCATATCGCTTTTTTTATTGCATTCAATGGAAAAGCTATCCTCTTTATCTAAAGATAATCTGATT
The DNA here is from genome assembly GCA_964445165.1 of uncultured Methanosarcinales archaeon. Lineage (GTDB taxonomy): Archaea > Nanobdellota > Nanobdellia > Woesearchaeales > JASKKU01 > DSBS01. The sequence continues at coordinate 2,113 of CAYUJZ010000010.1, forward strand.
ACGTCCCTGTCAAGGCTGGTGATTGAGAAATCCTTGCAATGAAAATCGCTGCACTTGTCGTTGTTAAACGTTTCATCTATCAGGTTGCAGTAATGCGCGCTTTTAGCATCTTCAGGAATCAAATGGGTGGCATCCGGGTCCTGCAGCGAAAGTGTGAAAGTTGCTTCATTAGCCTCATAATTTATTGAGCTTGGCTTTATGTACCCTATCAAAACATCATCAAGGCCAGCAGCAAAAGAAAAGTCAACCTTGAGGAAAAAAACAATTATTATCATGCAAAGAGTAAAGCTAAGAAATCCCTTGTAAGAAAAAATGCTTGTTTTGCTGCTCATCTGGCTTCTCTCTTTACACATGCACTTTTTAAATCTTTCTTTTTCAGAATTGCAAAAAGGTTTTATACTATGCTACTTCTCCCAGAGCCATGCAAGAAAAGCAAGCGGTAAAAAGCACGTTAAAAAAACAGCAGTACGGCTTTTCAGGTGAGCATACTGCAGTAAAAATCTGCGCCTGGACAAAGCGCTCCCTGCTTGACAGGGATGTGTGCTACAAGCAGGCTTTCTACGGAATCCAGGCGCACCTATGCTGCCAGATGAGCCCTTCAGTAAACTACTGCCAGAACTCCTGCATCTTCTGCTGGAGAAGCTTTGCAGACACAAAAGGCTTTACCCCAATCCCTGAATCAATAGCAGACAAGCCCGAGCAGATTATAGAGAAATCCTTCGCGCAGCAGAGAAAGCTCCTTTCAGGCTTTGGCGGAAACGAAAAAACTAACCTTAAGAAGCTAGAAGAAGCCCAGAACCCAAGGCATTTTGCAATCTCCCTTACAGGCGAGCCAACGCTTTACCCTTACCTGCCAGAGCTGATTGAGTTGCTGCACAAAAAAGGAATAACCACTTTCGTAGTTACAAATGGGCTAAGCCCGGAGATGCTCAGAAAGATTTTCCCAACTCAGCTTTACATCTCAGTTGCTGCACCTGATGAAAAAACCTTTCTTGAAATCGAGAAGCCAAAAATAAAGAGTGCCTGGAGCCTTTTTAACAAAAGCCTTGAGGAAGTTGCCAAAAAAAGAGAAACCAAGACAAGAACCTGCATGAGAATCACATTAATCAAAGGAATTAATGACAGTAGCCCGGAAAAGTATGCAGAGATTATAAAAAAGGCAAGCCCTATTTTCGTTGAGGTAAAGGCTTACATGCACGTTGGCTCATCCATCAACAGGCTGGAGAAAAGCAGCATGCCGCTTCATAAAGAGGTTAAGCAGTTCGCAGAAAAAATCAGCGAGCTCTGCGAATGGAAGCATGAAGATGAAAAACCCAACTCAAGAGTTGTTCTTTTAATGAAGCCGGAAGACAAAAGCAAAAGATTCCTTCAAGGCTTCTCAAACATCCCTCTTTAAAGCCCTGCCGAAAAAATCAAAGCTTCTTGACCTGGTGATTTCAGCCTCAGCAAACTCGCCAAGCTTGTAGCCGGGCTCAAGAATTATCTGCTTATAATGCCCATTTCTGGAAATAAGCGTATCCCCTTTCCCCTTTTCAGTGATTAGCACTTTGCCTTTCCAGCCAACCCAGGCCTTGTTTTTCTCTTTGCAAGCCTGGTCAAATGCCTTTTTTAGCATCCGTGCCCTTTCAATCCCTATTTTATTATAGTGCTGCTTCATCTTGGCTGCCTTTGTGCCAGGCCTGGCCCAGAACCTTGAGATGTTCAGCACATTCGGCTTGATTTCCTCTACAAATTCCAAGGTTTCATTAAACTGCTCTTCTGTTTCACCCGGAAACCCGCAGATTACATCAGTGCTAACCGTAATCCGCAGGCCTGAGCCTTCAATCTTGCCAAATATAGAAGCGAGCATCTTCTTATCGTACTGCCTGTTCATTTGTTTCAGCACTTTGTCATTCGCAGACTGGATTGGAATGTGAAGGAACCTGTAAACCCTTTCATCTTTTCTCATTAGATTAAGCACTTCTTCAAGAACCGGCTCAATCGTATTTGGGTTGCTCATACCTATCCTTAGAAAGAACTTTCCATTAAGCTTGGTTATCTTGTTAGCAAGCGTAATAAGACTTTCTCCAATGTCAAGCCCATAAGCCCCTGTGTCCTGCGAGGTCAGCCACAACTCCTTAGCACCCTGCTTAAGAAAACACTCAGCCTGTAGCACTAAGTCCTTAACAGGATAGGAAAGCAGCTCTCCTCTCGCAAATTTTGTTTTGCAGTATGAGCAAAAGCCTACACAGCCTTCGTTTATCTGCAGCTTTCCCGTTATGCCATTTAGGCTAATTGGCTTTTTGTAAGGGTTTTTGAACCCAGAAGAATTAATAATTACATGCTTACTGTCTATTTCCGCAGCAACTGCATCGTAAACCCAGTCTATATCCCTTACCCCGATGATTGAAACCCCTTTATTTTTAAGCTTCTTAACAGCTTCTTCACTTGCCTGCGGCACACAGCCAGCAGCAATTATTTTTTTTCCAGCTGACTGCCACTCCCTAACACACTTCCAGAACTTTCCTTCGGCATGATGCTTCACCGTGCAGGAATTGATAATTACTATATCTGCATCCTCAGGATTTTCCAAAACAGGAATCTCTTTTTCAGCCAGCAGGCTGCTCATAAAATCAGAGTCAGCCTGGTTTGATGCGCATCCGAATGTAATAATAGCAACTTTCATTGTTGTTGTGGTTATCCTAAAATTTTAAAACCCTTTCGGGTTTTCAGCCCAGAATAAAAAGCTTTAAAAAGAATGGCTTTTCAGTTAAGGAAAGGTGATGCTCATGAAGAAAGCAGATTCAAAAGGCTTTAAGTTGAATCAGAACAATATGCTGATACTGCTTGTTGTTGTGCTTATTGCTGCTTTTGCATTATATGTTGCATTAGATAAAATACCAGAAATGCAAAAGGCAAAGGAAGAAAGAATCTCGCAGAAAACCTTTGATGATGTCCTCGGTTTTTTGATTGAAGAGACGGAAGAGTGCGGAGTGGCTCAGGTGTTTTTTGAAAATAAAACCCGAAACCTTGTTGACCTGAAGTGTGCAGAAGAAGTTTTCATCGAAGGATACAGGAGTGCTGTTCAGGCGCTTTTCGTTAGCAGTGAGGGCTGTGCTGCAGTTCCAGTGACATATGAGAACCAGACAAAACATTTCATAGAGCAAGAATGCATGTTTGAGTGATTATGAGAGTTAGGGCTGGAATATGGATTTTTTTTATTTTCTTTTGTATTCTTTTTGTGCCAGTAGCTTATAGCTTCACTGCATCCGGGGGTGATATTGAAGTTAAGTCTACCACCATGGGAGGCCAGGGAGGGCTTCTTTCCGGAGCAGACATTGGGGCACGATTTCTTCTTTCAATTTACCAGCCAGGCGCGTTTGCGGTCGGGACAGGGACCTCAGCAAATATAGGCTTTTTTGAATTCCCTGATGTGTGCTTCCCTTTTGGAGAGTGCGGGTATTTTTTTGACCAGGTTCTTTACTGTGATGAAGGCACCTGGAAAAGCCCGAACCTGGAAAAGGCTTTTTGTATTGCGCCAAACTGCGAGTTTGTGTGGATGGATGGAGTGATTTCGGGCACCCAGTGCTGCGGGAATGACGGGCTTGACGATAACTCTTATTATGCCAATGCAAGCCTTACAGATTCAAGATACGTACTTTGCCAGAGATGCGATGAAGGAGTTTTTGCTACAAATACAACGCTTATTGGAAACGGAGTCCTGGTTGGCTCTGGAAGCGAGAGAGAATGCTTCCATGGAAATATAGTATGTAATGTTAACCAGGCCCTTAACGGCACATCAAGTTCTGTATATGGATGGGGTTATCTTGATGGCCAAACATGCTATTACGGGAATGCTAGCTGCTCAAATGGCGCTTATTCAAACAGCACAAATTGCCAGCTTCCGTGTGAAGGTGAATGGTGCTGTGTAAACCAGGTAAATTATACTGACATGCAATCCTGTCATGAGACTGAAGGCTGCCTTTTCACAGACCACGACAGGAACGATGCACAGAGCTATTGCGAGGCTTCCGGCAACGGATGTGAGCCTTTTGTCTGGTTTTCCGGCCTGAGCACTTGCTGCGGAAACGATGATGCTGATGACAGCTTTGATGACCCTGGCACAGGAAACCACTGCTGTTTCGAGGGAAATTTTATCGAGCACAACAGCTCATATGAGTATATGCTCTGCTGGAACGGCGAGCTTTATGACTGCAATAACCAGGCATCGCTTGGCTTCGAGATAAATGTTGCGAACTGCGAAGAAGCAAACAGTTCAGGGTGGTATTGTGCAGCAAGCGGTGAGCCAACGTACTGGCAGAGAGGGTTTCCGCTGGGCTGCGAGGGCTGCGATTTTAACGAGGACTGTGCTTTCGGCTACTGTGACAGTGAGCTGGAGTATGGCTTAACTATAGACCCATTCGTCTGCTTTAATTGTACAGCCTGTGAAGGCTTTAGCAATGTTGCTTGCGGCGACCATAATGCTTCAAGGTGCCAGTATGACTGCGGCTCCAGCGAAGACTGCGATGATGTAGAGCCAACCACCTGCAGGGACGGGACAAGCATTTATTGTGACCTTGGTTGTATTGCAAGGGACAGGAATACTGCAGAGGAGTATTGCACAACAGACATTAACAACTGCGAGCCTTTTGTATGGATTAATGGCGGCGAGCTAGATCCATTCGGAGCTTATGATCCAGGAACTTCGCTTGCTTGCTGCGGCTCAGACCAGGGAGAGTATTTCAGAAATACTTCGCTTATGGGAACATATTATGCTGCCTGCTGCAGTTCTCCGTTAAGTTGTGTAAACCAGTCAAGCCTGTGTGTAAAAACAGGAATAGTTCAGGGAGAATACACCTGCTCAAATGGCGAATGGAATAAAATCCCTGAGCACGACAGCCCCAGGATTCATATTCGTTCAAGGATTGATAATAATGTTGTTGGCTACTGGACATTGGATAACGATGTTTCTGATATTTCGGGGAATGGAAATCACGGCACAAACAATGGTGCAACAAACATTAGGCAAGGATATGCTGCAGGAGCGTTTGAGTTTGACGGCAGCAGTTATGTAAACTTAAACTACGGCTCCGGGCTTAACCCTTCAACCCATCCTCACTCTTTCTCTATGTGGGTAAAGGCAGGCAGCACAGCAAGCAACAGGATGTTTATGAGCGCTGGCCAGAGCGGGGGATCAGACAACAGGTTTTACATAGGCATCAACAGCGGAAACTGGGACATGGGAATACGAACCTCTCCATGGGGTTCAGGAACAATTTCTGCAACATCAGAATGGACACATATAGCAGTCACAATGAACGGCTCAAGAGCTACACTCTATGTAAATGGAAACATTGGCAGGACAATCAATTATGACTCCTACTCTTTCAACAGGCACATCTACCTTGGAAACCATGACGACAATTATTACTGGGTGGGCAAGATAGATGAGGTAACCATCTTTAACAGGACGCTTTCAGAAACAGAGATTAAAGAGTTGCATAACGGAACAGCTTATACGAGGAACTCGCTTACGTGTGCACCAGTAAATGTTTCAGACAGCGAAGGAGCAAACCTTACTTATATCTTTAACTGGTACAGGAACGGGGACTCGCTTACAGTTTTGAATATGCCTTTTGACTCAAATGTGTCAGTAGCACAGGCAGATGCGATTAAGGATTATTCTGATTCAGAAAACCACGGAATACTTGGAGGAGGAAACCAGAGCTATGCCCCAGCTTACAGAAGCGGCGATGACTGTGTATCCGGCGGATGCTATGAGTTTGACGGCAGCGATGACTTTATTGACTTGCCAAATGATTTAGGCTACATCAGCGAGTTTTCTGCTTTTGCCTGGTTTAAGTCGGGTGGGACGCCAGCAGGAAATTTTCATATAGTTCTTGGGGGCCAACAACTTGAAATAAGTATTCCAACCTCTGGGGAGCTTAGAACCGGCGTATCAACCACAAATGGAAGATTTTTTTCTAATCACGGCTCTGGATTGACTGATGGGTCTTGGCATTTTATTGGGTTTACATTTAATGGTACAAATAAGAAGAGTTTTATTGATGGGCAGGATGTAGGAGACCTTCCTGTAACAGGCACACTGACTTATAGTTTCTCTAACAGGAGAATCGGAAGATTTGGCTCTTCAAGCACTTATTACCTTAATGGCTTTGTTGATGAAATCATGATTTTTAATACAACCCTTACACCCGACCAGGTTTCAGCTATATATGAAGCAGGCGAAAACTCCCACCAGCCAGACATTATAGACTACTCTATGACTACGAAGCACGACGAGTGGAAATGCGATTTGGCTGTGAACGATGGGCACGGCGATTCAATGAGGCTGTTTTCTGAAAACCTCACAATAAGAAATACTCCTCCCGTTATGGGCAGCCTTCTTCTTCCGGCAAATGAAACTTCAACCACAAACAGAAAGCCAACCTTCGAATGGGAGCCAGGCACAGATGATGACGGAGACTCGCTTACATATTCAATTGAAATAAGAAGAGAAGGAGCATGCTCTCTTCCTGATTATTGCTCTGTTCCTGTGATAACTGATTCAGGAATTTCTGGCTTAAGCTATACTCCTGTCCAGAATCTTGACATTGCAACCTATGCATGGAATGTAACAGCGCACGATGGAGAGGAATATGGGGAAGCCTCCGAAACTTTTGAGGTAACAGTTCAATCTTTAGTCAATATAACTTTAGTTAACAGCACAATAGACTTTTCTGTTCTTCCTCCTATGACAGTTCAGGATACAGCAGATAATAGCCCGTATCCTTTCAGGATTAAAAACGACGGGAACATAAGGGTGGACATTTTAATGAATTCCAGTCAGCTTTTCCTTGCGAGAAGCCTCAACACGAGCTATTTTCAGGCAAAGGCAAGGGAGATTTTCGCAGAGAGCTTTGATACAGGCCTGTCAAAAATGAACTGGTTTAACCTTTCAGAGGCCTTGGCTCTGGTAATTTCGGATTTGGAATTCGCTTCCGGCTCTGACGAAGCATACATTGACATAAGGGTAGATGTTCCTCCCGATGAGCCGCCTGGCGAAAAGGAGGCTCTTCTGATATTCGAGGGAGAATCCAGTTGATTTATGCCGAGTGGTGAAAAATCTTTAAATAAAGCCTGCTCAATTCTTTTTTTAATGTCGCTGCTCGATAACCTGATGAGGAGAAGGGAAAGCCTTAAGCTGATTAAGGTTTGGGAGTTTAATTCAAGCTCAGATATTTCTGTTGGCCCGGTAGCGGGGAAGCTTGAAGAGCATTCTAATGAAGCAGTTATTGTTTTTGGAACTAAGGATGGAAGATTGTATGTAATCAATGACGAATCTAAAGTTAAGTGGCTTTATGACCTTAAGGAAAAGCTTTCAGGCATCCAGTCTTTGTTTCTTGATTCAGAGTCATCCTTCAGCATATACACCACGCCAGTCCTTTATGATATAGATAAAGATGGCAAGAAGGAGATAATCTTTGGCTCAGAGAACGGGATTCTTTTTGTGCTTGATGTAAATGGAAACCTGGTGTGGAAATTTAAGACAAGCGGAAAGATACGCTCAGACATTCTTGTTGAAGATATTAATGAGGATGACTTTCCTGAGATAGTTTTTGGCGCATCAGATGGCTTCCTTTACTGCCTTGATTATACTGGAAATGTGCTTTGGAGGTATGACGCAGGATCGCCGATTGAGTCCGCTCCTGCCCTGCTTTCCGGGGTAGACGATGATATAGTGTTATTTGGAACTAACGAAGGAAAGCTTATTGCTGTAAACAGCCTGGGGATGTTTAAATGGGATTTCAAGGCAAAAGACAAGATAACAGCTAAGCCGGTAATTTCCCATATTAAGAATACAAAGGAGAAGTTTATTGTTTTTGGCTCTTTTGACCACAACCTATACTGCATTTCCGCAACAGGCTCGCTTGTATGGAATTTTGAGACAGACGGCAAGATTGTGTCAGAGGCAACGATAGCAGATATAAACAAGGATGGGTTTCTTGAGATTGTTTTTGGCTCATGCGATAATAAGGTTTATGCGCTTGACAGGAACGGCAAGGAGCTTTGGAATTTTGAGACGGACTTTTGGATAGTGAACCCGCCAATAGTCACAGACCTGGATTCAGATGGCGAGCTTGAGATAATTGCTGGCTCTTTTGACCATTCAGTTTATGTTATAGACTCAGAGGGCTCTTTTGTTGTGAATTATGTCCCGGGCGTTTCGCCGATTACTCCGCAGCTTGGTAATACAGACTTTCTATCTTCCGATGACCCTGGAGAATACAAAGGAAGGCTGCTGTACAAGTATGATTTTGATGGCATGGTTGTTGGGACACACCTTTTTATTGACCCTTCAAACCAGAAGTTTGTAGTTATCGGGATAAAAACCGGAAAGATTAATAATATGCGTGTTGCAGGAGGCAAGAAAAAATGATTCAGCCAAATTCAGATAAAAGCCAGATTGTTAGGATTAAGACATTTGCAGAGGGTTTTGATGAGGTAATGCAGGGAGGAATCCCGGAGAGCAGTGTGGTTCTTGTGGCAGGGACCTCAGGCTCAATGAAGTCGTCTTTCTGCTTTAGCACAATGTTTTACAATACTCTTCAGGAGAATAAGACCTGCCTGTATGTTTCTTTGGAGCAGTCTTTTTGGTCGCTCATAAACCATGCGGTAAACCTTGACTTCGATATGTCAAAAATAAACACTGTGATTGTTTCGGATGTTTCCCGGATAGATGAGAAAATCCGTGAAGTGAACTCCTCAAAAAAAGGCAATCTTGTGGTGCTGGACCTTGGTGCACTCAGAAGAGAAGTAAAGGATACTAAGATAGGTGAGCAAGGAGACTGGATAAATGTTATAAAGAATGTTATCAGGAAATTTAAGACCCAGTCAAAGCTTGACCTTTTTGCGCTTGATTCACTGTCTGCGCTTTACATCCTGAGCAGGTTTGAAAACCCAAGGGCAGAGCTTTTCCATATTTTTGAGTCTTTCAGGGAGCAGAAGGTAACGACTTTCCTGATATCTGAAATGCCCCTGGACAAGTCAAGGTACAGCGAGTACGGGGTTGAGGATTATCTTTCAGACGGTATTATTTATCTTGAAAGAACGGAGCAGTACAGGAAGGTCATCAGGTCTATTCAGGTAATAAAGATGAGAGCCACAAACTGCGACCTTAACATGTACACCCTGGAGTTTGCAAACTCGAAGTTTAAGGCATTGTATGGGGGCCAAGCCCCTCTTGTCTGAGAAAAGGCTAATAAGCTAAATATTGGAAACCTCTTTTGCTATCTCTTCTTTTTTGAGGCCAATGCCCTGAAAAAACCGGGATATGTTTTTTATGTCCCTTAGGTAAAGCTCTTTTCCCAGCAGTGTATCTGCCGGCATGGACTGGGAGAAATCAATGAGGTAAGGCTCATCATCTTTTGCCAGTATGTTGTACTCTGAGAGGTCTCCATGCACCAGGCTTATTTTCTTCAGGGCCTTTATCTGTGAGCAGGTCTTGCTTAGCATCTTTATTTTTGCTTTTTTGCTTTTGGGGTGCCAGTCTTTTAGCTTTGGGCTTGGCCATTCCTTTCCAATGAACTGCATTACAATAATATTGAACTTGTTTAGGTAAGGCAGGGGGCAGGCAATCCCTGCAGCGCTCGCAGCCCGGAGATTGATGAATTCCCTTTTTGACCAGGAAAAAATAACCTGGCGCTTGCCTTTAATTCCCTTGAACCGATAATCTCCCCTAAGGTAGTCCTGCATCCTGTTGAAGTCGCAGGCCTCAAGCCGGTATATCTTGATAGCATAGTCTCTTTCAGGAGAGGATGCCTTGAAAAGGTTGGCTTCCTTGCCAATCGAGATTGGCATAATCTTGTCTTCAGGTATGTTTAGCTGCTGGCAGATCTTTCTTATATTGTCAATGGTAAACCTGTCAAATACATTCTCCCAGGTCTTGAATTTCTCCCGCCTGCTTGCCATTTATCCAGCTCCTTTAAGAAAAAAAATCACCCTCTTGCGAGAATGTAGCCTACTGCAGTATGTAAGTTTGAGTCTTCATTTTCATTTGTCCCATCAAAAAAGTAATTTATTACAATCTTGCCGTCAACAGATTTGCCAGCATCTTCGAATTCAATTGTTGCTGTTGACCCAGTACCGCGTTGAATTTTTATTTTACCATTAGGGTCATATTCAAGCCTGCCCAGCATGTCATCCCTGATAATCGAGGCATTTTTAATAATCAGGGCTTCCTGGGCCTTGTTTCCCAGCACAATTTGCAGGTTTTCATTGTCTATTGTAAAGGCAAGGCATTTTAAGCTTGAGTATATCTCGCATTTCTGGCTCCTGAAAGAAAGCGTGTTTAAGTCTGTTATAGCTGCAATGGCAGCAATGATTCCAACAGCTATCAGGATAACCCAGCCGTAAGTAATCATGAATTCCATCGCTGCCTGTGATTTTTTTCTGGCTTTCATTTTTATTATTACGATATAAGGATTTCGCCTTTTGCAGTCCTTATTCGCTCCAAATCATCATCTTGAACAAGCTGAATATATGAATTAACAGAGTCATCCACAAAAATATACTTTATCTCCAGCTCTGCAGTAAACCTCTTTACTTCTTTAGGATTATCTATGATTATCTGTGCAGGGGCATCTTTTGGTATCTTTGGAATTGCTGCGGAGATAGGATTGCTGCCTGTCCTTAATTTTACCGTTTGCGTTTCACATTCAGTCTGGGTTCCGGTTTTGCAGGATATTCCTGAAGTTTGGTCAGTGTGCGCTGCTCTTGCATTCATTATTTCTTCCTCCTTTTTTGAGGTAATATTTATTTCTAATAATCCAACATCCACCCCTGAATCTGTATGGAGCTTCATATAAAAATCTCCATCTGAATCAAACCCAAAATCCTCGCACTCAAACATATTGTAAATAATGCAGTAAGGCTCCCTGAAACTTTCAAACTCAAAAACACCGAATGCGTATGCAACAGAGAAAATAGCCATTACAGCGAGAAAAACCCATGCCGTGACCATCAGGGTTTCCAGAGAGAACTGGGTTTTTTTCATGAATTATACTCCTTGTACGGAAAAGTTTATAAATCTTGCTTAATTACAATTTATAAAACTTTTCATTTATCCAGTGTTTTGGTGATAAAAATGAACAAATTTATCAAAAGATGCCCTGAATGCGGCAGCATAAACCTTTTTTTCAATAAAGACAAAGGAGAGATTATCTGCAAGGACTGCGGCCTTGTTATCGATGATAAGCTTATAGACCATGGCAAGGACTGGAGAGATTTTGAGGATTCTGATGATGTGTCAAAAAGAAGGACAGGAGCGCCTATGTCTTATTCTCAGTATGACCAGGGCTTAGGCACAGCTATCGGGTCTACTGCTGACCTTGGAAGGCTCGATGGCAAGTCAAAAAACAAGTTTATCAGGCTGAGGAGATGGCAAAAGAGAATAACCACAGCCATAGAGAGAAACCTAAAGCTGGCTCTTGCTGAGCTAAAGAGGATAACCTCTTTCCTTAACCTGCCTGAGTCTGTTCAGGAGGAGGCAGCAAGGATATACACCCTGGCAGTTCAGAGAGGGCTGGTAAGGGGCAGGAGCATGGAGTCTGTGGTTGCAGGTGCCTTATATGCAGCCTGCAGGGCGCACGAAATCCCAAGGACGCTTGATGAGCTGAGTGAGGCAAGCGGAATAGACAAGAAAGAGATTGGCAGGACCTACAGGTTTATCACAAGGGAGCTTAACATAAGGATTCTTCCGTCAAACCCAATGGATTATCTTTCCAGGTTCTCATCTTCCCTGAAGCTTTCACCGGAGACACAGACAAAGTCTGTTGACCTGCTTGAGCTGGCTCAGAAAAAGGAGCTTACTTCTGGAAGAGGGCCTACCGGGATTGCTGCAGCAGCCCTTTATGTTGCAGCGCTTCTGAACGGCGAGAAAAGAACACAGAGGGAAGTTGCTGATGTTGCCGGAGTAACCGAGGTTACAATCAGGAACAGGTACAAAGAGCTTCTGAAAGAGCTTAACCTTGAGAACGAGATAAAAAAGATAAAAGGCAAGAGAAGGAAGAAAAGAGAGCTCGATGACGAAATATGATTTTTGCCGATCTTCATATACATTCCAGATTCTCAAGGGCAACATCTTCGGGTTTAACCATAGCAAATCTTGAAAAGTGGGCTAAGGTTAAAGGCCTGGGGCTTCTTGCAACTGGCGACTTTACGCATCCCGAATGGCTAAAGGAGATTCGCCAGAGCCTTTCAGAAGACGAAACAGGCTTTCTCAAGACAAAGAAAGGCTTTAGCTTTGTTCTGCAGTCTGAGGTTTCTTTAGTATATTCACAGGAAAATAAAACCAGAAAAGTGCATTTTATCCTTCTATCTAAAGACTTAGATACAGCAGAGCAGGTTAACGAGGCGTTGTCAAAGCATGGCTCTCTTACCGCTGACGGCAGGCCAACCCTTGGGATTGCTGCTCCAGAATTTATAGAAAAGGTAAAAGAAATAGATGATTTAAATGAAATAATCCCTGCCCATGCATGGACACCCTGGTTCGGCATCTTCGGCTCAAAAAGCGGCTTTGACTCAGTTGAAGAGTGCTGCGAGGACAAGTCAAAGAAGGTCTATGCGCTTGAGACAGGGCTTTCTTCTGACCCGCCAATGAATAGGCTTCTTTCATCCCTCGACAGGCTTAACCTGGTCTCAAATTCAGATGCACACAGCTTCTGGCCCTGGAGGCTTGGCAGGGAAGCAAATATGCTTGACATAAAGATGAATTATAAGTCTTTGATTAAAGCAATCCGTGAGAGAGAAGGGTTTAAGGGAACAATAGAAGTTGACCCGGCGTATGGAAAATACCATTTTGATGGCCACAGAAACTGCAAAACCAGGCTGGAGCCGAAAGAGTCACTTAAGTTCAACAACCGCTGCCCAAAATGCGGCAACTCTCTGACAATAGGGGTGCTTAACAGGGTGCATTCGCTTTCTGACAGAAGCAAGCCAAAAGAAACAGACAATTTCAGGCATCTCATTCCGCTGTCAGAGGTAATCTCAGCATTCAACGGAACAACACCCAACTCAAAAAAAACCTGGGCAGCATACAACTCTCTGGTATCAGGGTTTGGAAATGAGCTCAATGTGCTGCTGAACGCATCTTTTGATGAGCTGAGCAAAACCGCAGGCAGGGAGCTTGCAGAGCTTATTATCCAGAACAGGGAAGGAAAGATTCAAGTTTCTCCAGGGTATGACGGGGTTTATGGAAAAGCCCTGATTAACCCAGCTGATTCTGTTTCTGGGGAAAATAGCCGGAACAATGAGCCGCAGCAAAAAAGCCCTGTAAAAAGCCTTAAGGATTACTTTGGTTAGGGCCTTTTTTTCTTACTCTTTTTTCAAGCTCTAAAAACAGGGCCAGGATTCCGGTATTAAGAGCAGCTGCCAGGGCTGCTGAGATTAAAAAGAAATTCCTGAAAAAGCTTTCAGGCATGCTTATTATCAGCATAGAGTATGCAGGAAAAATATAATTGCCCTGGGGAAAAGCGAGCAGATGAAACAACTCAAAGAAGAATGTAAAAAACAAGGCTGAAGCCAAGGCAAGCCCCACGACTATTACCGAGCTTCGAAGAAATGCTGAAATAATTTTATCCCTGCTTAAAGCGCCTTTCTCAATAAACAGCATTATTGAAACAGCAGAAAGAAGCAGGATTGAAGCAGGCAGGGTTGCACCTTTCCTTAGATGCTCCCTTACATCATGGAGATGCTCGTTTTCGTTATCCGTTAGGTAATGAATGCTTTCTTTTTCTCCCCTGAGAAAAGCGGTGATGTCTTCCCGAAACCTTTCACTTATCCCTGGGTTCGAGAGAGTGTACATTACTTCATCAGAAGAAGCATCTATGATTATAAGGGCAAGGCTGGAGAACATTATTAAGAAAAAAAGAAAAATAAAAAGACAAAACACAAATTCTGCGCGTCTGTGTTTTATCATATAATATGCGACCATCTTTATAAGCCTTTCCTGGAACTAGGCGATTTTCAGGTTTTTTGTTGGTTCCAAAACCTATTAATTTTTTTTTGTTGGTTCCATTTACCAAAAAGATTTTTTTAAAATCCAATTATAATAAATCCTTATTTATTTTTGCCTTTCTTGGCTTTTCATCACTTTCAGTTATCACTTTCTTGTTTTTAAGCGATTTTATTATCCTGAAGAAGGTTGTTTTTGGTATTTTAAGAGAAAACCTGATCTTTGAAAGCTTCGCCTCCAGGTTGTTGCTTATAAGGTATTGGACTACCTGCTTTTCGTTTTCTTTTAGCGTCTCCATAACCTGCTTAAGCTTTGAAGGAATGACCTTTTTATGCTCGTTTTCGATGCTGGCATTGCTTTCATCCTCATCAAAGCTGTGGTCTATCTCAATAAGAGTGTGCCCCCTGTCGTCCTGGCCTGCGTTTTTATTGGGTTCTTTGTTGTTCAGGCTATCCTTTTCAGTAGGCTTTTTATGGCTTTTTTTAATTCTGCTTAGGGCAAAGATAAAGGCTGCCAGTGCCCCGACTCCTATTATTCCCCAGGTAAACAGCCTTCTGATCATTATCTTTGTGGACATGACCCTTCTGTCGAGCTTTACTACGATGCTTTTTATTTCTCCATTGCTTACGGAAAATTCCTCAATTCCTGCGGCATCCTGGAAAGAGGCATAAGCCACGCAGTTTCCAGCAGGAATGTTTTCTGCTTCAAAGGTGCCGAAAAAGTCCGTATTAAGGCTGACTCTTATGAACCTGTTTTCCTCGCACTCAATCCTTACGAGGGCATCGCTTACAAGGTTTTTGTTTATATCTTCAACTCTGCCCCTTATCGAGGCAACCCTGAAGAGAAAGATTCTCTGGATTGTAAAATCATCCTCGATTTCTGTGTAATGCCTGACAAAATAATCATTTCCCGGTGTTCCCGGCTGGTCAACTAGAATCTCAAAGTTCCAGATGCCAGGCTTGCCCAGGTCTAATCTTATTTCACTTGAATTGTCGAGAAGAAAAGTATAGGTTTTTTTTGAATCCCCATATGAGGCTGTAACGCTGACAGAGCCCTCTTTGATTTTTTCATAAGTTATATGGTCTCTCATATCAAACCTTATTGAATAGGCAGAGGCTTCGCATACCAGCATAGCCAACAGAATAAAAAACACTATTTTTTTCATTTTCCCATCCATGAAAGTATATTTCTATTTTTAAATCTTTGTGAGTAATTTAAAAACGCTTTTTTGTTTTTGCCGGCTCTTCAAAAAGCTTTAAATATTAAGCAAGCTATCTTAGTGTTATGATAGTTACTACAATAGGAGGGGGCACAGGCTCGTTTCACCTTCTTCTTGCATTAAAGAGAATTCAGGGAGTTAAAATAAATGCAGTGGTGAATGTTTCAGACAACGGCGGCAGTACAGGAATCCTAAGGACTCTTTACGGGATTGTTCCCCCCGGGGATGTCAGAAACTGCCTTGTTGCGCTTTCCGAGGAGACAGAGGCATGGACAAAGGTTTTTGGGCATAGGTTTGACGAGAAGCTGGACAACCACAGCCTTGGCAACCTTATTCTTACTGGGCTTACCCAGATATACGGGTCATTTGATGAGGCGCTTGAAAAGGCGCACAGCATCCTGGGAATAAAAGAGCATAAGGTTATTCCTGTGACTTACAGCAGCACAACGCTTTGCGTGGAGCTTGAAAACAGCAAGGTTATTAAGGGAGAAACAGAGATAAAGCATTTTTTCTCAAAATCAAAGCCAAGGCCAGGAGCCAAGAGGTTTTTTATAGAAGAAGCAGGCGAGATTTTTCCAAACCCCGACGCAATAAGGGCAATCTTTGATTCAGAGTTTATCATCCTTGGCCCTGGCAGCCTTTATTCCAGCATTATCTCTAACCTGCTTGTTCCGGAAATATCCTCTTCAATAAACAAGTCCAAGGGAAAAAAGATTTTTGTGTCAAACATAATGACTGAGCCCGGAGAAATGGAGAATGACTCGGTTGAAGCGCTTCTTACTGAGATAGAGAAGTTTGTTAAGCCGGACACAATCCTAGTTAACTCGAAAATGCCTTCCCGGCAGCTTCTGGAAAGCTATGAGCTGGAAAACAAGCATGTGGTAAAAGCCAATGAGAAAGACCGGAGGCATGTGCTTGCTGACCTGATAAACGAGAAGCAGATTCTGCGGCATGACCCAATCAAGCTCAGCAGGGCGCTTGGCTGGATTTTCATGAAAGAGTCTATCAAAAAAAACCATTGACTTTTCTCTTGATGTTTATTTCAAGTGACTTTAGTTTTTCCCGGCTGCGCTTAAGTTTCTTATTTGCGATTTCAAGAGAGAATCTAAGGTAATCAAGGCTAATTAGGAGCTTACCATCCGCAGAGAAAGGCAGGCAGAGTGACTCCCCAAAAATCGTCTCTACCATTACCTTGTTTTTTCGGATAGAGATTATCCCTGCTCTCTTTATTCCGGATTCCTTTGCAGCAGTTATCAGGCTTTCTGCATAGCTTATGCTTTCACATGCTATATGAAGTATTGCCCCTTCCATTTTTAATAAGGTTAAGCCTTGAGGCAAATCGGCTTTTAGTAGTTCTTCGCAGGTAACAGGGCAGTGGCTTTTGAAAACCCATGCATTCTTGGTTTTTTCTCCCTCATCTCCCTTAACAATAGAAATCCTTCCAGAACAGGAGCTTGTGGTAACAAATCCCTTTATACTGTTAATTGCATTGCAAACTGGGAGAATCTCTTCATCAATAGAGCCTTTGCTCGACTTGTCATTCTTTTCCATTTTATTAATTATTGATGCCTTTGTCCTTTGAAATGAATCTTGGCTTTTTTCTTTCATATTAATCAGGCAAATTCGGTTTTTTTATTTTAGCCAGAATATTGCATTTTATTTTAAAAGCATTCGGTAAAGTTTAAAAATAGAACGGTTTTCATAAAGAACATGGACCCGGAAGAAAACCTTATCCAGCAAAAAATATCAAAGCTTAAAGAGCTGCGAAAACAGAAAATAAACCCTTATCCTTACACATTTGATAAGGGAAAAAGCTCTCAGGAGATTAAGTCCGGGTATGAAGAGAGCAAGAGCGGTGAGCAGCCAAAAGGAAAGGAAAGCTATGCCGGAAGGGTTATGAGAGTAAGGAGAATGGGCAAAATAGCCTTCCTTACTGTGAGAGACGAGCTTGGCGACCTTCAGGTTGTGTTCAAAGAGGATACAACAAAAGATTTTGAGCTCAATGAGCTTCTTGATATAGGTGATTTCATAGGTGTTGAGGGCAGTGTTGGTAGGACTAAGGTTGGCGAAATAAGCATTTTCGCTGAGAGCTTTCAGGTTCTCTGCAAGTCAGTAAGGCCGCTTCCAGAAAAATATCACGGCATTAAGGATGTTGAAATAAAGTACAGGCAAAGGCATGTTGACCTTATAATGAGCCTGGATTCAAGAAAGGTTTTCAAGCAGAGGCATGAGATATTGAGGTTCATAAGGGAATTCCTATATAATAGAGGCTTTATTGAACTGGAGACTCCGGTGCTTCAGACAGTCTATGGGGGCGCAAACGCCAGGCCGTTTATCACGCACCACAACGCCCAGGACCTTGATGTTTACCTTAAAATATCCCCCGAGCTTTTCCTGAAGAGGCTGATTATAGGCGGGTTTGAGAAAGTCTTTGATTTGGGCAAGTGCTTCAGGAACGAGGGAATTGACACAAACCACAACCCGGAGTTTACCATGCTTGAGCTTTACCAGGCCTATGCAGACTACAATGATATGATGGAAATAACTGAAACCATTATCAGAGAATGCGCCAAGAAGGTTTTCGGAAAGACAAAGTTCTTTTTTAGAGGACAGGAGATTGATATCGGAAAGCCTTTCAGGAAGCTAAGGATGGTGGATGCAATTAAGGAGCTAGCTGGCATAGATGTCAGTGTTAAAAGCACGGAAGAGCTGAAAGAGATTGTGGACAGCTTTAGCGATGTTGAGCTAAAGGGAGAGATAACCAGAGGGCTGCTGATAAACACAATCTTTGAGCAGGCATGCGAACAAAAGCTGGCTCAGCCAACATTCATACTGGATTATCCAATAGAGGTCTGCCCTCTTACAAAGGCGCACAGGAAAGATGATGGCTTTACTGAGAGGTTTGAGCTTTTCATTGCTGGCAGTGAATATGCAAATGCATACTCTGAGCTTAACGACCCGCTTGACCAGAAAGAAAGGTTTAATAAGCAGGAAAGGGACAGGGAGCTTGGGGATGAAGAGGCTATGCCTAAAGACAACGACTTTATTCAGTCAGTAGAATATGGGTTGCCGCCTACAGGAGGTCTGGGCATAGGCATAGACAGGCTTATTGTTTTGCTTACAGAGCAGGATTCGATTAGGGATGTAATCCCTTTTGTGCTCTTAAAGCCAAAAGAACAGGGTGAGTGACAGAATGGAAAATACAGCAGGCGCAGAAAAAACAATTGGCTTCAATGAGGTAGTTGAGGTTTTTGGTAACGAAGGGTATTCCACAAAGGTAATCGCAAAGATAGATACAGGTGCAGGGGTATCCTCAATTGATGTAGGCCTTGCGGCGGAGCTTTCCCTTGGGCCTTTACTTAAGACTGAGAAGATTAAGTCCAGCCTTGGCGCAGCTAAAAGAGCAGTAGTAAAAGCAAAGGTAACTGTAAAAGGAAAAACAATTGTGTCCAATTTTACGATTTCAGACAGAAGCAGGCTTAAGTTTCCATTGCTTCTTGGCAAGAACTCTCTTAAGAAGCTCGGCTTTCTGATTAATCCCCTGGAGTGATTTTTATGAAATGTGCAGTTATAAGCCTTGGAAGCACAAGCTCGGAATGGGCTTGCAATGAGCTTGGAAAATATTTCGACAGTGTTGATAGCCTTAACATAAAGGAGCTTCAGGTAAGCCTTGACAGGGAAGGCTGGAAGGTTTTTTATGAAGGCAAGGAAATAGTTACGAAATATGATGCAGTATTCCTGAAAGGCTCATTCAGGTATGCAGTAACACTAAGGGCGCTTGCGCACGCGTTTGCTGAGTCAAGCTACATGCCGCTGAGGCCAGAGAGCTTTGATATAGGCCATGATAAGATACTTACGCACCTGGTTCTTCAGAATTGGGGAGTTGCAATGCCCAAAACCTACCTTTTTTCAAAGGTTGCGTCTGCAAAAAAGTTTGTTGAGACAGCCAATTACCCGCTTATTGTTAAAATTCCTAACGGGACACAGGGCAAGGGAGTAATTTACCTGGACTCTCTTGCAACAGCCACTTCTATACTTGACACGCTCAGCCACCTCAAGCAGCCTTTTTTTATTCAGGAATACATCGAGTCCTCGGGTGTTGATTACAGGCTTCTTGTTGTTGGCGATGAGGTATTTGGGTATAAGAGGATTGCAAAGAAAGGAGAGAAGCGGGCTAACATTCATGCAGGCGCGACGACAGAGAAGATCGAGGTTTCAACAGAGCTGAAAAGCCTTGCTGTGAGGACTGTGCGAGCGATAAATGCTGACATTTGCGCAGTTGATGTAATCCCCAGCACACGCGGGCCTTTGGTAATAGAGGTAAACCTTAGTCCCGGGCTCCAGGGGATTACCAAAGCAACAGGAACAAACATCTCGGCAAAGATTGCAGAGTATATTTACAAGAAAACGCTTTTATTTAAGGAGCAAAGCAAAAAAGGCCAGCCAAGTGTCCTGTCTGACTTGGGAATAGACCTGTCAGACAAGGCAGATTATGGAAAGGGCAAGGTTATTTCTGAGCTGGATTTTAAAGGAGACCGGATTCTTCTTCCAGATTTTGTTTCCAAGCTCGGCAAGTTTAAGCCCTGCTACGATTATGAGTTTGAGGTTGGTGACGAGCAGCTTTTTATAAAGAGGTCTTAAAAGTGAGCTTCAGGACAGTAAAAGAGCTAGGGCTAAAGCGCAGAAAAGTTGTGTTAAGGACAGACTACAATGTCCCGCTGTCAAAAGGAAAGGTTGCTGATGATGAGAGAATAGCTGCTTCTCTTTGCACGCTTAAGTATCTTATCTCAAAAAGCCCTAAAAAAATTGTAATAATTTCCCATCTGGGAAGGCCGAAAGGTGTTGACAAAAGCCTTTCCCTCAAGCCTGTAGCAGAAGTTCTGGAGAAGAAGCTGAGAAAGAAGGTAATTTTCAGGACTCTTGAAGAAGAGGTAAAAACTCCCCAAAAGTCCGGAATTGTGCTCCTTGAGAACATACGCTTCCATAAAGGGGAAAAAGAAAATAATCCTTCTTTTGCAAAGTCGCTTGCTTCTCTTGGTGATGTTTTTGTGAATGATGCGTTCGCCACTATGCACAGGAAACATGCATCAAACTATGGCATTGCAAAGCTTATTAAGCCATCAATAGGCCTTCTTGTGCAGAAGGAGCTTAGCCACTTAAGCCTTTCAAAGGCAAAGCGCCCAATTACAATAATTATGGGCGGGTCAAAGCTTTCTACCAAACTTCCGTTCATAAAAAGCTTTCTGAGAAAAGCTGACAACGTGCTTCTTGGCGGGGCAATGATCTTTACTTTTTACAAGGCGCAGGGGCTGGATGTGGGCAGGTCACTTTATGAGCCCGACTTTGTAGAGTCCGCGTCAAAGCTTTTAAAGTCAAAAAAGCTGGTTTTGCCCTCTGATGTGCTTGTTTCCAGAAGCATTGGCTTTGCCCAGGGAGTTAGGTATGTTGACTGCAATAAGATTCCTAAGCAGCATTATGGTGTTGATATTGGCTACAGAAGCGTGCTTGACTTTATCAAGATTCTCTCAATCTCAAAGACAATCATCTGGAACGGCCCCCTGGGCGTTTATGAAGTAGAGGATTTTCGTGCGTCATCTGAAGATATGGCATTATTCCTTTCTGCGGTTTCATCAAAAACCATTATTGGCGGTGGAGACACGGCCTGGCTTGTAAAATCGTTGGGCCTTAGCAGGAAATTTGACTTCGTTTCAACAGGCGGGGGTGCAACCCTTGAGTTTCTGGCAATGGGCACACTCCCTTTTCTTAAGCTTGTTGAAAAGAAATAAAGCACAAAAATCCAATACCGCACCTTAAATCTCGATGAGCTTTTTCTTTGAGTTTCTCCCAGAAATTATTTTTGGCGCTTTTTCGCAGCTCAGCTCTTTTTTAATAAGCTTAATTAGCTCCACGTTTGCCCTGCCCTCGATTGGCTGGCTCTTTAGAAAAGCAGTATAAGACCCAGAAGCTTTGTTTTTCTCAATCCTGCTCACTCTCTTCCCAGGCTTGACAGTTACAGAAATTTTCATTGGCATAGCTAAAAAGCCCTTTCTTTTTTACAGGTATTCTCTCCAGATATGCTTACACTTGGTGCACTTATAAAACTTCGTCTCTGGCTCATCAGAAGACCGGGTCTGGAGAAGCCAGAAGTAAGCCTTGTTGTTATCGCACTTCTCGCAGGAAATTTCCGTTACAGGAAGGCTTCCTTCATCTTTTTTTTCAACAACCTCTATCTTCTTCTTTTCTTTCAGCTTCTCATTGAATGTCATTGCTGTGCCGTCCTTAATTACTTCCTCATATCCACAGCTTGTGCATACCATCTTCTTTTTTCTTCCGTCATTTTTCGGAAGAAGCAGGCTTTTGCATTTTTGGCAAAACATTTTTAACCCTCCTTTTATCTGGCAAAAAGCCAGTTTTTTAGCTCAAAGAGCCCGATTTTAACATATCCGACATAAGGCACACGGGCAACAGCCTTTCCGTGCAGCCTTGACTCGTGAATTGATTTTTCATCAGGATTTTGTGCAGGGTTGTGGTCACCTTTTGTGGAAAGGATTATGCCTTCTTCTGATTCCTGCTTTGAAATAACCCTGTGAATTATAGGATAGCTTAAGAATTTTGAGTCAAAAACCACAACATCGCCAATGTCAATTTTGTCAGCCCCGGGATTGTATATGATCATTATGTCTCCCCGGTTAAAGCCCCTGCTGAATCGGAACCCAGAAAAGTCCATTTTTGTAATGTTGAATTCTTCATACCAGAAGCCGCACATATCCCAGAAGAAATCAGGCCTGGCACTTCTGCCCATAAGCCCCAACTTCTTTTCACTTGCGTAGGTTTGGCCACAGATAGTGTAAAGAAACTTGCCTTCGTCATCAACAGCAATATTCCCATTGTTGTCTTTTACAGGCGATAGCCTGTGCTCCATGCTTCCTGAAACAACAGCAACCAGCGGAAAATCTGTTTCCAGGCTAAACTCAAGCACCGGAAAGAATATGAACTTGATAATCAGGTAGGAAATAATTAAGGCTAAAACCCAGCTTAGGGGAGAGTTGTCATTCCACACAAAATGCCAGAATTTCCTGGCTTTCTTAAAAGCCTTTTTTAAGGTACTCATCTGCAACTCTTTTTAGGGACAGGGCTTCAGTTAAAAAGCTTTTGTTTTGCTTAGCTGGCTTCCAGCTGAAAGGGTGTTTTCCTGATTTTTTGGCAAATTCAGCTTATATTCTCAATGTATTTGCATTTTGGGAACTTTGGGCAGGCAAAGAAGTAGCCGTGTATGCTTTTTCTTACAACGAGAGGGGTTCCGCATTTTGGGCATTTCTTTTCTTTTGCTTTTTCATTGAGCTTTTCAAGCTCTGCTTCCTGCTGCTTTTCGTTCTTTTTCTTTTCAGGGCATTCTGGGTTTATGCAGTATTTGTCAGCTTTTTTTCTTCCGTATTTCAGAATCACTAAGGGGAAGCTGCAATGCGGGCACTGCTCTTCTGCATACTTTGCCTTTGCTTTTCCAGGAATAGTAAGCGTAAACTCGCAGTTTGGGTATTCAGAGCAGGCAATAAAGCTCCCAAACTTTCCGTTCTTGAGCACAAAGTCTCCTTTTTTGCATCTTGGGCACTTACCGAAAAAAGACTCTTCCCTGCTTGTCTCCCGCAGCGCATCCCTCAAGTCCTTGCCTACCTTTTCTTCCTTGCTTTTGAAGTCCTGAAGAATCTCTTTTAAGATTTCCTTGCTCTTATCAATGGTTTCGTCCATTTTTTTCTTTTTTTGCCTTATCAGCTCCATGTCGTCTTCAATGTGCTTTGTGAGCTGCTCATCAATAATCCTTGGGCTGTATTTCTCCAGGACTTCTATTGTCCTTATGCCGAAGTTCGTGGCTTCAAGAGGGTCGTTTTTTACATACTGCCTCTGGTAAAGCGTGTCCACAATCTGGGCTCTTGTTGCCTTGGTTCCGAGGTTTCTTTTTTCGAGCTCTTTTATGAGTGAGGATTGCGTGTATCTTTTTGGAGGCTGGGTTTCTTTATCAGCCAACTCTGTTTTTTTGTTTATAAATTCGTCTTTTTCCTCAGCATCGCAGAACTGCTCATCCTTAAAGTTAGAGTACGGGTGGTAAAGCCGGAACCAGCCCTCTTTTTTAGTACGCATTGCCTTTGTTATGAAATTTTCTCCTTCAATCCTTATCTTTATATTCATGCTTTCCCTGACAGCAATATCGCCGAATGTAGCAAGAAACCTTTTTACAATCAGGTCATACACCCTTAATGCGTTCTTGTCGCTTGTTTTTGGCATAATCCCTGTGGGATATATCGCGGGGTGGGCAGGGTCATCTTTTTTTCCATTGTTTGGCCTGAGGCTGGCTTTGGCCAATAGGCTGGAGGCCAGCTCTGCATAATTCTGGCTTTTTGAAAGGCTGGAAATGATTTTCTTGTAGCCAATGGTTGGAGGTATCTTCTGCGAGCTTGTCCTTGGGTATGAGATGTAGGACCCAAGGTAAAGCTGCTGGGCAATCTCGAGTGTTCTTTTGGGGTTTAGCCTGAAGTTCCTGTAAGCCTCTGTCTGAAGGGTTGTTAAGTCGAAAGGGAAAGGCGGCCAGAGTTTTTTTTCGGCTTTTGAAACTTCCTCGACAATTCCGTTCTTGCCGTTTACCTTGCTGAAAATCTTTTCTGCTTCCTGCTTGTCCCAGAGCTTGTCCTTTTCATGCGATGCCTGAATCTCGCTTTGCTTTATGGTTCCATTAACATTTATGTTCCAGTACTTTTCTGGGGTGAACTTTTGGATTTCCTTCTCCCTGTCTGTGATTATCTTGAGCGCAGGACCCTGAACCCTTCCGATGCTCATTACCTTAAACTGCCCGGTTTTTGAGATTGAGGCCATAAGCGCCCTTGAAAGGTTTATCCCGTAAAGCCAGTCAAGGTTGTGCCTGGCAAGCCCGGCATACGCCTGCCCCCAGTCTATTGTTTTTTCGGCATTTTCAAAGGCGTTTATCAGCTCCTGTTTTGTCAGTGTGGAGAACTTCATTCTTTTAGCATCCTGCTTTCCGCAGGCAAACCTGAGAACATTGTAGCCAATCACTTCCCCCTCAATGTCATAGTCGCAGGCTATCACGAACTCATCGCACTTCTTTGAAACTTCCCGAATAACATCAATGTACTCTTTTGCATGCGACATCTTTTTGTTTATCTCGCTTATAGGAAACCATTTAATCTCAAAAGCAGGGTAAGAAGAGCTTTTCTTTTCCTCAGCAAGGCTGTACAGGTGCCCTGCTGCAGAAACAACATAAACCTCGCTGCCTTTATGCGACAGCTTAAGGTAGGAGACCTTTCTTTTCTTTACAGCCTCGACTTTTCCGTCTGCAAGCGCGCTTGCAATCTTTCTTGCAGCGCTGGGCTTTTCAGATATAATCAGCGTTTTTGGCATCATCCCGTTGAAAAGCCTCTTTTTTAAAAATCTTTGTTTTTGAAATTTGAAGGCTTTTGTTTTTGTTCCTTTTTTAGATTAAGTGTATGGTTTTCTTTTAGTTATCCACTACGGGATAATCAATTACCCTTTTAAACTGGTTACAACGTAAAAGTCACATGCCTGAAGATGTAAAGCTGCACAGGACGCTTGGCTTCTGGTCAATTGTGATACTCACACTTGTCCTGACTGTCGGCTCAGGAATATTTTTTCTTCCTGTGATAAGCCTTAGAATTGGCGGTGGAATGGCAATTCTGGCCTGGGTTTTCCTTTCTTTTGTTTCTATCCTGATAACCTGCTATTTTGCAGAGTTGAACTCAATGTATCCCTCTCTCGGGGGGGTTTATGATTTTGCTAAGCACGCGTATGGAAAGTTTTTTGGCTTTCTTATTGGCTGGATGGAATGGATTATTGGAAACCTGACAACCTCTTTGTTTATTGTTTCGGCTATGCAGTACCTTCTGCCTTTTGAGGCTGTTACTGTATTTGGAATTACAATCAGCTCGTTTGTGCTTAAGATTGTGCTTTCTTTTTTAGCTCTTTTCCTTTTTAATTATCTGGCTTATACAGGAATAAAGACCAGCGCAAGGGTGCTTATTGTTTTTGGCATAGTCCAGATTTCTGTAGTTTGCCTGTCTGTCTTGCTTATGCTTTCCGGTGCCCAGTTCTCAGCTGAGGCATATGAGCCCTTTTTCTTGGGCGAAAACTTCTTTCAGAACTTTGGGCTTTTTTTCCTGCTGCTGTTTATTATCTCTGACACTTTTTTTGGAATGGAGGCTATATTTTCCCTTTCAGAAGAAACAAAAGACCCAAAGCAGATTCCGAAGGCGGTAATTCTTGCTCAGGTGCTTCTTTCAGTCATGGCTATTGTGCTGGTGGTTTCAATGATGTCCTTTTTTGGCATTGGCTTCTTTTTGGAAACTGATACGCTGGCAACTACTGCGGGATTTGAGTTTCAGGACCTTTCAAGCTCTTTTTTCTCTTACTTGGGGTATGTTTTTTTTGGGACGCCCGGAATGTACCTGCTAATGATCCTGATTTTTATTGGGATACTTGGCTCAGCAGCTGAGTGGATTGTGAGCGCTCCCAGGCTTCTTTATGCGATGGCAAGAGACGAGGTTTTCATACAGCAGTTGAATAAGATACACGAAAAAAGAAGAACCCCATACAGGGCGATAATCTTTCAGTCTTTTGTAATGGCTGTTTTTGTTGTTGTTGGGCTCTTTAGGTCTGGGTTTGAAACGCTTGTCCAGATTCTTATGCCGCTTGTCCTGATAATGATATGCAGCGTGCTTTCCATTGTTGTTTATTTCAGGATAACTGATAGGCATAGGGAAAGGCCTTATAAGGCTCCCTTTGGCAGGGTTGGCCCGATTCTTATGATCGCCTTGATAATTGCTTTTCTGGGCTTTTGGCTTATTATTGAGCCTAATTCATTAAAATACCTTGGCCTTGGGCTTTCGTTTGTTGCAATAGGCTTTCCTTTCTATTTCTTTATGGTTTTGACTCTCAACCAAAAGGCAATCCAGTTCACGACAAATTTTTCCAGCCATTTTTCAAGTATTATTGAGCCGATTAACCTTCCACGCTCAATAAGAAAGGAAATACTTGCAACTGTCGGCGACCTGAATTCGAGCGTGGTACTGGATTATGGCTGCGGTGCAGGGGCGCTTACGTCTGAGGTGATTAGGCAGACAGAGGGGGATGTTGAGATAATTGCTTTGGATATGTCTGAGAAAAACCTACGTGCAGCAAAAAAGAGGGCAATTAAGATTATGCCACACCCGCCAGTTGAATTTAAGCATGACCCTGAGCTTAATGTAAGGCTAAACCCTGAAATAAAAAATGCAGATGTAGTATTGAGCTTTGGAAGCCTCGGCTATATTAAAGACCTTGATAAGTTTCTTTCCCAGCTTTACAAGGTAATGCCTTTTTCAGGAAGAATCTGCTTTGTTGAGTACTCAGACCTTTTTGGGTTTATACCAAACTCGCCTATATTCAGCAACGAGGAGGCAATCGAGCAGGTGTTTAGAAAAAACGGGTTTTCCGTGCGAATGCTTAAGAAGCCGGGTGCGCTCTGGAATTATCTTTTTATATACGGCTTTAAGTCCAAGTTTTTCTCCTCGGGCAATGTAAATGTAATCTAAGGAAACTCCTTAGTATAAAGTTAAAAAGCATAAAGAAAAGCTAAACTTACCTTGAAGCGTCTGCCTGCTTTTCAAGCTCTAATTTCTTGGCAACAGCGAATGCTGCCTGGTTCAGGTTGTATGCTGAAAGAATCTCATCGGCGAGAGCATCTGCCAGGGTTTTTCCCGAGCTGAAGCTTCTGTTGTATGTCCCGATTACAAAATTCCTGAGAACCAGGTCGATTCTTCTCTGGGGGGAGCATTCTACAGCTTTTGGGTACCTCGCGCCCCCGTATTCTATTGTTACTATCTCTTCTCTGGGTGCAGAGTTCTCAATTGCCTTGACAAAGACAAAAATCGGGTTTTTTCCGGTTTTTTGCTCAATTATCCCAAAGGCATTCTCTACGCTTTTGTAGATGTTGTACATCTTGCCTGTTGCATGGCCTGATGTGAGCTTATGCTTTTTCCCCCTGTGACCAGGAACCTGAAGCCTGTTCATAAGCCTCTCTACAATAGAAATCTTGGACTTGTGAAACCTGTTTTTTGTATACCTTGCATCTGTTTTCGGGACTATCTTTGGCGAAAGGGAGATGTAATTCTTCAAGCCTTCATCGCTTACCTCAATCCCTTCAATCCCCCACCTGTTGAAAAACTTTGGCTCTGCCATTTTTGCAAATGATGGGCAAAGTGGAGAGTATTTAAATGTTTCTTTTTAATATATGATAAAAAGCAGTTTTTTCTGCCTATAATTTTTCTTTATTCCTGCTTGCTTTTCCTGGAATTTTTGTATTCGCTTAAGAGCTGGCTTATGTCAGTTTCTGTTTTTGATTCTATTGCCCGTTTTATCGCTTCCTTGTCTGTTATTACAATTTTCTTATCCTTGAAAAGAACCCTGTCGAGCACAAAATGCTTTTTTGCGCCCTTTGAGAGCGTAAATGCCTTAATGCTTTTTTTTGCAAGCAGCTCAAGCACTTCCGGCGAATCAGCAGGCTCATCCACAAAAACCATTGAGCCTTCTGTAATTTCTTCTTTTATTCGCTTGCCTTCCAGGCCGAACGACTTAAATGCTGGGAGAATAATGGATTTTTCTGATGAAACCAGCTCAATAAGCTTCAGATGCTTTGAGTTAAGGTCTTTTAGGCACCAGTTTAATTCATCAATTGTTCGCTGCTGCATTTCTGTTTTGGCATTGAGCTTCCTTGCCTGTTCTTGCAGCATTCTCTCGGAAATTGACTTAATCTGTGATTTTGTATCCTTAAGCTTTTTTTTAAGCTTCTCTGACTCTTCCTGGCTTTTAAGCAGGCTTTTTTTAAGAAGCCGGTTTTGCTCTTTCAGCTCATCAATCCTCTCGCTTAAGGGGTTTTTGCCATTGGTTTTCCTTTGGGGAAAATCTTTTGTACCCTGTTCCTGCTTATCCAGCTGCGCCCTTTTCTCAAGAATCCCTGAGAGGCTTTTTTCCTTGACAATTGCTTCGTACAGGATGCTTTCAAATCCCTGCTCGCTGGTTTTTGCCCTCAGCTTTTCAATTGTTGGCCTTAGCTCCTTGTAGGCAATGAAAGCGCCGGCTAATGCATCTCTTTCATGTGAGTTTGAAGATGCTGTATCATATACTGAAGTGATTTGCTCTTTTTCCTTAATAGAAAGGTCGTCTTTTGCAGCTATTGGCTTTGCCCCGGTTTTTGAGCAGATGTCGGATATGTACTTTGGAATCTTTTGCTTATCAGAGCCGATGGCAAGAGGCCTTCCAGTGGAATATATCTTCTGTATTACCTCCTCGCTGGACTTGTTCCTGAAGCTTTCTGTACTAATTAGCCCGCCCCGCAGGTTAAGCACAGCTAGCCCAACTGTTGTTCCGGGGTCAAGGCCTACAATAACTAGCATTCTTTACTGCTCTTCACCTAAGGGGTTTTCCTGAGAAGTCTGCTTCTTTTTTGCGGCAGCGATTACATCATCTACCCTTAGTATCATTACTGCGACCTCTGTTGCAGAGTTGATAGCTTGGGTTTTTATTTTGAGTGGCTCAATCACTCCCTCTTTCCAGGAATCCTTGATTTTGCCCTCGGCAACGCTTATCCCTGCCCATTTCTCCCCTTTATCGTGTGATGATTTGAGTTCAGCAAGTAGATCTATAGGGTCAAACCCTGAGTTTTCAGCAAGGGTTTTTGGGACAACCTCAAGCGACTTTGCAAAGCTTTCCACAGCAAGCTGCTCTTTTCCCTTAAATGTGCCGGCAAAGCTGGAGAGCTCTTTAGATATCTCTATCTCACAAGCGCCTGCCCCTGCTACAACCTTTTTGCTTTTTACTGCACTGGCGATGTCCCCTATCGAGTCTCTTACTGCCCTCTCAACCTCATCCACAACATGCTCTGTGGCTCCTCTTATCAGGATGGTAACAGCCTTAGGGTTATTGCATTTCTCAACGAAAATGAAATTTTCATTCCCGATTTTCTTTTCCTGCACCAGCCTTGCATACCCTAGGCTTTTTGGAGCCAGCTGCTCAAGGTTGTTTACTATGGTTGCGCCTGTTGCCTTTGCAAGCTTTTCCATATCGCTTTTTTTTACTCTCCTTACAGCAAGAAATCCTTTTTGTGAAA
The DNA here is from genome assembly GCA_964445165.1 of uncultured Methanosarcinales archaeon. Taxonomy (GTDB): domain Archaea; phylum Nanobdellota; class Nanobdellia; order Woesearchaeales; family JASKKU01; genus DSBS01. The sequence goes on from CAYUJZ010000010.1 coordinate 31,492, forward strand.
GAAAGAACTGTGCAATCTCATCAATGCCTTTCTGGCAGAAAATTACATTCGCGCCGCTTTTCTCAATTTTTTGCACCATGTCTCTCAACATTTTTTCCTCAATGTCAAGGAACTGCTGTATTTTTTCAGGGTCGGTAATTTGAATCTTTGCATCAATCTCAGTGTCTCTTATTTCTATAGGCAGGTCAATCATGGCTATCTTTGCATTCTCAGCTTTTTTAGGCATTCCGGAGTGAGCCCTTTCCTTGTCTATCACAATGCCTTCTACCAATTCGGTGTTCTCCACAGAGTCGCCGTGCTTTTTGCAGAGCTTTATGTTTTCAGTTTCAGGCTCTCCGTTTTCTGTTACCCTGGAAATGGCCTTAACAACAATCCTGCTGAGGTGCTCTTTGGCAATCTCAGCACCTTTGCCTGTCATTGCAGTCTGACTGATTTTTTCAAGCGTTTCTGTGTCCTTTTCTTTTATATCGGTAGCAAGCCTGCCAAGAATCTCAAGCGACTTGCTTTGGGCTATCCTGTAGCCCTTAATAATTATGCTGGGATGTATGTTCTGCTCAAGAAGGCTTTGTGCATTTTTCAGAAGCTCGCCGGCAATTATCACAGCAGTTGTTGTCCCGTCGCCAACCTCATCTTCCTGGGTCCTCGCAACCTCAACTATCATCCTTGCAGCAGGGTGCTCTATCTCCATCTCCTCAAGAATCGCAACCCCGTCATTTGTAATGATTGTATTCCCTGAGGAATCAACCAGCATCTTGTCCATTCCCTTTGGGCCAAGCGTAGTCCTGACAGTATCAGCAACTGCGATTGCAGCGCTTATGTTATTCTTCAGGGCACTTTTTCCTGAAACCCTTTGGTAATCCTCTGGCAGTATGAAAATCGGCTGCATATTGTTAGTCATTTTTTCACCATAAGAAGGGAACGCGAATTGTTTAATATGTTTTTTCTTTTAGTGTAGGATTCAGTATTGGGTTAGCGACCCCAGAGGGATTCGAACCCCCGTCAATCGGTCCGAAGCCGACCGCACTATCCAGGCTATGCTATGGGGCCTT
>CAYUJZ010000011.1:0-13929 GCA_964445165.1 uncultured Methanosarcinales archaeon
GGGCTATCGCCCACAATATTATTTGTTTTTTATTTGGACTTTTTGAACAGAGCCTTCTTTTCCGAAACCTTTATTAACTGTTTTTTTCATGTTTGCTAAATGCACAGCGTAGTTTCGCTTAAGGCCTGCAAAGAGATGGATGAAAAGCTCTGCGGTGCTAAGGCAAAGCTTCTCGCCAAGGTTTCAGAGTATGCAGATATCCCGGAAGGGTTTGTAATCACATCCACAGCTGTTTCTGAAGCCATAAAGCAGTCAAGGCAGGCAGGTGAGGAGCTTAGCGATATCTTCTTAGGCAAAGTTCTTATGGATGAGATTGAGGATGCTTACTCTGCCCTGGGATACGGAAAGCTGGACCTGTCAGAAGCCAGGCCAGAGCCGGAAGTGGTTATCAGGCCGAGCCTGCCTAAAGGCGAGCATGCAGAGATTCCGGCGTTCATCAATGTTATAGGCATTAAAAGCATTGCAGAGTACATTAAGAAGATGCTTGCTGCCTTTGCCAATAGCCAGGTAGCAGGCTCGATAATCATTCAAAAGCTTGTTAAGCCGCAGCTGTCAGGCTTTGTGCTCTCTGATGAAAGCAAAGTAACTATAAGGGCAATTTACGGCTACCCTGAGCCGATAAAGAACGGCGAAAGCGGGTACGACACGGTTGTGTACGATAAGGAATGCAAAGAGCTTGCGTTCGAGACACAGGAAAAGGCCACAGCCTACCTTTTCAACAAGGAGACAAGGGACATAGAAAAGGCAGAGATAGAGCTTGACAACAGGCACGACAGCTGCATTCCCGAAGAGCTTGCAAGGAAGCTGGTGAGGCTTTCCCAGCACCTTGAGCAGAGCTCTGTAATCTTATTTGAGTTCGCTTATGCTCATAAAATCTATATTATAAACGCAAAGGGTGTAACCATGAGGCAAACAGACGATTCAGATGGGTTTATCGATATATTCTCAGCAAGGCCTGAGCAAAAGCAAGAGGAAAAAAAGACTCCTTCCAATGACAGCGAGTTCTTTACTGACATTACTGGAGTAAGGGAGATCCAGGACGAAGAAAAGCCACAGGAGCCGGAGAGCAAGCAGGGCCAGGACTTTGTCCCGATGTTTTTTGACGACCTTTCAGCAGTCCAGGACACGGCAGGCAAGCCAGCAGAAGCCCCAGCAGGCTCTCTTTCGCCTGAAAGAGTAGAAGCAGTGCTTTCAGCAAAGATACAGAGGTTCTCAGCGATAAACCCCTCGCTTGCAGAGCCGCTGAAACTGCTTAAAGAAGAAGTGATGGAAGAGTTGAGCAAGGGTTAGTAATTCTACCGTATCTCCTTAGAAACCTCTTTAATAAGCTCAATATAGGTTGCGTTGCTCCAAGCCTGGTTGAATGCGCCCTGACTTGTGTGTGCTTCTGCTGAGCTCAGCTCCCCTGCGCTTCCCAGTGCATTCATCCAGAGAATCTCCTTCGTGCTTGCAGAGATTATGTCTGCAATGTATGTAGAATACTTAGTCCTGTCAAGCCTGTACATGGCTATTGCAGCAATGTTGTTGATAAAGTACCACGAGTCCCCGCGATGGTAGCTTTCAGGATATTCTCCTGTATGGAAAGGCGTGTACAAGTCAGAGTTCCTGTCAACAGTAGCCAGCCCGCCCCAGCTCATCCAGAGAGACTTAAGCGCGTTGTCAAAGACTTTTCTCCACTGCGCGTAAGAGAGCAGCTCAGGGTAGAAGTAGTAGGCAATAAATACATTCGGCCTTACCAGCTTTGAGTTCAGGTTGTCATATAGGATTTCACCATTGAAAAAATTATTCACCACCTCAAGCCTCATCTCCCGCTCTTTCTCCTTGTAGTACTCATCTTTTGTGAGCGCATAGGCAAGCTTGTTCAGGTACAGGTACATCGCCTGAACCTCGATATTGAAGCCTTCCCTGCTGTCATGCGCATAGGTCGAGTCCATCCAGGTTTCGTGCGGCAGGGAATATATCATGTGGCTTTTCCCGAGGTACTTGCTCACCAGGTCTGCTGTGTTTACCACAGAGCCCTTGAAAATGGAAACAAAGTGCTTGGTAAGGAAATAGTCAGAGATGTTTTTCTTTTCAGAAAACCTGATCAGGTAAGAGACCCTGTTGAAAAGCCAGGGCAGGGCATCAATCGAAAAATGAGACCTCTCCCCCAGCTTGGCAAAAACCTTTCCGTTGTAGTAAACATTCTTGAGAATATTCATCACATAGCTCCTTGTGAGCTCAACCTCATTGGATAAAATCAGCCCAATCAGGCTGATTGCCTCATCCCTTGACCACTCCTCAAAAAACCACGGTGCGCCGGCAGCCATAAAATCCTTGGAGCACAGGCTCAGCAGCGAATCCTTTGCGCTGGCACAGGCAAAGTCAACCTCCTCAAACCTGCTCACCCTTTCAACATCAAAGTCAGTCGCAAGGTTTTTTATCTTGTCAAACAGCTTGTACCTTGTCTTGATTTTGCCCATTGCCTCTTCAAGCGTGTCACCCTCTGCAATCATAAACCGGGTTGCACTTATGTCAAAAGGAGAGAAAACATGCCTTTTGTACTCAGGCGACCTTCTCTCGATGTCATATTCATACTCCTGCTCAAGCCATCTCTCATTCTGCACAGCATGCCCGTTGTACTTGATTACAACATATTTTTCAAACTCTTTTTCGTCCTGTGTTGAGTCTTCCCTGCTGTCGGTTTTCTTGATAAAATGAATAACTACTGTGTTGTCCGCGAGGTACTCAACCCTGTAATGCCTTCCCCAGATTCTCTGATCAAACGCATCCCTTATGTCAAAAAGAAAATTCATTTTCATCTCTGTGTTTGACTCAAAAAGCAGTGCCCCTGTAGGCTCATCAATGTAAAAGCCAAAGTTGATAAAGTTAAAAAAAAGCTGGACAGAGTTTTTGCACTTCACTATCTTGTCAGCATCCTTGACCTCAATTAAGTCAAACTTAATGTCATCAAGTATCTTCCAGAGTTTTTTCGACTTAACAAAGTAGCCGTCGTACTTGCTTTTTTTCCTGTTGGGCAGGCAGAGGAAAGAGTTTTTGTTGAATATAGCAGCCCTGAAATGCCCTACCGGCTCCCTTGACCTTATTATCCTGTCCTTTGATGAGTGGTACACAAAAGTCATGCCTGCTCACCCCTGTAAAATGCAGCAGCCTGCTCAGGCGACACTGCATTAATGTAAGAGCCAAGAAGCTCAAACCCGCCCTGTTTTGAAAGCCTTGGAATTATCCGAATATGAAAGTGAAGGTCAGCATCTAAAGGAGAGTTAACGAAGATGATATTGTATGAGCAGTTAAGCTGTTTGAGCGAGCCGAGAAGCCCTTTGAGCATGTGCGCTAATTCAAAAAAGCTATCTTTCAAGTTGCACAAAGCCATTGCGTGCCTCTTCGGAAAAATCCAGGCCTCAAAAGGATAAAGCGATGCATAAGGCGCTAAAGCAAAAAAATTATCGCTTTCAGAGATTTTCCTTTCAGAATTCATCTCAGCCTCAATAATCCTGCAGAAAGGGCACCCATCATAGCGCTTTGAGGCATCTAGCAGCTCTCTCACAAGCGAAGGAACAGCATTAAACCCGATAACCTGGGAATGTGAATGGTATATTGAAGTGCCTGCCTCGCGCCCGTGGTTCTTGAACACAGATACATACTTTATCTGGGGAATCCTGTAAAGCTCTTCAGCCCTGTAGCTGTACACCCCGAGAAGGTCGGAAAGGTGCCTTGAGTCAAGGTCCCACATCTGCTGGTCATGAACAGGCGTGTCAACAATAATCTCATGCACCCCATGCGCATCAGAGTATGAGAAAAACGAGTTGTCCGTCCTTACAATTCCGTCTCCACTGTGAAGCTCAACCGCAGGAAACTTATTGGTAAACCATCTCATCTTCCAGGTGTTGTTCTCATGAAACCTTCCTGTTTCCTCAGGAGTCATGTGCTCGTTTCCCGGGCAGAAAGGGCATATGTTATTGTTTCTTTCCTCATCCTTTTCTTTAATGAAGTCAGAAGGCCTTTTTGCCCTGTCAGCAGCAACAATTACATACCTGTCCAGCAGATAGTCTTTCCTTAATTCCATATTCAGCCCCCTGATAGCATCTCGTATGCCCTGAAATAATTTTTAATAAGCTCTTTCCATGAAACCTTGGTGGCAGTGTTTCTTGCCTTAATCTTGTAGTCAATCCTTTTCTGCCTGTTAAGCGAAGCAAAGTGGTAAAGCGAGTCAGCAAGCTCCTTTACCCTGTCCTGATAGCTCTTGCCAAAATACCTTAAGACCGAGATTCCTTCGTCTTCCAGCTTTTCCTTAATCAGGAAATTCCCAAAGCCAGCAAGGTCGGTTGTTATTGCAGGCACGCCGCGTATAGCAGACTCGACAGGCGTATAGCCCCAGGGCTCATATATTGAAGGGAAGATGCCCAAATGGCAGCCAATGATGGTCTCGCTGTAGTTAAGGTTGAGCAGCCCATCGCTTCCTGTAAGGTAAGTTGGGTAAAAAACCACTTTCACTTTTGAGCTTTCCGAGTTGGTAAGGTCGCAGGACTTTAGCTTTTTCACTATGGCATCATTCTGCTCATCAGGCAGGTAATGGGTAACAAGCTCAGGCCTGCCGCTTTTCTTAAAGGCGTGGAGCTTCTTCTTGAGCTCGCTGATTACATCCTTCGGAAGGAGCACATTCTCACATACCCTTTTCTTAGAGATGATTGCCCTTGTAAGCCTGTTGATAATGTCATTCTTCTCTGGCTGTATGCTTTCCACAATGTCATTGAAAGCTTCCTTGTTCTCAACGATGTTTTCCTTGATTATTGTGCCTCCTGCTGGCACAAGGAAAAGCACTACAATCGTCTTCTCAGACTTGTCTTCAGTCAGCTTTCTGTTCAGCTCTGACAGCGCATCAATAAGCATATCCATTCCCTTGCCCCTGAACTCATACCTTGCTGCAATGTAGAAAGTAAGGCTCTGCTCAATGTCAAAAGAGTAGTATGGAAAAAAGCAGTAAGTGATAAAGTGCCTGATTCTCTCCCTGAAAAGCTGGTGCTGGATAAGAAGCTCTTCCACAGACTTTGCGCTCTCATCTATTCCGTTCGGAAGAATCATGTCAGGCTTCTTCCCAAGTAGCTTCTCTGCCTCAAACGCAGTAATCTCGCTTACAGTGGAGAATATATCGCTGTGCTCTGCAGCAGCTTTTTCAGTGTGGTGCTTTGCAGTTATTCCAATCTTTTTTGCCTCTTCTTCGGGGTTGAGCTTGTCCAGTTCATTATACAGCTCCCTGCCCTCACCGGTGAGTGCCCTTCCCAGCATGGTTGCATGCGTGGTAAAGATAGTCTTTACCTTTGACTCTAGGTCTTTAAGGTAAAGGATTGTCCCTGCAGAAAGCCATTCATGGCAGTGGGCAATAATTTTCTCATCGACGATCTTTTCAACTTCGCGAAGAAGCGCGCCAACTGCGCTTGACCAGACCATAGGAACATCATAATCGTGATAGGCAGAGCCAAGCGAGTCAATGCCGTACTCTTCCCAATATCTCTTCTTAAGCTCGTCATTCCTGTATGAAAAGCCTTCATATTCGATAAGGATTGTGCTTGGCTCGCCCGGCACAAGCCACTTGCCAAACCTGCACAGGATTCCTAAAGGCTTAACCCTCTCAAAAGCCTCTTTTAGAAAGTCAGGCGCAGAGTGCTGCACAAACTCGCCTCGCGCCTTGTCCTTAATGTAAGGGCCAATTGTAAAGTATTTCTTCTTAAACTCGCTGCAGGCATACCTGGACTTTGAGCTTAGCACAGTGTTTATCCCGCCAACTTTGTTACACACTTCCCAGGAAATCTCAAACAGGTACATCTTTCAGCTTAAACCTTTGCCTTTCTCTTGACAATCTCCCTCAGGATAATTACCTGCACGTCCCTTTTGCTGTTTGCAGAGAGCAGGCGTGTTGCGAGCTCATTTTCCTTAAACGCATCCTTTATCCAGTTGTAAAAGTCATTCCTGTCCTGGTTTACATGATGGCAGAAAGCTCCGTCATCCATTGTTTCCAGCGCATCAACGAGGTCTATCAGGCTTTTTATTACTGTTCCGTCTACTCCGAGGAAGTACTTCTCCGGTTCTGTCTCCTTTAGGAGATTTGCTTTTTTTTGGGTTTTTCTTTTTGCTGTTGGCATTTTTTTTCACCTTCCTGCCATTGTTAATAAGGCGCAGCCTTATATCCTGAAGGCAGTTCATATAGTAAATGAAAGCCTCGTACGGGCTCTCATAAAGCTTGTTAGTTTTGGAGAAAGGACTTTCAGTTTCATCATTCACAGCCATTGAGCTGAAGTGCTCTGAGTCAAGAAGCAGCCTCCAGTTTTCTAGGACTTCTTTGTCCTTTGACTTCTTGACATGGCTTTCAATCGCGTATATCTTTTTCACCGCAGACTGCTGCATTGTGTTGTAGCCAAGCGGGTTGTTTTTCTCAGGAGAATCCTCTATCAGCACAGGAAACAGCACATCAATGTCCCTGGAAGGCTTAAGCTTCTTCCTTGCTTCAGAAGGAAGCACAAAAGATTCCCTGAATTTGCCAAGCTTTGCTATTGCAGTCAGGAACTTAATGATGTTTCCTTCATTCTCCTGATTGCATGCAACCTTTTCAAGGTCAATAAGTATGCTCACAATATCCCCTTTCTTGGAAGCCAGCCAGGAGTTAAGCTTTTTCTCATTGATTTTCCACTCATCCCATCTCTTGTCCCTGAACCTCTTTATCACATCTTCAGAAAGAATCTTGTTGATAAACAGTATGCTTGACTTTGTTTTTTTGTCTTTGAAAAGAAAGTTTGGCTCTGCATTCTCAGGAAGCTTTTCAACACCGTGAGTAATTATCCCGGTTATCCCTGCTTTTTTTGCCGAGTCAGGAATATCGTTAAAGTAAACTCTGGACGTATTGAGCATAAATGAAGGCTCTTTCCCGAAAAGGCTCTTAGCTTTTTTCATGTTAAGCTCAAGCTGATCTTCAAATTCTCCTCTTGAGCTTAGAATGGAAACCGAATTGTAGAAAGTCTGTGAAACGATTTCAATCCTTTCATGCTTCAGTAATTTTTTAAAACTATTTAATGTGTTTTTGTTCCCGGATTCAAGCATGCCAATAAAGGTTCCGGAAAGGCTGAATGAGGCCTTAAAGCCAGGGTTGGCCTTAAGAATCTTTAGCAGGCACTTAGCCACAGGCTCATAAACATCCTCGCATGCAGCCCTGAAAGCGGTTTCAGTCCTCTTCCTGTCAAAATAATCACTATTGAGCCCAATATCGAATATCGTGTATTCCCTCAGCCTCACTGGCTGGTGTGCCCTGAAAATTAGGTTTACAAGCATCCTAAGACTTCCTCATAGCATCTTTTTACCTTCGCTGCTGTCTTGTCCCAGTTGATATTTGTCACTTCAATGAAACCGTGATGCTTAAGGGTGCTTTCCAGCTCTTTGTGCTGAAGTATTGATACAATGTGGTTTGCCATCTTCCTGGTGTCCCAGAAGTCCACCTTCAGGCAGTGGTTCAGCACTTCAGAAACCCCTGACTGCTTTGATATTACCACAGGGGTTCCGAGAGAAATAGACTCAAGAGGGGTGATGCCGAAAGGCTCAGAGACAGAAGGCATAACATACACATCAGCCATAGTGTACATCTTCTTGAGCTCATCACCTTTAAGGAACCCGGTAAACACAATCTTGTCTGACAGGCCCAGCTCAGCGCTTCTCTGGATCATCCAGGGCAGCTTGTCTCCGCTTCCTGTGACGATAAACTTGACATTCTTGATATAGTCAGAGACAAGTTTGGCTGCTTCCACAAAGTACTCTGGCCCTTTCTGTATGGTAATCCTGCCCAGGAACAGTACAACCTTGTCTTTTGGGAAAACCCTGACACCATAGTCCTTTGGAACATTTTCCAAGACCACCCCGTTGTGGGCTACCCTTAGCCTGCTTTCAGGAATCCCGTACTTGCCGCACACAACGCTTTTTGTATAGTTGCTCACTGCGACAATCAGGTCGGCATTGTCAAACCCCTGCTTTTCAATGTTGTACACATGGGGGTTAATCCCTATTACGCCCCTATCGAACTCGGTGGCATGTATGTGCAGCACAAGCTTTTTTCCGGTAGCTTTTTTTAGAGCAATCCCTGCAAGGTAAGTCATCCAGTCATGGGCATGAATCACATCAAAATCCTCATCCTTGCAGATGTCAAGCACCCTTCTTGCAAAAGCCTCAACCTCTTTAATCAGGTTTTTCCCGTAGATTTCAAAGCAGCTTTTCCTGTCCTTGCCAAACACAAGGCTTTCCTTTGAAAAGCAGTCATGGTATGGAATCAGCTCAGACTGGACTTTTATCAGCTTGAGAATATGGTCATAGTCAATCTCTGCATTGAGCAGGTTGACAAAATTGTATTTGTGCGTATAAGGCGCCTTTGGAATAACAAAAGTAACCTGCACTCCCAGGGAAGCCAGTGACCTGGTGAGCCCATAGCAGGCAGTACCTAATCCCCCGGCACTATAAGGAGGAAATTCCCATCCAAGCATCAGCACTTTCAATTTAATCATTACCTTCTTTTATCTTTTTAAAAGCCCTATTCCCCTCTCCGATATAGTTTTTTATAAACTACTTTTTAAAAAATAAAGCCCTTTTTATTTAAGTCTTGTTTATCACTAATGAGTTTTGATTTCTAAATCTCTGCCTCTTTTAAAAAAGGCTTTTGACATCAGCCAGGGATTATTCTTTTGCAAGGCCTAAACTAGCATCCCGGAAAAAAGCGCTTTGAACGCAAAGCTCAGGAAGTAGTAAAGTGTAAGCGTTATTAAAATGAATAAAGGAATCTGCCTTAGCCCTTCCTTCAGGTTGCCTTTTTTTATCATCGAGATAATCGACGCTGAAAAGGTAGAAGTAATTATTAAGCTTAAGTAAACAAAAAACTTGAAATCCCCGATATTGACTGAATTTCCTGTTCCGATCTGAAGAATGGAGCTAGAAGCAGCAGTTGAATCAATAGTAACATTTGCCATTACCTCATTCATAATGGTTATTATCTGTGTAGAAAGCGCAAAAAGCATGGGAGCAGCAACAACAGTTGCAAAAGAAATGAATATAACATATGTTGTTACAGAGGACGCAAGCTCTTTCCTTATGGTGTTAGACTCGTAGATGTCGTTTGCTACCTTTGCAAGAAGCTCGGCAATCTCCCCTCCGGAATTAAGGCTTTCCACGATGAGCGATATGGACCTTGCAAGAAGCTTTGAGTTGTACCTTGATGCAAATTCTGTAAGGGCTTCCTGCAGCTCAAACCCTGCCATTGTTTTTTTCCCTACTTTTTCAATCTCTTTTGCAAGCACAGTAAAGTTTGGCTTGACAGCAAGGTAAAGCGCCCGGTCTATAGACATGCCTGCTTTGATGTTGTTTGAGGCAAGCTGAAAAAAGTCAGGCAGCACCTTCTCAATTTCCCTGGCCCTCATAAAGCTTGTGACATCAAGAAAAACCAGCACAACAAGGTAAATTACGCAATAGGTTATTAAGCAGAATACCGGAAAGATTACTGCGGAAAGAATTAAAATTGCGACCTGACTTATTCCCAGGGCAAAAAGGTATATAAGAAAGATGACGGTTTCAAGAAAGCCTGCAATTACGCTTGTCCAGAACATATGCGACTTTATCTTTTCAAGGTTAATCTTGTATCCCGAGTAAACCAGAAATTCCTTAAGCTTCTTGTTTTTCACCTTTTTAGACATGAACCTTTCCCTGAGCGGCTTTTCAGGAGCCCTTTTCTCTTCCTTCTTTTTTTGGGTTTTTTTCATGTTTTCTTGGTTTTATTATTTTCTCTTATTTCCTGCTAAAGCTCTAATGCCGGCCTGATAGTCTTGATAATGGAAATGAATATGAACTGCACAAACCCAAGAAAGAAAGCAGCCAGCATGAAAAGGCTCCTGGTTATTTCAATTCCCATAAACAGCCCGAAAATCACGCCTATTGTTATCCCGAGTGAAGGGATTATCACGGCAACGGTCATGTAGAACATTGCGAGCGGGTTGAGCTTTTTTCCGTATTCCTGCACTTCGATCATCTGCTCTTTCAGAATCTGGTCAGTAACTGACTTTAGAGCCTCACCTATATCAGCCCCGGTGCCGATGGAGTTCAGAATCTGCCAGAGAATCCTATTAAGCCTTTGGGAAGGGCTGTTCATAATGATGGAGTTTATTGCGTCCTCGAGATTCTGCCCAAGGTCGACATCATCAATGATTTTCATGAAATATTTTCCAATTGAAGGATAGTATTTTGCAGCGTTCTTCAGGGAATTGTAAAGCGAGACACCTGAGCTCATCTCAATTATGATAAACCTTGATGCAAAGACAATCTCCTTGTTAATCTCTTTCTCAGTCTTAATAATCCTATAATCAGGAATCCTGAGAAAGAGCATAAAAAAGACAGCAAAGCTGATTATGAATGAGAAAAGCACAAAGCCTAGCGAGCCATCAAACTGAGACGCCGCTGCAAAAACAACAAAAGAGATAGCAAAGGCAAAAAGAAAGCTAAGAAAGGCAACCCTTTTGAAGAAATCCTTTGGCTTGTAGCTCATTCCAGCCTTCACAAGCTTTTGCTTGAGCTCAAGGCTTTTCCGTTGGGCTATTTTTTCAATCATCTTCCTTCAGAAGCCTGTTTGCACGGACTGCTTTCATCAGGTTTTCCTTGTCAGTATAAAACTCAGCCATAACCCTTCCCACTTCATCAACAGTGTTTATGTTCTTCTTTACAAGCCACTTGAGTATCCTCTCTTTTTCAGAAAGGTCTTTTGCTATCTCCGCTTTTGACAGGCCCGCAAAAAGCTCAATTTCCTCAGCAATCTTTTTTGACTTGAGAACCTCTTTAATTACATCCTTTTTTGTGTCTAGCTGAAAAAGAACGCTTACACTCCCGTCTTTTTGTATCTCTGCGACCTGAAAAGTCCTTCTCTTCCCAGTTCTTCTGTTCCTGTATTGAACTATTGCAAGTGAAATTGCCGGAATCATTTCCTTTGGCACGCTTATTGGCGGGCTTATAAGCCTGGTTTTTGTTTCGTTTGCATTGTTCGCGTGAATTGTAGCGTAAACAGAATGCCCGGTATGTATTGCCTCAAAGAGCACCTGGGCTTCCTCTTTTCTTCTTATCTCTCCAACAACTATCCTGTCAGGCCTCATCCTTAAGGAATTAATCAGCAGGTGAAGCATAGTTATTTCACCCTTTCCTTCAGGGTTTTTTGTCCTCGTAATCATGGGGAGCCAGTGCAGGTACTTAGGAAGCCTGATTTCGTGTGTGTCCTCTATGCTGATAATTCTCTGGTTGGGCGGGAAGAAGTTGCTTATAGCATTAAGCATGGATGTTTTTCCGGAAGCAGTCCCTCCTGCAATCAGCGCAGAGAGCTCATATTGTATGCATAGCCAGATGAATGCGGCTGCCTTTGGTGAGATTGTTCCTGATGAAATAAAGTCAGTGATAGTCCATGGTTTCGAGGCAAACTTTCTGAGAGTTATGGTATTCCCAAAGAGCGAAACAGGCGAAAGCGTGGCATTTACCCTGTCACCGCTTTCCATATTTGCGTCCATAAGCGGTTCGAGAACAGTTATCTGCCTTCCGACTTTTCTTCCGATCATGGAAGAGTAATGCTTTATCTGCTGCTCGCTTTCCACATTAATGTTGGTCTTAAGCCAGCCATGCTTCCTGTGGTAAACCCAAACAGGCTCTTCTGCATTGTTTACTGCAATCTCCTCTAGGTTTTTGTCAGAGTTGAGAAACTCCAGGTTGCCAAGGCCAAGCGCCTTTTGCACAAGGTAGCTTTTAAGGTACTTTTTTGATGAATGCTCTATGTCAGGGAAGTGCTTTTCAATGAGAAAGTCAATTGTCTCAAGAAAAATCTTGCCGATGCTTTCTCTTTTGCTGATATCAGCAATCTCAGTAATCCCAAGGTTTACCTCGTTTATCAGCTCATCCCTGATTTTGTCAAGGACAAGCTCAGTTGTCTCGCTGATATTTGCAACAGAAACCTCGTAGATTGGAACAAACTCATTTTTTTTTTTGATGATTCTTACATTTATCGGGACGTTGTTTGACTCGAAGCTGTATTTGTCAATTTCTTTTGCTTGCTTCATCTGGATTTACCCCTTAACTTTCTTTTTCAGGTTTTTCAAATCTTCATCAATTGTATCTTTTAGCTTTTCGATGCTTGAGAAATGCTGCTTGATATCCTGCATGTGTCGGTTGTACTCGCCCTTATTTGTAACAAAAGCAACAATCTTGATTTTCTTTTCAAAATTTGAGATTTTCCTGTTCAGCTCAGAAAAGTCTTTCTCAACCTTATTTATAAAAACTACAAGGCTGTTCATTTTGCTCATGAACTCCTCAAACCTGGCTACAGACCTTTTAAGCTGCTCTTTCTCTTTCTCATCAATATTTATTTTGTTTTCAATCTGGTTAAAGAAAAATTTCAGCCTGTTTTCGCTCTCCTTTTCAGACTTTGCAAGGCTTTCCTGAAGCTTCTTTAGCTCGTGCTTGCCTTTATCAATTCTTCCGGAGACCTTTTCAAGATTCTTTTTGATGTCCCCAAGCTGCTCTTTTGAATAAGCCTCTTTTCTCAGGCCCTCATGAAGCCTCTGCTCAATTGAGGCAACAGACGAAAGCAGCGAGGAAAGCTTTTTCTTAATCTCGTTTTCTTTCCGAGTCAGGCTCTTTTTCTCTGTTTCAATCTCCTTAAGGGATTTTTCCTTCTCGCTGAATTTTTGAACCAGCTTGCTGTATTCCTTTTCCTCTTCCTGCATCTTTTCGAGCAGCTCGTTAATCTTTTTTTCATATGCACTGGATGAAGAGGCAAACTCAGCCTTAATCCTTGATTTCTTTTCATCCAGGCTTTTTACAGCATCAATCTCCTTGCTAAGGCTGCTTGTGCTTTTTTCTATATCATTTTTGACTTTCTCGAACTCTTCTTTAAGGGCAGAAAACTCGTTTCGCCTTTTTCCCATAATGTTTGAAATAGTAAGAATCTTTCTGAGCAGGGTCTCCTTGCTTTTCTGGACCTCCTCTTTTTGTATCTTTATGTCTTTTTCGCTTGTTTCATTAAGCACGAGAATCTGGTTTCTTATCCCATACTCTATTTTGATGATTTTCTCTTCATTTAGAAAATCAGCCCACTCGTTGATTACAGTCACAGGAAGAGAGAGATGTTTTGCAGCATCCTTCATGGAAATCTTCTTTTTCTGCTTGAGGAGCTCTAGCAGCTTGTCCACACCAGTAAGAATGTCTTCAGCCATTTTCGGTTTCACTTCTTTGCCTTTTAAAAAGATTTGGCATTCACCTGAAAAAGTAACAGAAGCCATTTGTTGTTTTTAGGCCTGCGTTGAATCCGAAAACTTTAAATATTTGCAACCTTTCCGTTCATTTAAGACCAACAGCGTCAAGTTAAACTCAACAAAAGGCAAAAGAAAATGAGCCATAACTCTAAGGTTTCAAAGAAAAACCATATTGAGGAAGAAAAAAAGCCCGCCTCGCAAAAAAACCACAAAGGAGAGGAAAAGGAAAGCCTTGATGAGCTCAAGGCAAAAATCAGCAGGCTTGAAAAAGAGAATGCTGAGCTTAACAGCTTGGTAAAAAGGGTTGCAGCTGACTTTGACAATTATAAAAAGGCAGTGGAAAGAGAAAGAGACAAAAGCGCTTTGTTGTCCTTGAAGAGATTCATCTTAAAGCTGCTTACTGTAATTGATAACTTTGAGCTGGCCTTAAGGGATTGCCAGGCAAAAATCAATGAGGACCAAGAGGCGAAAGAAGCGCAGGACCCATTTAGGAAAGGGGTAAAGATGATTTATTCCCAGCTTTTGGCTCTGCTTGAAGAACAGGGAGTAAAGCCATTTGACCCCCTGGGGCAGGAGTTTGACCCACAGTTTCACGAAGTGATTTTTACCAGGGAGTCAGAAGAAGATA
>CAYUJZ010000011.1:14029-31768 GCA_964445165.1 uncultured Methanosarcinales archaeon
CCAGAAAGGCTATCTTATGAATGGCCTGCTGTTAAGGCCGGCAAAGGTTATTGTTTCAAAAAGAGGTGAAGAACATGGGAGAAAAAATACTGGGAATTGATTTGGGAACAACATTCTCTGCAATTGCACTGCTTGAAGGCGGCAAGCCAACAATCATCCAGAATGCAGAAGGAGAAAGGACAACAGCTAGTGTAGTCCACATAAAAAACGATGAGGTTGTTGTAGGGACCCCTGCAAAAAGGCAGGCTATTGTTAACCCTGACCATACAGTCATGAGCATAAAGAGGCACATGGGGGAAGACCATAAGGTTAAGATAGATGGAAAGGAATATACTCCGCAGCAGATTTCTGCATACATCCTCCAGAAGCTAAAAAAAGATGCTGAAGACTACATTGGGGAAAAGATAACAAAGGCAATTATAACCTGCCCAGCCTATTTTACAGATTCGCAAAGGCAGGCAACAAAGGACGCAGGAAGGATTGCGGGACTTGAGGTTTTGAGGATTATCAACGAGCCGACAGCAGCAGCCCTTGCATACGGAATTGACAAAAGCAACGACCACCGAGTGCTTGTGTTTGACTTTGGCGGAGGCACGCTTGATGTTTCTATTCTTGAGCTTGGAGATGGCGTTTTTGAGGTAAAAACAACTTCAGGAAACAACCATCTTGGCGGAGATGACATAGATAGGAGCATAATGGACTGGCTTGTTGAAGAGTTCAACAAGGAAACTGGGATTGACCTTGGAAAAGACAAAATTGCGCTTCAGAGGCTTAAGGAAGCAGCTGAGCAGGCAAAGAAAGAGCTTTCAAGCAAGCTGGAAACAGAAATAAGCCTGCCTTTCATCACAGCAACAGACAAAGGGCCGCAGCACCTTAACAGGAAGCTCAGCAGGGCAAAGCTGGAAAAAATCATGGCTCCTTTGCTTGAGAAAGCCAGGGCTCCGCTTGAGCAGGCAATGAAAGACGGGAATTTCAAGTCAGAAGACATAGATAGGGTAATCCTTGTAGGAGGAAGCACAAGGATTCCGGCAGTCCAGCAGATGATAAAAGAGGTTGTAAGCAAAGAGCCGGAAAAAACAGTAAACCCTGATGAGGCAGTTGCATTGGGAGCAGCAATCCAGGCAGGAGTTCTTTCAGGAGAAGTAAAGGATGTTCTCCTTCTTGATGTAACGCCATTAAGCCTTGGAATTGAAACACTTGGCGGAGTAATGACAGTGCTTATACCAAAGAATACAACAATACCAACAAGAAAGAGCAAGATATTCACCACAGCAGGAGACAACCAGACAGCAGTAACCATTAGGGTGTTTCAGGGAGAAAGGCCGATGGCAGAGGACAATAAGCCCCTTGGCCAGTTTGACCTGGTAGGAATACCCCCCGCTCCAAGAGGAGTTCCCCAGATCGAGGTAAGCTTTGACATAGATGCAAATGGCATACTCCAAGTATCAGCAAAAGACCAGGCAACAGGGAAGCAGCAGGACATAAAGATTACAGCAACCACAAACCTCACTGAAGAAGAGATAGAAAAGATGAGGAAGGATGCAGAGTCATACGAAAAGCAGGACAAGGAGAAAAAGAAAAATGCAGAGATTCTGAACAACGCAGACGCACTGATCTTCTCGCTTGAAAAAACCCTGAAAGAGATAGAAGGCAAGGCAGACAAGGCAAAGTTGGACAAGATTAAGTCAAAGCTCAATGAGCTAAAGCCAAAAGTTGAGGAAGCAGCGAAAAAAAAGGTTTCCCTGGTGACAGAATCGGAGATTAGCGAGATAAAAAAGCTGACAGACGAGATAAACAAGCAGATGCAGGAAATCTCAACAGAGCTTTACAAGCAGCAGAGCGCCCAGGCGCAAAAGCAGCAAGAAAGCGAGGCAGGAAAGGACAAAAAAGAGAGCTCTGGCAGCAAAGACAGCGATAAAGATAAAGAAAACGCCAAAGACGCTGATTTCAAGGAAGACAAACCATAAAGCTTTTTATTTGATTCTTGTTTCTTTATTTAAAATTGGCTAAAACATGGCAAAAGACTACTATAGTATTCTGGGACTAAGCAAGGATGCAACCAAGGAAGACATAAAGAAGGCTTATAGGAAGCTTGCAAAACAGTATCACCCTGACCTGAACAAAAGCAATGAAGCCTCGCAAAAGTTCAAAGAAGTCAATGAGGCAGTATCTGTGCTTCTTGATGATGAAAAAAGAAAGCAGTATGACCTTTACGGCAAGACCTTTGAAGACTCTTTCTCGCAGCGTGACTTTGACTTTAGCACAGGGCCAGACTTTGGCTTCGGCGACTTTGGCTTTGATGACATATTTGATATGTTTTTTACCGGCGGCACAAGACAGTCTCGAAGAAGAGCATCGCGCGACAGAGGCGAGGATGTTTATGTTGACCTTACAATCTCTTTAGAGGACGCATACCATGGTGCAGAAAAGGATGTCCGAATAGATACAAAAGATGTATGCGAAGATTGTTCCGGCAAGGGCTATTCGTCAGAAGACGACATATCTGTCTGCCCTGACTGCAACGGCACAGGCTATGTGAAATCAGTAAAAAGAACAATCTTCGGCGTTTTCTCATCAACAACCGGGTGCAGGAAATGCGGAGGCGAGGGAAGGATTATTAAGAACCCCTGCAAATCATGCAAAGGCTCTGGCACAGTAAGAAAAGAAGAGTCTTTCACTGTAAGCATTCCTGCTGGAATAAGCGACGGGGAAATTCTCAGGGTAAGAGAAAAGGGAAATGCAAGCTTTCGCTCAGGGACAAGAGGCAACCTCTACCTTAGAATAAGCATAAAAAGCCATCCGCTTTTTGAAAGGAGGGGAAACGACCTTTATGTCGAGATTCCTGTATCTTTTACCAAGCTTGCCCTGGGCGGTGAGATAGAGGTGCCAAGCCTGTCCTCAAGCAGGCTCAGCCTTAAAATCCCTGCAGGCACTGATAGCCATACAACCTTCAGGCTCAGGGGAAAAGGCATTAACGGCGCAGACCTTTATGCAAAGCTAATTGGCAAGGCAATACTCAACAGAAAAGCAAAAAATCTTGTTGCGCAGCTTGATGAGCTGGTTGAAGACCCTTACAAAGGCTTCAAAAAGAAGCACTCCTCTTTCTTCAAGAAATAGTTTAGAATAAATTAAACCAAAAACAGCCTGGAAAAGTTCATGAACACAATCTTTTCACATTCTTCTTCAGTTATCTGCTTTATCTTTGCAATCTCTCTTATTGCTACCTTAACATTCCAGGGATAGTTGGTTTCCCCGCGAGCCGGGGCAAGGAAAGGGCTGTCTGTTTCAGTAAGTAACTGTCTCATCGGGACTGTTCTTATAATGCTCTTAAAATGCTCGCTTCTTCCGCAGATAGCTGGTATTGAAAAAAACCAGCCCAGCTCAGCACACCTTTTAACAAGCTTCATGTTTCCCATGAAGCAGTGCATCACAATTTTGTTGTAGCCCGGCTTTTTTTTCTCAGCTTCTTCACTTATGCATTCAATAACATCTTTTTCTGCCTTTCTCGAATGAATAATTGCAGGCTTGCTTTCTTTAGCTGCAATCTCGAGCAGCTTGGAGAGCCACTTTTTCTGCTTTTCAATAAAAGGATAAGTCCCATCCAGACCAATCTCTCCCACAGCATAGCCTTTGCTTATGTTTTCCCTTAAAAAACCTATCTCAGATTCTAGCTCCTTCTCGCTTTTTTCAGAAGCCTCTCCTGGGTAAAGCCCAAGGGCAGGCAGAAAAAGCTTATGCTTCTTTGAAGCTTCGAGAGCCTTTCTGTTTGTCTCGCTCTCAAGCCCGGAGTTGACAACATACTTTACCCGCCTTTTCCTGCAATCAGAAGCAACAGCATCTATATCCGGAAACCAGTCTTCCATGAATAAGTGTGCGTGAGAGTCTGTAAGCATTTTTAATTAACTCTTAATAGTTATTCGGTTAAGCATGAGAGCTCGTGCGGCTCATATATCACAGCGCCTTGTTCGGGGTCAAGCCTGTCTGCGCTCCATGTAATGTTCCTTGTGATAAAATGCAGGTTCCAGGCATCTATCATGACCCTCTTTCCCTTATGGCTTATATTTATGAGAAGCTTGCAGGTGCTGTTTGAATGCGGGCAATTTGGAGGATCGCTCTGGTAGTAGCAGAAGTCGACGAAGCTCTGGTTGTACTGGCCTCCAAAGTGGTTAACTTCGCCAGGAAAAACCTTTGAAGTATCGCTGTTGTTCAAAAGCGTCATGATTCCGCAGCAGTCGCTGCTGCTTTGTGGGCTTAGCAGCAGCCTGTCTAGAAACGAAGGCGCTTCTTCAGCATAGTAAAACCATTTGTAATTCAGGCTTCTTTCTAAGCACACATCGGTTGAATCAGTACTGTTAAAGCACCGCATTAAGTCTTCATCTTCATCAATAAGCCCAACCTCGAAGACAAAAAAGTAGTCAAAGATTTTTCTTGAAGGCCCGGGAGAGTAGGCAATCTTATGCGGATTCCCCATAAACCTTTCTGATAGCGGGTCTGTTATCCCGTAAATAGGCACAGACACATTTACAACAGCAACCCTTCTGAAAAACATCAGATCCGGCTGGTTAAGCACGCTGAGGTTGTAGGTTATGTTGTAATGCACGTTAAAAAAGAAAGGTTGCGTCTCAGTGATTCTTATTTCAATGTCTTCTGCGTCCATCTGAAAGTCAAGCTGCATATGCCTGAAAACCTCGCTCAGCTCTTTTGTGAATGCAGTGAGGTTTGTATCGCAGCCAGGGATGTTTCCGATAAACACATTTTTGAAATATTCTTGTATATTATCTAAAGAAGGATTTGACCCAAAATCATTTTCAGCGGTCGTTTTCATAGCACAATAAGAGAGCGTCCTGCTCACTTTAGGCAATATCGAGTCCTCTATATGCCCTAGCATTGCAGTATTTCTGTCAATAAGGTCGTCCCACTTGTGGAAATCTTTGTAGCTTTGGTCTATGTTTGGTGAAGGAATTAATGCTACCACCATAATGAAGACAAGAACCATAATCCCTGTAAAGATTTGGCTTTTCTTTTTTAATGCCATAAACCAAAAATTAATTCAGAAGTATAAAAAACTTTCTTTTTAAAAAGCCTCTGCCGGGAGTTGAACCCGGGACCTCATCCTTACCAAGGATGCGCTATACGACTAAGCCACAGAGGCACAGCCAACCAGATTTGGCAGTTCTTTAAATCTTTTACGAAACCTTTAAAACATTTCTTCGGATTCCTTCTTGCTATGAAAACAAAGAACCTTGATTTTATTGAGCTTGAGTTTGAAGGAAGGATTAAGGGCACCAGTGAGCTTTTTGATACAAATGTTAAAAGTATTGCTGAAAAAGAAGGCGGCGATACAGAAAAGCTTTCCCCAAAAGCAGTGCAAATTGGAAAAAACAGCTTCCCTAAAGGGTTTAACGATGCTTTGGTTGATAAGGAAACAGGTAAGGATTTTGAGGTTTCCTTGCCTGCAAAAGAAGCCTTTGGCGATAGAAGAAGAGAGCTGGTAAGGCTTCTGCCTGCCTCAAAATTTGCAGACAGCGAGTTTAAGCCGATGGTTGGCCTCCAGGTTGAAATTAACGGAATGCCGGGAATAATAAAGTCGGTAACAGGCGGAAGAGTGCTGATTGACTTTAACCACCCACTTGCCGGAAGGGATGTTGTTTACAAGTTTAAAATCCTCAGAATCCTTGAACAGCCCAAAGAGAAGCTCGAGGTAGCAGTTCAGGGCCTGATTGGGAAGAATCCCGATAAGGTTGAGATTTCCGAGCAAAAAGTATCTGTTTCCTTAAAAGCCAAGGAGTTGCCTGAGAATATAATCAAGGAGCTGGAAAAGGAAATGAAGGAAAGAGTGCCTGAGCTAAAGGAAAAACCAATTGCATTTGAGTTCAAGGCTTAAGCAAATGTTCTGAAAAAACAGCAGCTGCACTTCAGAGTGGTTCCAAACCTTTTTAATTTGCTTTCTTATATAACTATTAATGCCTTATCAGATAGAAACGGAAGCAGACAATATCATAAAGATAATTAAGCAGAAAGGCTCAATTTCAGTAGATGAGCTTTCAAAACAGACTAAAATAAAGAAAAAGGACCTAGAGAACACTCTTCAGCTTCTTGAGCAGCTTGGCTTCATCAAGGTGGACTATAAGCTTACTAACACTTTTGTTTCAGTAAACCCTAAGCAGAAGGCGGATTCAGAGCAAGACACAGATGAAGATATCGAAAAGGATTCAAATTCGTCTGACTTTGACCTTTCATTTGGGCATATCCCGAATGATGAAGAATCCTTTTTTTCAGGCGCAGGCTCTCAGCTTGAGCGTTTTTTTTCCTTAGAAACAACCGTAGACTCTTTTTTTTTAAAGACACTTGTACGTTCATTAATCTCCGGAATTTATAAGGAAGTGTACCCAAAAGAAGCCCGCAACCTAAAGGATAAGCAGGCATTGAGGCTTTGCGAAAAGGTAAACAAAAGGATATCCAAGCTGATTTATTCAGTTGCCGACAGGCAGTTTTTGGATTTCATATCTACAACAGACTTGTTTATAGAGGCTTTTCTTGAGCTTTACGATAATGCCAAGCCTTCTCTCTCAGAAGAAACAGACAGGGCCTTCAATAATATCATAAGGGCATCTGTCCTCTTTAAGTTTTGGGGGTTCAGGAGAAAGGCTTTCATAATACAGCTTAACGATATAAAGGAAAGCATAAGGAACAAAGACCTGTTAAAGACAAAAGAGCACACAGAGAAGGCGATTTCACTTCTTAACACTAACAAGATTTACAAAGTGAACCCTATTTCTGCTGGTGAGGCAGCAGAATATATCCGCTCCTTAAGAGACCTTTATTCGTCTCAGCCAGCACAGGGGTTTTCTGATGAAAGCCTGGAGTTTTTAATACCCTTCTTAGAAGAGATTGAAAGCTATTATGAAAAGTTCAGGGAAGCACAGAAAGTAAAAGAGAGCAAGATAAAAAAGAAAGAAGATGAGCCAGAAGGCCAGGATGAAGGAAACTGGGATGGCTTTGATGAGGTACTTAGCAGGGAGCGTGCACCAGGAGATTCAATATCCTCTCTTGCATCAGCGATAAAAAACCTAAAGGAGGCGTCACTTGAAAGCCAGCCTTCAGCTAAGCCAGAAGAGAAAAGCCTTACACCAGAAATGCCAAAGCAGGCCTTTAAGTCGCCAAAGGAATCCGAGAAAGAAAAGAGTGAGTCTGGCAGGACTGCCCAAAAGCCCCAGCCAAAACCGGAAAGCCCGATAGTAAAAAAGCAGGGCTTGAAGCCGAAAAGCCAGCTGCCCAGCGTAGACAGGCCACAGCAAAAGACCCAGGAACATAAGCTCGAATCTCAGCCACCGAAAAAACAGGATTCAAAAGCAGGTTCGTTGCAAGGCTTTGCCGGAGAAGCCGTTAAAGAAAAGCCGGATTCAGTAAAAGCTTATTCCCGCCCAGCGCCCACAGAGCCTAAACAGGCCGGAGAGCAGGTAGCTCCGCTGCCCAGCGTTGATAGCCTTAACATCCAGAAGAAAAGAAAAGAGGAAAGAGAGCACTACCTTCTGAAGAGGCTTAGCCTTATCCTTGTTGAGTCAGAAAGGCTTTTTTCAGAGGACAAGCTAAACGAAGCCCTTGAAAAGATAGAGAAAATCAAAAAGGCGTGCAAAGTGCTTTCTGAAAGCTTTCATTCAAATAAAGCCATTGAGCTGGGAAAGAAAGCATCTGGGCTTGAAGAGAAGGTGGTGGTTAAGTACCTAAAGGATAACCAGGATATGTTTTTATCTGTTTTCTCCACTGTTAAAAAAGAGCTAGATGCTCTGGATAATATAATCGCCAGCAAGCAGTTTGATGAGTTTATTGAAAGGTACCAGAAAGTGAAAAAGGTAATTTTCCAGATACCAGACCTGTTCCCACAGCAAAAGCAGTTCTTTAAGCACAAGCTCCTTGGAATCCTTGTAAGGTTTCAGATTGCTGAAACAAAGGCAATTAGGGAAGAAGAAAAAGCCAATGTTGCAAAGTTCACGAGGCTTTCGGCTGTTTTGCAGGGATGCCTTAAAGAAGGGAAAGTGGAAAAAGCCCTTGAAATCTATGATGCAATCACGAAGCTGGCTGCATCAATGCAAACCTCAAAAGCAAAGCTTAATATGCTCTCTGATTCAAACAGCTTGTACGCCCGGCTTCTGGCAGCCTTAGAGAAGAAAACGAATCTTAACAGGGAGGCGTTCGCATCTTACCTCCTTAGCCAGCTGGAACATATTGATGAATTATTCAGCCAGGGAGAGATACATGATGCTCATGAGTCTTTAAGGAAGTTTTTTCAGGCTTACTCTTCAATGCCCTTTTTGCCAAAGGACAAGTCAGACAAGATAAAGCAAAAGGTTTTTCAGATTCAGAATTCACGGAGCAAGAATTATTTTTCTGATTCTATAAAAAAAGAACCGGAGGGCCTGCAAAATGTCTCATAAACAAAAGATGCTGGATGAGTATGAAATTAAAGTAAATGACCTTGTTGCCAATGTTAGGATTTTTCACTATGAAGACGACTTTGTGCCGGTTTATACAATCTCGATTCTTAATATAAGCAAGGTTACGCTGGGCATACTTGAAAAGATAAAAGAGGAATTTGTTTCTAAGGTAAATATTGGCGCAGTCAGCATTTCTGTTGAGCAGGGGTACAAGGCGATCGAGAAAGAATTTATCCGGGAGCTTCATGTGCTTATAAGAAAATACCTTCCCCAGGTAGATGTTCCGACTGCAGACTTCCTAGTCAACCATTTGATAAGGGAGAATCTGGGTCTTGGAAAGATTGAGCTTCTTTTGAATGACACAAACCTTGAGGAAGTTGTTGTTAACAGCGCAAAAGACTGCGTCTGGGTTTACCATAGGGAATTTGGCTGGCTTAAGACAAACATTTTTATAGAAAACGAGAGAAAAATCAGGCATTATTCTACTCTTATTGGAAGAGAGGTTGGAAAAGATATTACAGTGCTGGAGCCGCTGATGGATGCCACGCTAAAGACCGGCGACAGGGTAAACGCAACTTTATACCCTATTTCATCATCTGGGAACACCCTTACTATCAGGAAATTTGCAGACAAGCCCTGGACTGTCGTTGACCTTATAAAAAAGGAGACGATAACAGCCCAAGTTGCTGCCTGGATATGGCTTGCGATGCAGTTTGAGCTGTCCATTATTGTTGCGGGCGGAACTGCTTCAGGAAAGACCTCTATGCTGAACGCGATAAGCAATTTTCTTCCACCTAACCAAAGGGTTATCAGCATAGAGGACACCAGGGAGCTTGTGCTTCCAGACCACCTTCACTGGGTTCCAATGGAAACAAGGCTTGCTAACCCGGAGGGAAAAGGAGAAATAACTATGCTTGACCTGGTGGTTAATTCACTGAGGATGAGGCCGGACAGAATCCTGGTTGGCGAGATCAGGAGAAAGAAAGAGGCAGAAGTGCTTTTTGAGGCTATGCATACTGGCCATTCTGTATATGGCACAATTCATGCAAATAATGCCCACGAGACAATAGCAAGGCTGACGAACCCGCCAATCGATCTGCCGAAAAATCTTATTCACTCTATCGGGCTTGTTGTGGTACAATTCAGGAACAGGAGGACAGGAAAGAGAAAAACCCTTCAGGTTGCTGAAATCGATGACAAGGGAAATGAAAGCGTAATATTCCAGTACAATTTCTCAAGCGATAAGTTTGTTATGGTCAAGAAGCCAAAGAGGATAATTGATGAAATTAACCTTTACTCAGGAATGAGCGAAAGCACAATACTCGCTGATGTTTCAGAGAAAACAAAATTCCTTTCCTGGCTTGTTGACAAAAACTTTGATGATGTGAATAAAGTCGGCCTGCTCATATCAAAGTACTACCACAAAAAAGATGTCAGAAAAAAATGACAACGCTAAAAGACCTGGAGCTAAAGAGGAAGCTTGAGCTTGCAAAGCTTGATATGTCTCCTAAGGAATTTAAGAAGAGAACCTTAGTTTCAGCTGTTTTTTCTTCGCTTGCACTTACCTTGTTTTTTGCTTTCGTTACTCGCTTTGGAATGCTGTGGGCTTATCCGCTGATTTTGGTTGTCGCTTTTTTTGGCATGGTTTCTTTTTACAACAAAAGCCTTGAGCTCAAGGTTTACCACCTTCAGAGGGACCTGGACAGGGAGGTTCTTTTTGCAGGAAGATACCTGCTTTTGAAGATAAACTCAGGAATACCCATCCTTCAAGCGCTTACAGATGCTGGTTCCGATAATACAGTTGCCGGGGACTTTTTCAAGGGAATAGTTACAGCAATTAATACTGGCACTCCGATTGAGGATGCACTTGAGCAGGCAAGAGAGTCGACCCCCTCTGCGAAATTCAAGAAAATCCTTTACCCGATAATTGTCTCGCTTAAGACAGGGGCAGATGTTAGCTATACTCTTGAGGAAACACTTGCATCAATAAGAAATGAGCTTGCACTGGAGATAAAAGAGTATGGAAAAAAGCTAAATACCATAGTGCTGCTGTACCTCGTGCTTGCGATTGTTGTTCCTTCGCTGGGGTTTGCTATTGCTATTGTATTCCTTACTTTTGTTGGCATTACGCTGCCCTCGGCTTTTATATGGGTGGTTGTGCTGATGCTTGCAGTTGTACAGTATTTTTTTATAAGCATTATCAGGTCAGTGAGGCCTGTGATAAACCTTTAAGGTGTGGACCATATGGCGAAAATTGAGTTTTTGGAATTGCTTGGAAAAGCCCTTACTCCTGACAAGCTCAGGCTGGGGCTTTCTGACTATTCGAGAAAAGCCGGGCTTGAAAATCCTCCTTATGCCTTTTTTGGCATTCTGTTTTTGGCAGGGTTTGTAAGCATGATTCTTGCAGTCCTTGGCTTATATTCTTTCCTTAACCTTTCGGAAGTTTTTGATGTGTCAGAAACAGTCTTCAACCTCGTGGTTGCTCCGCTGTTTTTTCTGCTTTCATCCTTGTTGTTTTTGTCTGTTTATTTTTTTATAATCATTTCTTTCATTATGATTTACTTTGACTTTATGATCTTTAAGAGGGTTAAGCAGATGGAGGAAAACCTGCCGGGGTTTCTTAAGTCCATCTCTGAGAACCTTAAAGGAGGCACAACTTTTGAGCAGGCATTCTGGAACTCGATAAGACCGGATTATGGCGAGCTTGCGAAGGAGCTTCAGTTGGTTGCTAAAAGGATTGCCGTAGGTGAGAGCACAAGCGATGCTATGCTTTATCTTGCAGGCCTTTATGATTCTGATGACCTGAGCAGGACCTTTTCAATTCTGAGCGAGTCCCTTCAGGGAGGTACCAGGATTTCACCAATTGTGGACAAAATATCTTCTGAGCTTGAGAATACATCAGAGCTTAAAAAAGATATCTCTGCAACCAATCTGAGCTATGTGATGTTCATTGTTATTATAGCCTGCTTTGTGTCTCCTTTCCTTTTTGCCTTGTCCAACCAGTTTCTTCTGGTGCTTGAGGGCTTTGTTGGAAAGATGGAGTCTGCAAGCATTCCGCAGGATATGTCCCACAATATGCTTTTTTCAATAGGCGGGGTTGATTCTGTCCCGATTGCACCCAGCGAGTTTACTGCGATGGCTTATGTAGTTATAATTGTTACCGGGGTATTCTCTTCCATGATAGTTGCAATAATCAGGGAAGGCAACATAAGGGCAGGCATTAAGTACATGCCGGCAATTTTAGCAGTAGCTGTCTTCATATTCACAGTGCTGAATATGTTCCTTACCGGAATCTTCGGGACTTTGATGGGGTAGAAAGAAAAAGAAAGAATTAAAAAAGACTAAGAAAAGAAAACAGCTTCAGCTTGTAATTATCTTGCAGTTGTCGCCAAAGAGCTCTTTTACTTTGTTTACTATGGCTACCGGGAACTCCTGGCTGATTTTTGTTTTTGGGTCCCTTAGGAGGGCTTCAAAATCTTCCTGGCTCAGGGGCTTTTCTGCGAAGGATTTCTTATCCATGAGCACAGCATCCCTGTTCTTGAGGTCTTTGATTAGTACAAAGCCCTTGTCTGTATTTATCAGCTCAGCAATCTTGTTTTCACCGTAAATTACCTTGATTTTTCCCTGCTCGATTTCATAAAACCTGCTTCTCTCAAGGTACTCCCTCAGGAAGCCTATAACCTCTGCAGCATTTTTTCTGTGGCTTTCAAGGTCCTGCTTGGTTATGCTTTTTTGCTTTTGGAGCTTAAGTGCAGACTCGAGCTTCTTTAGCAGCTTGTCCGGCACTTTTCCTGTGTTAACAAGGCTTTCCTTGAACTTACTGACAATCTGTGATTCATCTGCCTTGCCAATGCCCTCGGTTTCAAGGACCTTTCTCACTGTTGACTTGAGCGAGTCTGAGATGTCCTGTGCGATTTCCTTGTCCTTTATTTTGTTGATGTCCTTGAAAAGCCTCTCAACCTTCTTCAGGTATTCCTTTCCCTCATTGATCATCTCATCAATCTCTTTCCCGCTAAGGCTTGTCCTTACCTTATGCTCAACCTCTTTTCTTGCCTTGATGACTTTTTTGAGTATTTCCAGGTCCTTTGTTTCTAAAAGCTTTTCCTTGTCCACAAAAATCTCTTTCATCAGCTCAGGCGTTTCCCTTGGCGTTGGGGGCGGAACCCCGTAATGCATTAGGGTTGCCTGGGAAGGCGTGAGCAATGCATAGAAGATGTCTTCGATGCCTATCTCATTTAGCTTTTCAGTTACTTTTTCAAGAATCCTCTCGCCTGTGCTCATAAACAGGTCAATCGCTTCTTGGCTGGGCTTGATTTTTCCCATTACAAGAAGCTGCTTCCAGGGCATAAACACACCCCTGTCGTAAAGAGGGACCCCATGCCTGAGCAGCGTGAATATTACAGGGTTTGCGTCCCTTAGGGATTCCCAGAACTCAGTCAGGATGTAAACCTGGATGTTGAGCTTGTTTATCACTCCAGTCATCTCGCCTGCTTCTGCTCCCATGCCAATGATTATCGCCCTTAGCTTTTCCTTCAGCTCCCCGCGGGTCATCTTTTTGACATCGGTGTCATCAACAACAATGAACACATCAATGTCGGACTTTTCTGTTGCTTTTCCCTGTGTAAGGGACCCTGCAAGAACATAAGAGACAATATACCTTTCAAACTTGCTTATCACCATCTCTTTATGAATTTCAGTTACTTTTATTGCTGCAAGGATGCCCTTGTCGTATATCTGCGCCCCTGACGCTATCATCTTTGCAAACTCGTACTTAGAGTCATAGCAGTTCTGCCATAGCTCTGAAAGCAGCAGCACAACTGGCGTGATTTTCTCATCTACCTTCTTTGCTATTTCTTCCATGATTTTTGTGAGCTTTTCCTTGAGCTCAGCCTTGCCCATTTTTTTTGTATCGCTGTCATCCATAAGCACCAGCACATTTACCTTGCTGGGGTCTATCTTTTCGTCTTTGTCCTTTGAAGGAGGCAGAAGGGAGATGCCCAGGATGTAATCAGAGAACTTGTCCATGGATTTCTCTTTAAACTCTTCGAGGAACTTTTTCATCTCCTCAAGCTTTTTTTCAGCGGATTCAGGGGTTTTGTCTTTTTTCGGGGTTTTTTCCTTTGCCATGCTTTTGGTTCTTTTCCCTATATTTTTAAACTTTGTCCTTATTCCCCATGCTATGGAGAAAAAGGAAGCTTTAGAGGCATGCATTCATGCCCTTAAGAAGAGCAAAAGCTACTCTGCCCTTGATGAAGAGGCAATGAGAAAAAGTGTTTTGCATGTGCTTACCTCAGAAAAGACCCTTGCAAAGAGGGTTTCTGTTGCTAAAAGCATAAGGTCTAAGCACTTTAAGGACCTTCTTTCCAGGGTTAAGGCAAGGCTGAGGAAGCAGGCGCTTCTCTACTTTGCACCAGAGGCCAGGTTCCCTTCTCTTAATGAAAGGAAAGAGCTTCCTGAAAGCATCTTGGCTGAGGTGTCAGCAGCAAAGCCGAAAAGAATACTTGACCTGGGCTGCGGGCTTAACCCCTTGTTTTTTCCGTTCAAAGAATTTGATATGGAGCATTACCTTGCCGTAGACTTAAACAAGGAGGTTATTGACAAGGTCAACGAATTTTTCAGGGAAAACCTGGTTCCTGGCGAGGCTGTTGTTGCTGATGTAAAATCTCTTGATTTCCCTGAGCCCTATGATGTTGTGTTTCTCCTGAAAATCTTAGATTTAATAGATGACTCAGGGCATAAGAATGCAGAAAAGCTTATTCGCTCCTTAAACTCAAGGATAGCAATTATCAGCTTCCCGACAAAGACAATCTCAGGAAAAAGCATGACTTTCTCAAGGAGAACTTGGGTTGAGAAGATGCTCAGGAGGCTGGGAAGGGGATTTAAGATAATAAAAACAGAAAACGAGGTCTTCTATGTTGTCAGCTTATCTTAATGTCCCTTACCAGCTCGTTGAACTTTGCCTTGGATGCCTGCAGCTCTGCACTATTGACTGGGAATGTCCAGTGTATTAGGTAGTTGCCATTTCCAATGTCAGTACAGGTCCCAGCCAAATTTGTGCTTATCTTGATAAAGCTAAGCTCGTTGCATAGCTTTTTGAAATCATCGATGTTCTTGTAGAGAATCATTGCATATGCTGTTTTGTTTAGCTGCTCAATTGCGCCTATTATTTCTTTTGCTTCCTTTTTCTTCCAGACGAAAGCCTCTGTAGTTGCCCCGTGCCTTAATTCAAGAGGAATCTGCACAATGTTCCCAAGGGGGTCAAGCTGGCTTATTGCTTGCCTTATAGCTTCCAGCTCAGCCAGTGCAGGCTTGCTGTTAATGTCTGAATTTGTCCTGAAGAGCGTTCCGTATTTTGCGTTAAGGAATACCATGCTGTCTCCGTCGCAGGCAGAAATAAGGCTGCTTTCCCTGGCTGAAGCAGCGTTGCTGCAGGCGGCATTGTTTGAAGAAAAGAGAGGCATTGCACTCTGAATCCTTCTGTTTTGGTCTTCCGGGTTCTCTTCATTTACATCCTTTATTTTAGCGGAAACGCCCCATTTGCTTCCGGAAGTAAATGCACAGAACTTGCCGAAGCTGCTGCCTGACATCCTCAGCAAGTCGCCTGCAGACATTCCTGTCGGTGTCTTGCTGTTGTATGCAACCACGTATCCTTCATTGTTGTTGCCATAGTCGTTGCAGTATATAGAATAATCGTTCTGGTCTGTTAAAGAAAAGAACACCCCAGCCATTGCTTTCAATGGCGAAGTCCAGAAGAATTCATCTGTGCAGATGAACTCACCGTGAGCGTCCCAGACAATCTCGCCTGCCCCGTAGCAGAGCTCTTTAGTCCTTTCAGTCATGCTGTTCCTGTCCAGGTAGCAGTGGTAGTGGACATTGCAGTATCCTGTAGCAGACTGCTCGGGGTTGTACCTTGGTATGTCTGAACAGTCATCATCTTCAAGGTCAACTAAGCCATCCCCGTCATTGTCAAAGCCGTCGTTGCAGAAAAGCTCTTCCTTAAAGTTGCAGATTCCATAATGCCCATGAATATCCATGCCTTCTTCTAGGTCGCAGCTCCGGTCCTGGCAGTCAGTGCAGTGGGTTGAGTTAAGGCAAAGTTCTGTGTTATACCTTACCCTTTCCATGTCAAAGTAGCCATCACTGCCGATTGCGTCGTGAGGATTTTCCATAACATACCAATAGTTGTTATTCAAGCCGTCTGCGCAGTTGGATTCATTCATTACGCTGGGGTCCGTTGAAGAAAGGTCTGGGTCGCAGTAGTCGTATATAACCTCTTTACATTCTTCATCACATTCAAGCTCATAAGCATCTCCTATGTATTTCGCTGGTTGCTCTTCCCCACAGATTCTCTCTGGTGCCCCGCAATATGTTTTTTTTCTTAGAAGCACATCTTTTACCCTTATATCGCCGTATGGGTGCTCGTATTCAAGATTAAGATGCGGGTCTGAATGGTTGTACCAGTCACAGGTTTCTATTCTTCCACTAATAGGTATTACATCAATTTGATGGTTACCGCAAAGCAGGGCTGCATAATCGCCTTCATCAATGCAGTTGCTTGTGTTTATTCTGCAGGTCTCCTCATCGCAAAAGGGCTTGTTTTCTTCATCTGCCTCAGCAGGGTAGAGGTCAAAGTGGTAGCATGTTATATCTTCGCCAGCGACTTGCTCTTTTTCTCCTTCCTCGTTTTTTACCCAGAATGATTGGTCTCCCACAGGGTCGCATTGCTCTAATTCGTGAAGCTCTCCATCGGGCTTGCAGTAGAAATTCTTGCAGACACCATCAACGCAGATGTTGCCGCTGCCTTCCTCTCCGCAGGGCTGGAGTTGGTTGATTGCGTAAAGCGGAACAGCATACTCTGGAGTATTCGTATCTCCTTTAGTACATCCGCCGATTGTATTCACAGGATCATAGATTTGAACACACTCGTAACTGTAATGCTCTCCATCGGAATTCCTAAAATCAGCCAGGTCAATGTTTACAGTGCCGTAAAATCTCTCTGTTCTAGACCATCTGGAGCTGCTTGTTCTTGATGCTTCAGGGTATAATACGCCCTCGCAGGGAATCCCAGAATTTGAGTCGCACAGCAAAAACCGGAGAAAGTATCTGGTAGTATAAAAAGGAACCCAATCAGGATTGCACGAACGATCCCACAATCCGGCTTTTCTGCATCCTACCTCGTACCATTTTTCATTGGTGTTTATCTCATTGAAATATACAATGTCCGCCGTAGCCCCAGACACATCACAATCACTGTACGGGCCTTTTTTATTGCATTCTCCCTGATTGAAAAAATCATCCAGAATGTAACAGTAATGTTTTGCTCTTGCCTTTACAGGGATATAAGAATGGTCACTAATGTGCTGTATTTCATAATCAGCCATGCTTCCTGTTTTTATTCCGTTAAGCAAAATGAAGCCTATTTCTTTCGGATCAGGAATATCTTTGCATTTATAGTCGTTCCTGCAGAAGTCATCTTGATCAGGGCATTGTTTTCCTTCTTCTTTTACACAGCATTCATTGCAGGTGTTTTTGAAATCAGAATCATCAGTGCCTGCACAGCAATAAAAGTTACTGTCACATTGATCATCGGCATCTTCATGATGGTGACAGCACTCTTCACATACTCCATCGCAGCAGACAGGCTTGTCGGATGGGCAGGCATTGTTACAGTTCCCGCAGTGATTTTCATCGATTGATAAGTTTACACATTTATAGTCGCAGCAGGTAAAGCCAAGATCGCAGGTTCCACAATCATAGGTTTTTCCGCAGCCATCAAACACAGTGCCACATTGCTTTCCAGCACAGCATTCTGTCTCGGAGTTGCAGTCAGGAACGCAAACACATTCTCCATCAACACAGATTTGATCAGATTCACAAAAAATCGCATCGTAGGCAGATGTTACACACTCTCCGTTATTGCAATAATATTCCATCATAACATGATAATGTCCAAGAAGAGGACTATATTCACAAACTCTTCCGTCAGGGCCAGAGCAGTCAGTACAATGACGGATATAAGATGAATCTGGTCCACATTGAGAACCGGATAAATCATATATCGTACATTGGCATGCACTTACACCATCAGGACCATGACAACAACAAGAATAAGAAACAGAAGAATCAGAAAAAACATCTTTTGAGCCCAGGACAAGCAAAATCCCAAAAACCAAAACCTTCAAAACCTTCACACCTGCCATTGCTGGCTTTTCCTTTGGCTAGGGGTATTTAAAGTTTTCTAAAATATTTTTTTGGTCATAAATCAAACTGCAGAGTTTCATCATAATGAAGTGTAAGGTAATCC
>CAYUJZ010000012.1:0-31760 GCA_964445165.1 uncultured Methanosarcinales archaeon
CCCCTATTGCGCTGGCAAGCCTCGAAAGCCTTGCCGTTCTTGCGTCCGTTATTATTTTTTACATATCTTTCGGCATTTTTTTAGGATGCATTTTTAATAAATTTGAAAACGGAATGATTATTTCCATAGCTCTGGCAGGCGTTTTCTTGCTGCTTTCCAACAAGTTTATTGTTATTGAGTCTTTAGCAGGCCCTTTCCGCCAGGCGGTTCTTCTGAACCCTTTCTTATTTGGTGAGAATTTAATCAGGTCGTTCTTTATTAACAGGGTTTCTTTTATTTTTCTTAGGCCAGACCTTGTGCTTTCGCTGATGCTGTCTGTCTTGTTAATTCTGGCATCCGCGTTTACGTTCTGGTATACATCAAAACAGCTTATAAACTGAGCAGCAAGTCAATACCCTTTTAGAAATCTTTAAATAATATGGCTGAAATCTCGGGCTTTATGAAAAATTACTTTATTGTCTTTGACAGAAACGGCGAGCTTTTTACCCTTATAGCCAAGAGTAACACCTCTTGGAAACTATTCTCAGGCCAGAACGACAACCTTCCTGAGCACTTGTTTATCTCGGGTCTTAAGGAAAGGGACAGGTTTTCTATTGGCGAAGATTCGGTTTTGCTTTTTGAGGCAAATATGAATATTCCTGTAAAGATAAACGCCAAATACTCAACTTACCTATGGTGCACAAAAGAGAGCGCGCTTTCCAAGCTTGAAGAGCCTGAAAAAGCAGTTCTTACAGAAGCGCTTTCAAGGATCAGCTAGCAGCTTGCTTTTTTTCCTGCATTTTCTTATTTTTTCATGGTTTTTTCATAATCTTTTTATTCTGCACAGGATTGCCTTTTTTATGAAAGTCTTTATAGAAAAAGAGAAAAAGGAAAAGCATCTTGTTTTTTCGGGCAAGGTTTCAGGCATGCTGAAAAAGCTTAACATTGATGCTTCAGAGGCTCTTGTTGTCAGGGAAGGCGAGGTGCTTCTTGATTCTGATGAGGTTTCAGGCGATGATGAGATTAGGGTTCTTTCTGTTGTTTCCGGAGGCTAGGGCTAAATGATTTGCTTCTGCGGCAGAAAGGCCGTTTATGAGAAAGCAGGCAATGCCTTATGCAAAGAGCACTTTATTGAGTCTTTTGAGAAAAGGGTTTTCAGCACAATTGAAGAGCATTCGCTTTTTAAGGACGCAAAAAGCATTGCTGTTGCCGCATCAGGCGGCAAGGATTCGACTGTTCTGCTTTACCTTGTAAAAAAATATACTGAACTCCAAAAAAAGCAACACAGCCGCAACATGACCCTTGAGGCAATTGCAATAGATGAAGGCATAAAAGGATACAGGCAGGAAACCCTTGATTTTCTAAAATCATTCTGCAAAAAGCATTTAGTATACCTGAAAATCCTTTCTTTTGAAGAGGCATTTGGCTTTACTTTGGATAGCGCTGTAAAAAAGCTTGGAAGGCGCTATGGCCCCTGCACAATGTGCGGGGCTTTCAGGAGAACCCTAATAAACAAGGCCGGCAGGGGATACGATGTGGTTGCTACTGGCCACAACCTTGATGATGAGGCCCAGGGGATACTTATGAACATCTTTAAGTCAAACACTGGCTTTCTTCCCCGATTAGGCATCAGGCCCGGGGCAGTTCACCACCCGCTTTTTTCGACGAGAGTTAAGCCGCTTTACTTCTGCCCTGAAAAAGAGGTCTTTCTTTACTCTTTTCTTAAGGGCTTTCAGGTTCCCTTTACAGAGTGCCCGTATGCTGCCAGCGCATACAGGGACATCCCAAGACGGCTTATTTCAGAGTTGCAGAAGCACGAGCCCCTGGCGAAGGAAAAGATTTTGGCTGCCTTCCTGAATATCCTTCCTGCCCTGAGGGTTTCTGTAGAAAAAAAAGAGATTCTTGCCTGCTCTTTGTGCAGAGAGCCAAGTGCAGGCAAGGTCTGTAAGGCCTGCGAGATTAAGTCTGCGTTTGTTGCTTCTGGGCAGTAGGGCGACAAGCCAGGTTCTCTTTCAGCTACAATAAACGAAATTTTTATAAGTGCCCATTTAGAAAATTATGAGAAAACGCTGAAAAAAATGAGTAAACTTTGTTGGGCATTCTTATTTGCAGTACTTTTATTTGTAACTATAGCACAAGCAGCATCCAACGAGTTCGAGCTTGTTTTCAAGGAAATGCCTCTTTCTTATGAGATAAACTCAACGGCAAATTTTGACTTTTCTGGCTATCTTAACGGCATAATGGTGCTTTTTTTTCCTGTAGAGGCGCACGTTGTGTTGCCTTCTGGGGAAACAGAAAGCCTCGCAATCGAGTCATTAAGAGACGGCAGAAAGACAGCTGGTTATAACCTTTCCGAGTACGGAACCTACCTTTTTGTCTTTAATGCCACACTTGGCGAGCTAAGCCACCTCAAAACCCTTGAGATCGTGGTGGCAACACCCCTGCTTGGCTTTGAGCCCGAATATTCCTGCAATGTTTCAGGCGGCAGGGTTTTAATTCAGGGAATGCTTGGCACAGATGAAGGCCTCTCGGCTTCCCTGGTAAATCTTTCTGGTGGAAAAATAGCCAGTTGCACACTTTCCAACAGCAGCTTTTTTTGCGAAGCCCCAGTTGAAAAGTATCCTTTCCTGCTTAGTTTTTCTTACCTGCAATGGAACAAGAGCTATTTTCCCTTTTGCAGCCATGAGCCGGATAAGATAAGCTACTCTGAAGAAAAAAGAGTGCTTTCTTCTGAAACCCTTGGCTTTGTTTTTTCAAAGAAGGATGGCTCTTTAAGCATCATGGAAAAAAACCAGGAGGCTTTTCTTTACCCCAATCAGGATTACATTGTTTCCTTTGTTTCGAATGGCTCAATCCTTTCTCTTGAGTTTCCGGCGCTTGACTATTTTGAGGCGTCTCAAGGCTACCGGAGCTTTTTTTCAGACTCAGGCACAGTTATGCACGAATTCCGCGAGATTCCTTCCCGGCACTCCTCTGGCTTTTTCGTGAAAAACAACATTTCAAGGATTATCACAAACATCGGGCATTATGTAAAAAACAACTCGTTCTTTGAGCTGGAGCACATAAAAAGCGGATGGTTTTATGTAGAGGAAAGGCCCGAAAGGATTCTTTTCCTGGACAACACCTTTAACATCTCCCTGGTTGGCTCTGTGTTGCTGGAGGGATTTAGCATTTTTTTTTCCTCAGCAAATTACTTCTCTTTTATTGAGAAGGAAGGGCAAATAATTGATGTTGCATCTTTTGATGAGTTTGGGAATACAGCCCCGCTGCTTTTGTTTGACTCAGAGGATTTTGTGATATTTCTTTCAGAGGCAGAGACAGCCACGGTTATAAGCAATTCTGATAATTACGAAAGCAAGATAACATATCCTGAGAAGGCTTACGAAACAGCAGAAATCGTTGTTTCAGACTGCCTTCTTACAGGAAGCGAGGTGCATTTTTTTTCCCTTTCGTCAAAAGAGGCTTTTGAAGCAGGGCAAGGCTTTTCTCCGGATGTCTGCACACACAGAGCCAAGCTTTCCCACAACGAAAGAGGTGCATTTTTGGTAAGGCTGCTTTTTCAGGAAAATAGCATAGCCTTCCCAGTTGTGTTTAGTCCAGAGCTCTTTGAGTCTCCTGAGCTTGTCCTTAAAAGCAACGCAGAGCTCATTCTTCCGAACCAGACCAGCACGGCTCAGCTTTACCTCAACTGGCTTGACCAGGCATCCGAGTACAGGCTAAGGCTTACATCGGAATGCGATCAGCTCGGTTTTTTCCTTTATGGAAACGAGCTGGTTTCAGGCTCTTCAGTACTCATAGAAGAAAAGGGAAACATAAAGCCAGAGCTCGAGATTGTATCTTCGCAGGATTTTAACAAGTCTTGCTCTCTGCTGCTTGAGCTGCTTGAAGACGGAACCCCAGTTTCACAGGCAGAGCTTTCCATACAGTATGCAGTTCAGGCCGAAAAATATTCAGTATATGACCTCGCTATAAGAGAGATAGAGGAGCAGGATTCACAGTATGTGGTTTACCTCTACAACAGCTACTTCAACTCCTTTGACGTAGTAGTCGAGTTTACAGAGTGCGATTATTCCGGGAGTTGCAGCGAGAGCTCTAAGAGCACCATCCTTTATCCCGGAGAGCAGGGGGTTTTTTTTCCAAGGCATCTTTTTGGCGAAGAGCCAAAGGTCGTGCAGGCAAAGCTTCTCACATCCCACAACAACGAGATATTTGACGAGTTCCTTGGAAACAACCAGATGACAAGGGTTTTTGACACAAACTGGCACCTGCCCTTTAGCGAAAGAAAAGTTTTTCTGATAAAGAACCACTACGATAAATCAGGCTTTGCAGGAATAGCCAGCCTTTTTGATTCCAGCAGGATTATCGTACCGACAAAGCAGGGCAGCGAGTTTTTTTATGCAGAGATGAGCTACCTTTCAGGCTCAGAGAGCAGCGAAGGCAGGGATATCTTCCCATTAACCAACGATGCATCATATTTCCCTGTTTTTGTTTACAATGAAGAGTCTGAGCTCATACCCGGTTTTGAGCACTCCGCAGGTTTTGAGTTCAGGAAAGTGCCTGAGTTTCCTTCAAGAAAATCCATAGACAACAACGATCCTTTGGTAAGCGTATATGGAACCTGGGGCAGTGCTTTTCAGGCAAAGCCTTTCATTGGAATAGACTACCTCTCTGACCTTGGCATCGGCAAGCAAAACAAGAAAGTTGTGTACAGGCTTTCCGCGGAAAAAGGAACCTACAACCTTTACATGCATACTCCTGTCTCAAAAGAGTTTTCCCCCAGGGTCCCCATACTTATTGATGCAAAAGACACGTCTTCTGTGGTCTTCATAAGCCAGAGGGAGGATGCAGGCTGGACTTACCTTGGAAGGTATCTTCTGGACTCGGGCTCTACGGTTTCAATCTCTGCATTAGGCACAGAAGGCATAGTGGTTGCAGACGCAGTAATGCTTGAGAGGCAGGACTTTCACCTTTCCTCTTTTACATTTGAGTCATACTTCGATGTGCCTGAAGTTCCGGAAGAGCCGGAGAAGGAAATCGAGGAAGAACTTGAGGAAGATGTAGATGTTCTTGATGACATACATCTTCCTGAAGATGCTGAGCCTGTTTTTGAAAAAGAGCTTCTATCCACAAATGAAAAATTAAATCTGCTGCTTTATGGCGAAAAGCCTGACGGCAGGCATAGCGAGGCAAGGGTTAAAATAGGGGTTTCAAAAGAGCCTTCTGATGCTAAAGCCGAACTTTTTAACTTAATTTCTCCAATGTCCCCTGCGCCCCTGCCAGACGAGATTGAGATTCCTTATGCCGAACTAAGTGTTTGGGAGGGCGATTCTTCTTTAAGGATTAGTTATCCTGATGCCGGCTCTGGCTCTTTTATGCGGCAGGGTGAAAAAATTAAGTATTCTGGAGATAGAAAAGAAGTTCACTTTTACAAAATAGACACTGAGCCAAAGGAAAGAAACTTATTGTTTTTTTCAGAGCCAAAACCAAACAATCTGCGATATTTAAACCTTGGCGCAATAGATTTGGTTAGCATGACCGCTTACTATGAATTGCCCCAGCGCATAAAAACCGGGCCTATGCTGATTCTTTACACTACAAACGAAGACGGGTACTCTTTTTATGGTACCAGGGAAGCAGACCAAGACTTGAGATTTGACCAAATAGAGTTTCCTGTTGCCAGGTACAGGACTGTTGAAAAAGGCGATGGAAGCTTTGTTATTCTTGCAAATAAAGAGGGCATATTTTCAATAACTCTCTATGATGAAGGAATATCAAAGAATCCCGATGAGTATATGGATAAAGTTAAGCAGGCATATAATTTAGCCTTGAAAAAATATGATATAACGATAATCACTAAGGGTAACTTTATGTATTATATTGATGGAATTAGGCCAAAAATAGTAGGAAGAAAATCTTTTGATGGGGACTATATTAAAATGGCTTTTTATCTTGATTCGCCCTTAGAAAAAAAGGCGCTTTTTGAGCCAGTAAGAACATACCTAAAAACAGTGCTAACCTTGTTTCCGATAGGTGGGCTAAGGGAGTTAAATAGCAATGTTGATTATTCCCTTGGTGAAGAAATCGCAGAAAATCTTGCTATGCTTCTCGACTTGGAGCTAAATCCTGAGCCCCTTTCCCCGCAGGAGGAAAGCGTACTCAAAGCGCTCAAATCCCAACTCTCTTCTGAAAAATGGATAAGATACGCCTGGGAAAATCGAGTTCCTGACGGTGTTGAAAAGTTTGAAGTTGAACTGGTTTTGCATGAGAAGCCGGACACAAATGTATTTCAGTACGATCTTGAAACAAGCAACCTGAAGTTCTATTATCAGCTTCCTCCTAGTGAAGAAGAAAGAGAAGCCGGCGATTTCATGCCTGAAAAGTACATTGGCTCATATGCTGTATACCATACCAAGCACGCTAAAATCAGGCAAGTAGGCGAGGCAGGCGAATATGGGGCTGGCAAGGCATTTCACATTTACAGGCCGATAATTAAGGATGCTGCAGGAAAAGAAGTTGTTGGAGAAATAAGCATAGACGAAGAAAAAGGCATACTCAGCATAATTGTGCCCCAAGAGTTCCTGGACACAGCCACTTATCCTGTTAAGATAGACCCTACTTTCGGCTACGAAACAAGCGGAGGGTCAACAGCAACCCTTATTAACACAATAAGGGGGAGCATTTATGAAATGGAAGATCCAGGCATAATAAGAAACATTACAGCTAGTATCACCATAGGAAAAACCACCTATGCAAGTTTCAAGTTTGCAATATATGACGAAGACAGAAATTTTATTGCAGCAACCAGTGAGGGAAGCGGCTCAGGAGGGCTTTTAGGTGCAACAACAAATTGGTATACGCTTTCTTTAACAAGCCCAGTAATTTTGCCTCCAGGAGATTATTGGCTTGTCGCTTGGGGAACCAGAACAAGCGGCTCAAATGGCGTAGACCTTCGTTATGATGCAGGAAGCACAGGCCAAGGAAGGGTGAGGTCTTTAACTTACGCAGCAAACTTCCCTGACCCCCTTGGTGGCTCATCAGAAAACAGAAGGTATTCTGTTTATTCTGGCTATGATGTTGTTTATATAAACATTTCTTTAGATGCACCTGAAAATAACACCTTTTTAAATTATACACATGTTTTTTTTAATTATACCCCTTCAACAAACGCCAAATTTACAAATTGCTCTTTGTGGGACAATTCTTCAGGTAGCTGGCAAAGAAGGCAGTGGAATTCTACCGGAGTAACCAACGGAAGCATAAACAGCTTTAATAGAACATACTCTTCCGACGGAGTCTATATTTGGAATGTTGAGTGTTGTACGGAAGCAAATTGTGGGTTTTCCTCAGCAAACTACACTTTTGAGATAGATACAGTTTTGCCAAACATTCAAATTCATTCCCCTTTAAATGAAACATATTACAATCGAGTAATCTTGGTCAACATATCTGCTTCAGACAAAAACCTTGAAGATATCTGGTATAACTGGAATGGTACTGACTATCCTTACACAGGCACTTTTAACATTCTTGTTAATGAAGGTTCTAGCAATACTCTGCAGGTCTGGGCAAACGACTCGGCCGGAAATCTGAATTATACAAATGTAACCTTTACTCACATCATTATTCACACTTACGCAGTTTCCCCTGCAAACGGCACGGTTCTTGACAGGGATTCCTTGCTTTCGGAGCCGGACCAGACAGACCTTATTGTGCAAATCAACGGCGAGTTTGAAGGCTTGGAGATATTCTTTTACTCAAACCTGACTTACCCGGACCTTGCACGTGCCAAAAATGTTTTGCTAGGCTCTGCCCTCACAAACGCATCCGGCCATGCAACATTTACTTTCAACCCCAACTCTTCAATTTACGCAGGCAACCATACTTGGTGGGGATATTTTCCAAGCGGAACAACATATTCTAGCGGAATCATCAACACAACCAAGCAGTTTTATGTTTACGGCGGTGCCAATCTTGTTTTTTCAGAGCCAGCAGCCAACCCAAACCCAGAATACAACCAGACAGAAAGCCTTTACATAAATGCAACAGTCAATTCACTCGGCCCGGAATCGGTTTCTGAGCTTGCTTCATACTACTCGCCATCTTTTTATTCCTTGCTCCAGCTCACAAATTCCTCAGAAGTGAACCTTTCCCTTTCAGAAGCCAGCGGCTTCTGGACATCCTCTCTGTATGAGATTCCGCACGACGCCCCGCTCGGCTACTGGAACGCAACCCTTGGCGGCACAATGAATTACTTTGCCTGGAATTCTACGGCGCTGAGAAGCTTTTTCGTTTATGGGCTTTTCAGCCTGCACCTTTTTGACATACAAGACCTTGCAGCAAAAACAATCCATGCAGGCGTTAATGCAGATTTTTACGGCAACCTTACCACATTGTCAAACATTTCCTTTAGCGATGCAAACTGCGATATAGAGTTTGCTAAAGGCTTCTCCGGCGGTACAATGAGCTATTCAGCAATCGACCAGCTCTACCTTTATGACAGGCTTTTTTACTTTGACGGCACCATATACTACAACGCAACCTGCACTCACCCAAACTACCGCTCTGCTTTTGACTCAAACACCATAAACATCACCGGCCTTTCAAACTTTACCTACAGGAAGTCAGTTTCGTCCATATCTTTAAGGAATTATTCAATAACTGTTAATATCACAAACAGGCTGAACTACACAAAAAGGTGGGTGCGTTTCTTTGACTTTATCCCTGAGCCCTTCTCTCTTGATTCCCCTCTTGCACCCTTATCAAGCTATTCTCTGGATGCCGAAGGCTATAGCGGGGAAGCTTTTGAATGGGGAGCATCAAACATCTCTGCAGGAGGCTCTTTTTTATTGACTTATAATGTTTCGGCAGACGATGATTTTTTTAATTACTCCCAGCTTTACATAGGCGGAATTGAAGGCAGGGTAAGAGAGTAAAAGCCTCGTTACTTATTTAGGCACACTTAGAAAAATGAAAATTAAAGCAAGCCTTTGCTTATGAAAAATACCCTTTAAGTATAAACACCATGTGCATTCTGTCAGTTGTCTTTTCAGCCATATCTGCAAGTGCATTCTCGTTAAAGACAAGCCTGACCCACTTGGCAAAGTCGTTGTTTTGCTGGTTCAGGTGTTTGCTGATTATTTCTTCAGGCTCATTCTGCAGCGCCTCAATCAGCTCATAGATGCTTGCTATCTTGTTGCCGTTTTCAAGCAGGAACTCCTGCCCTGGCGCAGCCTTCTTGAAAAGCAGTGCCTGCTTTTCTGCGTTTTTTGATATCCTGCTGTCCGCTTCTTTCTGCCCCTGTGTTGGCGGCATGGCCTGGCTCTCATTGGAAGCAGGAGGCTTGTTTTCCTGGCCCTGCATCCAGGGCTGGGTTTGCTGCTCTTTTTCAGAACCTGGCTGCTGAGGAGATTCTCCAGGCTTTGATTCGCTCCCTTTTCCCTCTTCCTGCTTCTTTTCTTTTTTAACAAAAGGATTAATCTGGTTTGTAACAACCTCATAAAGCCCAACCAGCTTGTCCATTCTCAGATTGGTTTCCCTTACCTGCTCAAGAATCTCAAATATTTTTTTCTCAATTTCACCAATTTTCCTTTTGTTATTTGATATATCTAGGTCTATGTCTTCAATCCTTCCGTTGAGTGCAGTGTCTATCTCTATTAGCTCCTTTACCTGCTTGATTATGAGCGAGTTTATCTTTGCTTCATCATACTCCTTCTTCACATCCTGTAAGTCCTTGTCCTCGGCAAACTCGTTTGGCCTAACAATGTTTTCTTCCACAGTCCTGCCTTCCTTGCCCTCTACGCTGATCACCTTGATTTGCTCAGGGTTCGGCTGCTGCTGGTTCTGCCAGCTCTTTTGTGGTTGCTGTGCCTGCCCCTGTCCTGTTTGCTGCCCCTGCCAGTTCTGCTGTTGTGGTTGCTGTTGGCCTGGCTGTCCGTATTGCTGTTGGTTCTGCCATCTCTGTTGTGGTTGCTGTGCCTGCTCCTGTCCTGTTTGCTGCCCCTGCCAGTTCTGCTGTTGTGGTTGCTGTTGGCCTGGCTGTCCGTATTGCTGTTGGTTCTGCCATCTCTGTTGTGGTTGCTGTGCCTGCTCCTGTCCTGTTTGCTGCCCCTGCCAGTTCTGCTGTTGTGGTTGCTGCTGGAAGCCTTGGCTAAACCCTTGCTGACCTTGCTGCTGGTTTTGCCAGTTTTGCTGTTGCGGTGCTTGTTGCCCTTGCTGCGCATTTTGCGGCTGCTGCCCGGGATTCTGCTGCACCATTTTCTGAAACTTGTCCTTAAGAACATCAAGGTCATCTTTTTTCTTCTTGAATAAAGCCATAATCTCCCCTCACCCAATACAAAGCTCGCTTTGTTTTTAAGATTTAATTGTAACTCCAGAATAATTAAGTTTAAAACAAACCTGTATTTTATCCTATAGGCCAGAGCAAAGTCTTAACTTTGTCAATTACATCAGGAGCCCTCAAGCCATACTGGAACACAATGCCTCTTTCTGTAGAAATAATAAACTCCAGCCTTTGGCCGGTTCTTAGCGCGTGTTCCTCCCCTGTTTTAACAAGAAGCCTAAACCTTTCCCCGCTGTTCAGAACATAATCGTTGTTGATATCAATAATCTTTACAACACAGAAATAATCCTCTGGAGGAAGCAGGTCAAAGCTGCATCCCTCTGGAAAGTTTTTTACTTTGAAATCAACAGTTTCATCAATCTGGTTGTCAGTACTGGTTGTCCCGCTTAGCTGAACAACCCCGTATATGTCCTCCCCATCTTTTATTGCAGTTTCTGCAATAATTATATTTACAGGGCTTGAGCTTGCATCGGAAAGGTTGGGCACAATTATTGGGTCGCTGTAAAACCCTGATGAGAAATTAACAATGAGGTAATAATTTCCGGTTGTGGCGTTTGTGAGCAGGTGAATAACTTCAGAAGAGCCATCCCCGTCTAAATCCATGATAGGCAACCCTGCCCCGACACTAAGATTGCCCATTTGTTCAATAATTATCTCATCCCTGTCTATAAAGTTTGCGACAAACTCATTTTCCGGAAAAATCATCTGGACAAAAGTCCTTTTCATGGCTAATGGGTCAGAGCCAGCCTGAAGCTGAATAAGCATCTCGTAGTTATTGAAAGTCTCTGAAGAGGCGTTTGAGGCAGCCATCACCGAAATAACATTTACTGCATTAGTGATGCCTTCCCTTGCTTCTCTTCCTGTTATTAATGCTCTCTGCTGGAGAACATTTGACGTAGAAATAAGCACTGCAGCAGCAACTGCCGCTACCAAGATTATAGCAATAAATATGATTAAAGTGCCAATACCCATTAAGGCTTTCTTTTTAAGTTGAGGCATTCTAAAACCTTTTACCTGTTTTTTTATAAACTCTGCTTTTAATTCCGAAGTGGTTCTTTTCCTTCATCAATATACCAAACAATATACTAATTTGTCTTTATAGCATCTTTATTATATAAATCTTTCTATTTTAAGTTGCCCAGCTCGAGGCTTCCCAGCAAGCCCCTTTCTGCCGCTGCTATCCTTATCTCCTCTTTTGAAAAGCTCTTCCTGAGCTCCTGGTAAATCTCCAGCTCAGACATTTTCCTCATCTTGAGCAGCCTGAAAGTGTTTTCTATTGATTGAACAACCTCTTCTTTCTTAAGTTTTTTTAGCTTCTCTTCAGTCTCTTTTTTCTCGGTTCTTGAGCGGAAAAAGTACAGCTTGTTTAGGAACTCAGTTGCTTTTTCCCGGAAGAAATACGCAGCAACCCCTCCGGCAATAATTGCGATTATCAGGAATATTCCGATAATCCTCGCAACCATGCCTGCGATGCTTTCACGCTTTTCAACATCTATTGTGACAATAATCTCTTGCCTGTACTCAAGCCCTTCCAGGGTAATGATTGCAGAATCCGTGAAACTGCTCTGGTTTGCCAGAAACCCTGACAGGTCCGTCCTTATTGTAATCTCCCTTTCTTCGTTTTCAGAAAGTGTAATGACCTCCGGCATGTCAAAGTATTCCGGCCTGTCAATGCTAACCCTGAGCGGATAGTATATGTTAAGGTTGTTTGTGGCTTTTATTGTTGGAAAGCTTCTTTCATCAGTTATCCTTAAAGTAGTAGCGTTAAGGGTGAAAGGGATGCTCATATACCTGCTGATGTATATCTGGATGGGCTGCGTGTAAGCTTTG
Organism: uncultured Methanosarcinales archaeon; assembly: GCA_964445165.1. Classification (GTDB taxonomy): domain Archaea; phylum Nanobdellota; class Nanobdellia; order Woesearchaeales; family JASKKU01; genus DSBS01. The sequence continues at coordinate 12,149 of CAYUJZ010000012.1, forward strand.
CCTTCCAGCTCGCACCGCACCGTGCCTGAATAACTGTCCTGCCGGTTTACCGTGTTCCTGAACTTAAGCGTTATTGGCGTGCTCGTGCCTGCCCTGAACCTTTCTACAGGCTCAATATCATCCTGTACCCAGGAGATCGAGCAGAAAAAATCGTGCGGGCTTTTCTGGAACCTCAGCGTTATCGGCTGGTTGTCCCCATATACTGAGACCCTCTCCGGGTAGCTTACATTTATGAACGCAAGCTGGCTGAGAATTACAGGAATCCTCCCAACCTCCTCGCCAAGGTTGAATATCTTGATTTCCCCAAAGAGGTTTTTGTTGTCAGGAAGGTCTTTTCTGGTTATGGTGAGCAGCTTGTAAGAGTAAGATGGAAGAGTGCTTCTTTCACTTACTGTTATATAATCTTTTATTGATGGCGAGGCTTCATATGTCAGGTCCATCAGGTCAAACGGCGTAGGGTTTGTCATTCGCACAGTTGTGGCTGGCTGCTCGGTTACCAGGATTTTCGGGTCGAATACAAGGAAAGGCTTTGAGAAAGGCCGCAGTACTGAAAAGGCAGCGCCAATAGCCAGGGATGAAGATTCCGAGATGTTTTGCTCCACTTCTGTGACCCACTTTGTGGCGTCCCGAATAGGCTCATAGTTGAAGTCAAACCCAAGCTGCTGAAGCGCCATTACAGCGTAAGCTGTGTCAATAACCATCTCTGTGATGTTGCCCTGTCCCCACGAGCCGTCGTTGTTCTGCCTGTAAAGAAAATAGTTCAGGACTTCTTTTGGCTTCTCTTCCTCTATAATTTCTCTTGCAGAGTAAAGGAAGAAAGCATTCTCGTCATTGTGCCCGTTTCCATAATATTTGCCGACTGCGATGTCTTTTTTCACGTGGTCTAGCATCCATTCAAGAGTTGCCTCCTTTCTTGTTTCATCTATATTAAGGGCAGAGCTGTACGCTGTTGTCTTATAGTCGCACCTGCCGCCTTTCATGAACCTGCTCCAGCAAGCTCCCTGAATGTCGTATGATATGTTGTCTCCTGCGTGAAAGAAAATGTTCTGGCCATGCTTGTTAGATATGTTTAGGTAAACTATTGCATCAGCTATCACAATTATTCTTTTTCCTTCCTCTGGCTCGATCGTGTATTCTCTCACTTCGTTGGACTTGACAGTGAAGTTTGTGTCTAAGACTTTCTCATCGTAAGCGACCAGGGTAAGGGTTGTCCCATTGATTATCGGGGTAATCTTAAGTGTCCACTCATCATCATGAATGAAATTCTGCATTTCCTGTATCCATTCGTTCCCGTCCCTGATCACCCTGTGGTTGTCATCATATTCGCTAAGGGTAAGAAGCGCAAGGATGTTGGATGTAACCCTTGCATCGCAATTGCCGATGGGCCAGCACTTAAGGCTGTCATCCCTGTTTACCTTAAGCCAGTACATCGCTTTTTCCAGCCTCTGGTCAAAAAGCTCCCTGAAAGGAGACATGCTCCACATAGACATAGCAGTGGAGAAGGCATCTTTCCAGCCCCCGTCCTCAAACTGGTTCTCAAGCACAAGGTCCAGTATCTTTGAGACTACGCTTATGTGAATCCTTTTCTCCAGCCTGATTGCCTCGCTGCCTACAGTGTACTCAGCCATAACAAGGGCGTTTTCGCATTCAAACACATCAAGGCTTATTGCCGCAATGTAGCAGTTCCTGTCTGTTGACCACCTTAGAGAGTCCATCATCTCAAAATTGTTGTTGTCCATGCAGACAAGCGAATGGGTAATCTCAGACTCTTCCTCGATGCAGGTAACTGCATATACGTCTTCTGTGTTGATAAACTCAGGATAAGGCGAGTCTTTCATGGTATATTTATTGTCTGCCCTGATCAGGTGGATTCCGGGCTCTATTATGCTTGTTCCAAGGACTTCTATTCCGGAAACGCTTTCTGCAGCCATGAAGAGAGCGATTGCAAAAAAAGCAACAGCAAAAACCAGCTTTTTCATCGCTTTTCACATCCTTTGCTCTTATTTATTATGTTTTCCATTTTATTTTATTATCCTTGTAAGAGAGTCTATCCTCTGCATAAGGCTGCTCAGGCTTGCCTGGCTTTGCGCAGGAAGCACATTGTAGTCTGAAACAAGGTCTGAAACAGCTCTTGCGATTTCCATTTTCTTCATTTCATCAAGCTTACTTAAATCTATCGTTCTTATGGATGCCATTATCTGGTTGAACTTCTTTTCAAAGTTTTTTTCCTGGATTTTTTCATCAATCTTTCCAATAACACTTGCATATTTTGTTTTTATTTCTTTTGGAATTACATCTATGAGCTCAAAGTAGGAGTTTATCCTTTTTGTCTTTACAGCGCCTGAATGCAGCTCGAGGTATAAATCTTCCAGAGTCTTAAGGAGCTGGGTTTCCAGGCTTTCAGCATTTAGGCTTTCTGCCCTTATCTCTGGGATTATTGCAGGCTGCATTGCTGGCTTATTTACTGGTTTTTTTGTTTTCAAAGTTGCTTTTTTGTTTGTTTGCCTTGCTTTTTCACCCTTTTCCTTTCTTCCGGTTGTTGTCCTGACAGCGTAATTTGCAATAACCGAAGCCCCAACAATTATTAGTGAGATTAAAATCCAGAGCGTGCTTCCAAGATTTGCAAGCCCTATAAATGAAGCGGTTATCAGGTTTCTGCTTTCTTCAAAATCCCCTATTGCAAATACTTCAACTCTTCCAATCCTCTGGCTGTCTGCATATACTGTAAGCACATCTTTTTCAATAGGGTTTATTCCCTTTATGATGTTGTGCTCAAGGCTTTTTGCGTCCCCTTCAATGAAAACAAAGCTTCCTTCCAGGCCTTTGTCCGAGCTGAACTGTTCAATGCAGATTTCTCTTGTATAATCTTTGTATCTCAAAATCAGCTTTGACGATTCCCTGAAAATCAGCTTTGAGTTGGTTTCATCCACTACTGAATCGATTGCCCTGTCGCTTTTGCTGCCAATCCTGCTTTCGATAAATTCCGATATTATTGAATTTTCTTTGATGCTGCTTCTTCCGGTAGAGATTATTTTGCTCTCAGGCCGGGTATGCTCTATCTCAAAGGGCATTCTGGTTTCTGCGTTTTCTATCTCCCTTACCATTTCCCTCTCAAGCGACTCAATCCTTGACAGGGTTGTGCCCTCGTCCAGAATGCCCGAGATTATGTCCTTTAGCCTGGATGCGCTTTGGCTGATTGCATTTGTAATGCCTTCCCTGGCTAGGATTTCCTTTTCTTTTTCTCCAAGGCGGCCAATCTTTGAAATGAGCGACTCAAGGTATTCCAGGACTTCTTTTGCTTTGTCCATCCCTTCAATCTCCTGGATAACTGAGAAGGATAGCCAGTTAGACTCGAAGACCCTGTTTTGGTGGACGCACCTTACATAAGCCCTGTACCTGCCGGGAAGGATGCCTTCTTCTATAAACGCAACCTCTCCTTGCACATTCTGGTTGTTAACAAGCGTCCTGAAGCCAGGAAGCCCTTCAGTAACAAGGTTTACGCGGCAGCTTTCAAAAAGGCCATCTGTCCTGTAGCGTATTGGAATCCCCTGGCCTTCAAAAAAGGTTCCAGAAGGCTCAATAAGTGCAATGCCTCTCCCGGCCTGTATGGTTGCATCGGCTCTTCCTTCATCTTCATCATCTTCCTTTTCTTCCTCTTCTGCAGGCTCAACAGTTCTTTCCAGCTCAACCAGCATCTGCCTGTCTGAATCCAGCGTTATGTTCTGCGATTTAGCTAAAAACCCGCTCGCTTCTGCTGTAAGTGTGTATGCTCCTGGGCTGACAACAAAAACTGCGTTTCCGCCTTCTCCGGCAACCTTTGATATGGTTGTTTCATCGCTTTGCAGCCTGGTTAGTGCCCTGATTGACCTGCCATACTGGTCGATTACAGCAACAGTGAGCCTTACTGTTTCATCTGCTTCCGGCTCTTGCTCTTTTTCTTCTTCGTCATCCTCTGTTTCTGGCTCGGTCGGGGCAACATCCTGGCTTTCAGTATCATCATCAAGCGTGAATGTGTCATAGAAGGTTTGCCTTATTCCGTCGCATGAGATTACTGCATTCATCCAGTAGAAGGCTGGCTCAAGGTAAATGGTGATGGTTTTCGCTACCAAGTTCTTGGTTTCATAGGGTATGAACGCTGTGCTGGAAGAGACATTCAGGCTAAGGGCACAGCCAGTTGGTGCGTTTATGTTAAACTTCACCGCTTTGGTTTCCTTGTATTCGCTTGTGTTTATCGTTATGAAAAACTTTGGCGTTGACTTAAGCGCGACACTTACCCTGCTGCTTTTCCCAGTTACATTCCCATTAACTATTGCAAAGGCCTGAAGCGTGTAGTTTCCTGGCGCAAGCCCAGAGAACTGGTGATATGCGTTTTCTGTGGCGATTGTGCGCTCAGGGCTTCCTTCCCTGTAGAGCTCAAGCTTAAATTCGCTGGCAACATTCTCCCATGATACAAACAGCACGTCAGATATGAAGGCAGAATTATTCTTCGGCTGCAAAATGCTGAAAGTGGCTTGAGAGCCCTGAGAAAATCCTATTTCGGTCAGAGCTGGCAGCATTGCCAGGAGCAGGAGAGCTAGCACTGCACAAGCAAAAATACTCTTTTTGTTTTGTGTTTTGCTTATCATTCCAGCTCTCTTCTTATCCTTTCTTCAAGTACTGCCTTCTTCAGCGAGGAAACGAAGATTTCAGTATTGTTCAGTATGCAGAGCGAGGCGAGGCAGGCCTTTCTTTCTTTGACTAGCCGCGAGAAATCTGATATGCTCCTGTCCTGCTTTTCCTTTGGCTTTTCTGTGAAGAAAACCAGCTCTTTTTTCTCTAAGTCATAGGCAAGGAAGCCGTTTCGCGAGAACCTTTTTACAAGCTCGGGCTCAGCCAGCCCAAGCTTTCTGAATTCAGGAAGCGCTTCAGCCTTTGCAAGAAACCAGCTTTTTATGTACGCATTGCTCCAGAAAGAGTTGAGGCTTATTGAGCAGATGGAGGATTTGCCGATTTTTGTAATCTTAATGGCGCCCTCGTCGCTTAGCTGCTGGACAAGCCTGTGCACATACGCATAGACCTTCCCTATCCTCTTAGAAATCTCATTTATTGAGAATGATTCTGCAGGGTTCTCTATAAGCAAACCCATTATTTTCAACGCAATTTCACTATTAAGCAAAGCTTCACACCTTAATTTTTTAGGCTGTCCCGGGAACCTCTTTCAGCCAGTTATATACTTTTTTATACATCCTTATATAAATATCTTTTTGTTTTTGAAATGAAAGAAAAAGCCCTTGTTCTTTCTTTTTCACTTTATTTTATTTAAAAGAAGGAGCATTGCTAAAAGCCAGTTGTATAATTTTTTATATAACATTATCTCTTTTGGTTTTCATAGTTATATGCAAAGAAAACAAAACCAGCCTGCCCCTTAAGACAGAACCAGGTAGACATCAATCCTGTTATCTAAAGTATTATAATCCCTTAGCGATGCAGGAACAGCTATCTCGTAGTCATAGGTTCCGTGTTTTCCGGTTGCGTTTACATTGATCTCTGTTATGAAGGCAATGTCTTCTCTGTCACTGATATCGAATTCCCCGTTTGTGTCTTTTGTCTTGTCCCACACAATGCCTGTTAAGAAGTTTGCATTGTCTGTAGAGTTTGCGTAAGGCACATTCTCTATAATGCTGCTGCCCAGCCTGAATGCCCTTGTCCTTTTTGGCGTGTGAGCATCAACCGCAAATCTTGTTGTTATGTTGTCTTCTGTGCCGTTAAAGCCCAGGAGCATGTCCAGCTCATGGAAATCGCCTGTGGAAGGCTGCTCATCTGTATCTCTTCCAATCGCCACAAGGCTTGCAAAGTCAATATTCGTGCCTCCTGGCGCAAACAGGGCTGTTCCATTAAGCCTTGCGGAAGGCCATTCAACAACAGCATCTTCGCTTGCTGACCTTAATTTAATGTTAGCATATGCGTTGCCAAAGAAAAGATTCCATATGCCTCCCTGGAAGCCTCTTGTTGCGTTGTTGTTGCTCCTGTTAACATCATCTATTGCGCCCTCAGGGTCTGCCATTGCCTTTATCAAGTTTAGCCCCATCATTGCTTCATAGTTTTCAGATATGGTTACATTCTTGCCAGGCAGTATATCGGGGATTATGCTTTCCATGATTATCTCGTCGCTCCTGGTTTCAACAACCCTTACCAGCAGGTTTGTAAGCTTGGTAGTGCCTTGGTTATGCACGGTGACATTTATCCTTACAGATTCTCCTTCTCTTGGATTCTCTTTGCTGAACCAGATATCTTCTTCAAAAATAGCTACATCATCCAGCTCTTCCTGGTCTTCCCCCGATGTAGCATTTACCCTGACAGGGCAGTAGCCAAAATAAGGCTCCCTGAAAACATAATGGCTTTCATCACACTCTGCCATGCTCAGCACTCCCGGGCAAACCTTTACATTGCAAGTTTCCCCGACAAGAGGCAGGTTGAAAGTTATCTCTCTGTCATTCGTGCTTGCTGAAATGGCGTTTCCCTGCTTTAGTATCGTGATTGCAGAGAGGTTGATCGGCTCAGAGAAATTATGCATAAAGTATGCAATCAGCTCAGTTAAATTGTAAATGCTTACATTAAGCATGCCTGTGTAGTTTGCCGCAATGTTTATCCTGCTTCCGTCAACATTAAGCAAAGTGTCAAAATTTGAGTCTACATCACTCTCGTTCCCGTAAACCTTGGTTTTTACATCAAGGGTTATGCTTTCGCTGTTGTTGATATTGTAGCTTGTGTCCCTTGCATAGATCCTTACAGAAAGGTTTCCGTATTCGCCAGCAGGAACCAGGAATGAAGCATTGTAAACCCCATCAAGGCTGTTGTCTGCCATTTCAATGTCTAACTGCTCTTTGCTTCTTGGCAGCGTGATGTTGGCGTAAACAACGCTTACTGCTCTGTTGTCGCTTACATTTGCGTGTATTTGAATAGTTTGGTTTACAAAGAGCGTTCCGGTAGCATAAATATCAGATACAGAGGGCCTGGTTCTGTCGGTCTGCGTGCACTGGGAATGAGGCTCAACCACAATAAAGCTAATGTCATCATTGTCATGGTTCTCTGTCCCTTCTCCTATGCAGGAACCTGCCTGCGGCGAGTCGTAGACAATCCCGCACCTTACCCAGTGTTGCCCTACAACATTGTCAGCAGTAAAAGACACAGTATAATTTACTGGCCCGGCTTGGGCAAAATTTTCACGGAGGTAAAGTCTCCTCCATCCCGTGCTGTTGTAGTACCATATGTAAAAGTAAGTCCTTCTGGATTCAGGGATAATCTGGCAGGTTACCTGCATCATCGAGTTTCCTTGTACTTTTGAAGCGTTGAGCCACATATCATCAATATTTACTCGCCTGTTTCCGCCCTGGGCCCCCGAGCTGCAGCCATCAAATGTGTTGCTTCCGCCAGTTTCAGGAGGCCCGGTTGCACAGCTGAATCCCCATTCATCTGAGCAGGTTTTTGTTGAAAAGTCGTAATATGTAAGCTCAAGGCTGGCTTCCCTTTCCATCTCGCTGGCTTCGTCTCTTGCCTTGAGCGTATAATTTCCCTTGCAGTAGAGAGAGGTGTTCCATTCGTCGGAGACTTGCCCTGTTGAGTTTACTAATAGTCTTTTTGGGTAATGCTCAACGTTGTACCCATCCCAGTCTTTTATCCACAAGCTGGCATTGCTGCCTGCTGAATAATACTGGCCGAGGATGTTTACAACCTCTTTTGCAGAGTATTTTTCCCTTTCAGCTGTTATTGTAATCCCGCGCAGCACCACGATTTCTTTTGTTGCGTTGAATCTCGGCTCTCCTGGTTGTGTTGCTGTTATATTGTATTTCTTGTTTTCCACCCCGCCAATAGCCTGCCAGATATGCATAAAGTAGCCAAGCTCATCTGCATAAACCAGCTCACTAGCAACCACGCCTGTGGAGTTAGTAATATTTATCTCCACATTGCTTTCAGGGTTCCACCAGAAGCCTTCTATGATTACGTCATCCCCTGCCTCGTATGAATTTTTGTTTGTCTGGAATGCAATCTCTTTTATCTGGAAGTCTTTTGAGGCGTTAAGGTTTTGATAGATAGAATCAACAGCAACCAGAGAATAAGTGCCAGCCGAGTAGCCCAAAGGAATGCTCCACTCTTCATAGAACGAACCGTTTGCGCCTGAAGTGAAGTTGAATTCATCAGCCAGCAGCCCCTGGCTGTAAACCTCGAAAAGGACAACAGAGCCTGGAGAGAATTTTGTTCCGTTTATATCAAGGCTTTGCCCTGCCTTGGTCCAGTTATGCTTTAGCTTGATACTAGCTTCTCTTTTGTTTACATTAAAAAAGCTTGAGCTGTTCAGCTCAGGGTCAGAAGCATCAAACCCTTTTATTTCATACTGCCCAATTGGAGCGCTGTAGGAAAGAGTATAGTTTCCTTTAAAGTCACCTGTCGAGTTGGCTTCGAAAAGCTCTGCTAATGCAGTTGAGCCGAAGGAATCTTTTATAGTTACATTTACGATGCTTGCTTCGGGCCACTTGCTTCCGAAAAACCAGGCAATCTCTCCCTGCTCGTATTGGCTTTTTTCAGGCAGCACAATTACTTCTACAATCTCAATCGTTTTGTTTGCTTTTCTTCTTGGCTCTCCTGTTTCTGTGAGGTTAAGCAGGTAATCCCCAAGGCCCGTATCTGTATCGATAAAGAAAGAGTGGCTTACTCCTGTTGTTGAGTTGGCAGTAAGCGTTGTGCTAAACAAGTCGCTTCCGGTTTCGTTAGTTATCCTTAGCGAGACTTCCTCGCCGGGATTGAATCCTTCTCCATAAATGTAGATTGTATCTTCCCGGACATACTGGTCGTGCTCTGTGCTCAGCTCCGGCTTTTTCAGGAACAGGTAGATGGTCGAGTTAAGGTGCTGCCTTGCAAGGTCTTTGGCGCTTACCCTGTAGCTGCCTGCATCGCTTGAGCTGTTGAACTCCAAACTAAAGCTGAAGTTTCCGTTTCCGTCAACCACTTTCGTTATGTTTGAAATCCTTTCTGCACCCCTGAAGACCGAAATATTTACTTCTGACCCGGCTTTCCAGAATGTTCCCGTGATGTTGGTTTGCTCATACAGTATGGTGTAATTCTTGTTTGGAATAAGCGCTGTTTTTTTTGTCCAGAAGGATTCAGCCTGCGAGATGTTGTTGCCATGCTCATCTTTGAAATAAGCCTTTGCAGAATACTCGCCGGGATGCTCGGCCTGCTCAGCAGGCAGCTCATAATAATAGAGCCAGCTTGCGCCTTCCCTGATTGTTCCAGAGATTGCTACATCAAGGTCTTTGATTCCAACAGCATCGTTTTTGGTTTGGTTGTAGTAGTCTACATAAGCAATACTTATTCTGATGTCCCGGTTAGCCGGGTTAAGCCAGCTTTTGAGTATTGTGCTGTTTGTTACGGTTACTTCATAAGTCCTGTCGGTGTCATCCCTTGAGTCTCCAGTGTAATCTGCTGAAAGGTTAATTTTTTTTGCTCTTGCAAACCCTGCGCCTGTGTTCAGGTAGATGCTTAAGTCGGGCTTTTTGTTTCCTTTCTCCACGCTTCCCGAAGGGTCATAGAAGTCTACTGTAAGCCTTATCGTGATGTTATCGATGTTGATAAAACTTGTGTCATCTATGCTGTCATAGTTCATTGATTTTGTGGAATCTTTATCGCTTTTAGTTGCATAAAGGAAGACATCGTCTATGTAGCCGAACCTGTTTGGCCTGTTAAACCCGATGCAGTTTATCCCGAGAAGGAAGCCGGAAACCAAATGCGATTCTGATATATTGTATTCGGCCTGCTGATACGTTGTATCGACATTGCCGCAGAAGATTGTGCTTGTGTCCCAGGTTCCGTTGTAAAGCCAGTATTCCAGGCAAGAGCCAGCATCTACGTTGCCTTCTCTCCTATAGCTGAGAAGCAGCCTCCCGCTTTCGTATCCGCTTAGGTTTGTGCTGAACGTTTGTATCCTGCTGGGATTGCAGTCTGTTGCCCTTGCTTCCTGGTTAATTGCAGCCCAGTCTCCGTTGGCATACAACTGGCTCCACTTGTTTAAAGTGTTGTCGTTAAAGTTATCGCTGAAAATCAGCTCTTCAGTTTGGCTGCCGTTGAAGCTATACCCTGTTGAGTTAAAGTATTCTGCATGTGCCTTTGTTCCGTTGAAAATTAAGTCATCTGAAATCTTGGTTCCATTTGGCATGCTTATATTTATTCTTGCAAGAATGATGTCTTCGCTGTTTGTGGCATTTAGCGAGAAATGCACGCCTTCATTTACTGTCTTGTTAACTGGCTCTATCTCAAAAGAGCTTATGCCAAACTCATAATGCTCAGCAACGATAAAGCTTATGTCGTCGTTGTCATGGTATGAGGGGTTGCAGTCCACACAAGGCCCTGTACTTTCACAGTTATAAGCTATCCCGCACCTTAGCCAGTGGGTGCCGCTTATGTTGTCTGCAGTGAATGTAACGCTTCTTGTTTCTATGGATGTTGAGCCGAAAGGCCCTTCTGAGTAGAGCATTCTCCATCCTGTGCTGTTATAGTACCAGATGTAAAAATAATCATCTGAAACATAAGGGTCGATAACACAAGTAACATTCATGGGCGCACCTGGCCTTACCACGCTTGCATTGATTATTATGTCGTCGATGCTTTCATCCCCGCCAGCCCCTGAGCTGCATCCATCGAAGGTGTTGCTTCCTCCTGTTTCTGGCGGACCGGTGCTGCAGTCAAAGCCCCATTCGTCATAGCAGCTTTTTCCGGTGTAGTTTAGCTCAGGGAGATACGGGTCAGCAGCCAGCAGCCACTCTTTTGTCTGCTCTACAAAAACATCCCTGTGGAATACCGCAGCAGGCCCAATCCTGTAAAGCTCCGGGCTGGCTTCAGGAACCTTTGCGCGGTATTCAGCTGCCTGGCCTTCTTTCAAATCCTCCCAGACAAGGTACTTCTTTCCGTTTTTTTCTATGATTGTGCAGCTGCATTCAACATCCGGGCTGGCCGGCACCATATCAACCAGAGTATAGTTAATGCCAGGAGTGCCACCCTCAACCCACAGCCTGCTTTCAAATCTTTCTTCCCAAGGGTCAAGCGTTGACTGGGCTTCCCTTATTATTCGCGTCCCTGGCTCATCTTTTGTTTCGAGCCATGTCTCAAACTCAAGCCTGATTCCATCATATTCCGCAGCAGCATTTACCTCGGAGACGCAAGCCTGGCCGGCATAGAATTCAGCAACATATGTCCTGTCTTCAACAAAAACCCGCTCAGCACCATGCTCCCTGAAGTCCGTCCTGAACTGCTGCTCCGGGCAGCTCATGTTAAGAGAAAGCATTGCGTCCATTACCGGGTGCCCTGTTTCATTGAGCAGCACTACGAAAAGCCTTCCTGTTTCCCCGGTCCTGTAAACATCTTTATCTGTGTTAACAATAAGAAGCCCGTTTGCGAAAGTTGTCTCGAGGTTGTTTAACAGCCCTGCCCCGCTTATCACAAGCTTGTAAATCCCTGGAGGGGCATTTGTTGCGTCTACAATAACCTCATTGTTTACCACTTCAGCAATAATCCCTTCAGCCTCTTTTCCATCCTTGCCAAAAGCCCTTGCCTGCCTTGCACCAAGCAAAACATTGCCGGCATCAAAAAGAGCCTCAAAAAACCCTTTTCCAGACTCTTTGAATTCAGAAATGTCAAATGCCTGGGCCTTTCCTTTTTCACCAAGGGCAACCCATTCCCCTTCAAAGAAAACCCTGCCTCTGACAGGCATCTCCTGCCCCCTTACATTTCTTTCAAAGATTTCAGCAATCTCATCATCGTTTCTTTTTGGGTGCACGGTTTCGACTTCAAAAAAATGCATCCGAAAATCATACACAACAGCAATCTTCTCATCCCTGCCAGGGTAAATGTCTGCCGCAACGTTGTTTGAGTAGCTTGTGCCAAAAGAATGAGTGGTTCCGTAAAGCGGGATTATCTCTGCTTCATCAGCAAGCTCGTTTAAAAAAAAGACCTTTGCTGTAACCAGGTAAGGGATGTCAAGCTGGACAATTGTGCCACCATTAGCCTTTGAAAGCATAAGCTTTTGCTTTTGCATCTTAAAAACAGAAAGCAGGTCTTCAACCGATATCTCCTGCGGCCTGGGCAGGCGATACACATCTGTTGTAATCTCCCCATACACAACAGGAACATCCTCAAGCACATCAGTCTTGTTGGCAAGCCTTATCTTATAGCCTCCTTCTGAATATATAACTGGAATGTACTCGTACACGCACCTTTCCCTGCAAATGCCAATAAACATCTCATAGTCATTTGGGTCTATCAGGGAAATCAGCAGGTCCTGCCCTGATTCATGTGCAAGCGTTATGAAAATGTTCTCAGCAGGGTCATAGAACGTTTTGTCAGACCTGAACTCAGTGATTTCTCCTCCAGCAGGCGCAGCCAATAATAACCCAGCTAAAGCAGGCAAAGCTAAGATACAGGTACAAAAAGCAGGAAAACCCCTGAGCCCCCAATCCATTGAAAGCTAAGTTTATGTCTTTATTTTTATAATTTGTCAATAAAACAAAAGATTTATATCTTTTCCTGCAGAATGCCTTACCAATGAAAGAGCTGGATTCAATGTCTTTTGTAGGCCTGGAGAACTACTACTACGAGCTTTCCAACAAGTTTTCAAGCTTTGTGGAGTTTCTCATTTTTATAAAGCTTATCAGCATTATTGTTGCCGCAGTCTCTATCTTTCTTTACCTGTCTGCTTCCCTGTCTTTTGGCAAGTTGATAATCATGGTTTTCTTGTGTGCGTTCTTTTTAATCTTTTCAATAGTTGTCGAATCAATGTTTAAGCACAGAATCAGCCTTGTTGAGCAGAAGATACATGACTTTAAGGTCAGACAAGCATTTTAAGCTTTTTCTTTTTCCTTCTCTTTAGGAGCATCAGCATAATTATTACAATAAGCAGCGCTCCGGCTGCAAGCACAAGCTCCTGGTTCCTTATGTACTTTACCTTGTATGAAAGGCTTGCGGTTTTTTCCTTGAAAAGAAGGTCGCTTCTTGAGCCATAGAAAACAGTTACCTCAACTCTCGGGTTTACCTCAAAATCCAGAGAATCCATTTTTGCCCGGAATACCAGCTTTCCCTTTTCTCGCGGGGCCATCACTGCGTCCTGCACTGAAGCGAGAGTAACAGGCTCTCCCTCAAGGTTAAGGTCGCTTATTCTGCCTCTTGCATAAGTTCTCGACTCTTCGCTGTTTTTCAGGTAGACAACAAAGGCATTTATCTCCCGGATGTATTCTGCCTTTAAAATTTCTATATCAGAAAAGTCTTCAATCTCTATCTGCTGCACCAATTCGTGGGTAAACTCAAGCTTTTTGTCAAAATCCTGCGGCGTTTCCCCGTACAGGAAGGAAACAGTTGCGTTTGCAATATCCTCAAGGCCCAAAAAGTAGGACCTTGTTGTGGTTTCCCCGGGCATTATTTCGAATGCATCCTGGTCAGATGCCTGCGCCTCCTCTCCGGCAGCGTCTTCTGCCTCGACACTTCCCACAGCAAAGGTTTTTACATTGCCCTCTTCACTCAGGCTGAGAATAAGCTCTCTGTTAACGGTGTTGTATATCGCCCTCACAAGCATAAGCTGAGGCTCTGGAAGGTTTGTGAATATGATATCTAGGGCGCTTATCTCGGAGTCTTCAACAGAGGTTTTGCCAAACCTTACGATAAAGCTTATGTTTCTTCCATGGTCTCTTTCAATCCTTGTCTTAAGCGCAGAGACTAGTGGGATTACTTCGTTTCCCACAAGAACAATAAACTCTATCTGCTTTTCAGCTATAATATGCCTTTCAATGCTTTCCGGAATGAAGCTCTTGCCTATCAACACAATGGGGCTGTTCTTCTGGAAAAAGCCTTGCTCTACAAACCTGCCGTCAGTCACGATTATCTGCCTGGACCCAGTTTCAGAAAGAATCTTTTCAGAAAAAAAGATGCTTAAGTCATACTTCGTGCGTCGGATGATTTTTTCACTGCAAGGAATCTCTTCAGCCCACTCTGTCCCGGAAAGAGCAACGACTGTGCACTCTCTTCCAGAAACAAAACTAAGCACTTCATCGATGTTTCCGCTGCCGGCAAACAGGTGCGCTTTCCGTTCTCTTAGTGCTGAAGGAAGCGATACGAGAGCAAGGCTTGCGTCATTGTCAGGAGCCACATAAAACCCTTCAATTTCACCCATTTCATAAAGCTCTTCAAGCAGCTCTTGGAGCCCAGCTATTCCAGCAACAGAATAGGAAACGCCCTTTCCCCTCAGCAGGGTTTCTATCCTCTGTGAAGACTTTCTGCCTTCTTCAACAACAATGGCATTGCCCAGCCTCACGCTGTTTACGTACCTTATCATCTGCTCGTCGTTGTAAATTATCTTAATCGGCTTTGAAAACAAGCTTGCTATCTGCATTGCAGTAAAAGAGGCTTGCCAGTCTCTTGTATTTATCAGGAGCATATCAGCATTCTCCAGGCTAGCGTAGTCGAGCGAGTAAGCAGGCAAAGCCTCGAAAATAAGGGCCAGGCCGGAAGCAAGCAAAAAAAGAAGTGCAGGAGTGCCGGTTTTTTTCATAACAGGAAAAGCTTATATATCTGGTTTATAAAAGTTTTTATAATAATGATTGCAGTTGAAAAGGCAGGCACAAAAAGGCTTTTTGTATTTTTTTTGTTATGTGCAGTGATTTTGCTTGCTTCTTTGCTTTTCCTCGCTACAGATTTTGATGCACTAAAAGAGCTTTCAGGAATAACAGGGCACCACATTTCAGCAATCGGGGGCTTTGTTAGCAGGGCAGAGCTGTCAGCAGAGGCTCCTGCTGAGTCCTGGGCAGCAGTTCTCGGCTTGATTGAAGGCACCGGAGGCGAGGTGTTTCTTGAGCTGGGCACAGACCCAGTAAACTATGCTGACCTGCCTTCCATGTATGCCCTTTCAAACGACTCTAAAAGGATAGTGGTTGCAGGGCTTGAGCCTTTGCAGAATTTCTCTTTTAGCGAGCTGGGCTACGCAAGCCCGGAAGGGTTTGAGCATTTTTTTTCACTCCCTGCCATGCAGAGCCTTTCTGCCTCTTTTTCAGAAGAAATGGGCTTCACCTTAAACTCTACAGAAATAACCTTGAGGTACCTTCAGACAAACTCTTTTGGCTCAGGCTCTTTTTTTTACCTCATGCTTGGTGATTACCGGGGCAGCCCGGTGTTTCTTTCTTTTGAGGAAGAAAACTCAACAAGCTTCGAGAATTCCACTGTTGACTACCAGATGATGCTGCCTTCCGGAAACGACTACTTTATTAGGGTTCTGGGAGGAGGAAACATCTCTTATGAAGAGCCTTCTCCGCCAGCCCCTTCCCCTGGGCCTTCTGGCTCTCCGGGCGCCCCGGCAGAGACTGGCCCCGATACTGGCGAGGCTGTAGATGTGCCCGAGGGAGAGCCTAAAGAGCCAGATGAGCCTTTCTGCTACTACAGCTGCACCTCGTGGGACAGAAGCCTTTGCCAGGACACAAACCTTCAGTTCAGGAGCTGCATCTGCTCTTGTGATGCCTGCCCGGGGCCTAAGCCCCTGGAAATGGCTGACTGCAGCCATGAGCTGGATGACGATGTTTACATCGACATCCCGGGCATAATCCGCGAAGAGCCTCCTGTTTTGTCTTTCAGGTCCCTTTTTGCATTTGGCAGCATTCTTTCAATAATCCTTTTTTCAGTAATTCTTCTTGTGGTTGGATTCGAGATTGCCGGCAGGCTTTCTTATGAGCGCAGGCTTGTAAACATCTTCCTGGAGCTTAAGGTGTACTGCGAAAATTCAATTCGGGCTTCAAAGAAGGAGCTTGCAGAATCTCTTTACTCGGTGCTTCTTCAGGTAAATGCAAGAATGAGCCAAAAAAACAAGAAAAAGTATTATATGGATGTTAATTCCTTAAGGGATTCTCTTAACAGGCTTGGAAAATCCAGGGAAAAAAACAAGTGAGCGCCAAATGATGGAATTTGTTATGGCAGGAAAGAGGAATGCGGCCTTTCTCAGGCAGGCTAAAAAGCTGGGTTGCTCTCTTTGCTTTGTTTATACACAGCCTTCAGGGCAAGCTAAAGAAAGCAAAAGCCAAAGACACCCATCAGCCCTTTTGTCTGATGATTATTCATCACAGGCCTGCAGTTTTGACTTTGCTATTGTTGACAGCTCAAGGCATATTGAAAAAAAATCAAAAATAAGGAAGCCGTTTATCATGATAAACATGGAAAAAGCATCCTTGTCAGGCTCGCTTAAGCATATCTGCTCTGGCATGAACCTTGCGGTTGCAAAAGACATGAAAAAAACAGGCAAGATCTACGGGATTAACACAAGGCTTTTCTGTTCAGAAAACCCCTTACAAGGCCTTGTCTTCAGGCGTGTGAAGCAAAATATCTTTCTGTGCAGAAAGCTCAAAATACCCTTTGCATTGATAAGCCTTTGCGAGCACCCTTTTCAGATGAGGTCAGAGCAGGATTATGCCTCTTTTTTATCTCTCTTTGGGATTTCAGAAGAAGAAGCAAGCAATTGCCTGTCGTTGTTTGAAACAAGATAAATCCCCATATTCAGCCGGTTTTAAGTTGTTCATTTAAGCTGTGAGCCGTTTTATGGCCAATTCTGCTTTCTGACTCTGATGCTTTGCAGTCTTTGGTATTCTTTTTATTTCGCGTTTGCGTTTTAAGTTTTTGAATAGCATATTTTTCATAGGTTTTTTCTATTCTTTTTTTTCTAAACCAGCAGCTCAACCCACTTTGCGGCTTGCTTTGCACCAATAATGCCTTTTTCATGAATCTTGAATATCAATGCAACAATCTTTTTCTTAAACTCTTTTTCCTTTTTCATAGAAATTGACTTAATAGTGTCATCTGCCATGCCAAGATCGACAAGCTCTTTCATTGCTCTTACAGCTTGCTT
Organism: uncultured Methanosarcinales archaeon; assembly: GCA_964445165.1. Taxonomy (GTDB): domain Archaea; phylum Nanobdellota; class Nanobdellia; order Woesearchaeales; family JASKKU01; genus DSBS01. The sequence goes on from CAYUJZ010000012.1 coordinate 29,049, forward strand.
TATATAGCCGTTTTTCATTAGCCTGATTAGCTCATTCCCAACATCTTCAATGTTTTTTTTGTGCTCTTGCGGGCTTATCTTATAAGATTCTTTTAAGCCAGTTAACACCTTATGGCTCTGGATAAAGCTTCCGTTTGAAAGGTCTATCCAGAGTTCGTCCTGCCCTTCATCGCCTTTGCTCTTTTCTGGGGCTTCTTTTTTTTCATCAAACCTTTCAAATATGCTGAAGTCGGGCCCGTCTTCTTTGTCTTTTTCAGCAGCATGTTCTTTTTGCTCATTTGTTTTTTTTCTGTTTTCTTCTTTTTTAGCAGCGTGGCTGGCTGTGCCCGGCTTTTCAGGAGGCATAATCCGCTTGAGGTCTTCTGGGGCAATCTGCTCATTTTTCTTTAGGATCTTTTTAATGTCTTTTTGCTTTTTATTCTGCCGGATAAGAATTATGGCAAAAAGCACAGCAACAACACCAACCAGCACAATAACGAATATTATTATTATTAATATGACAAAGCTTTGAAACTCTTCATCAGCCGGGGAAGGAGCCCTTTCAGGGGGCTCAAGCACTTCTCCGCTTTCTATTGCGCCTTCGGGAAGCTTAAGCTCAATTCTTTCAGAATCCTGTATGTTTTCCTTGTTCAGGCAGATAACCGAAAACTCGCCATTATCGCCAAAGCGCGATAATTCTATCTGCTTGCTGTGCCTTATGCTGTCAGCAGTATCGAGCTCAAGAATTTCTCTTCCCTGTATAAAAAGGGCAACAAGCCTGCACTCTGCCCTCAGGTCAGTTTCAACATCCAGGAAAAGCGTTCCATCAGAGATTCTGCTATTGCTTATAACCTCCAGGGAAAAAGATATTTCAGCGACAGCAGCAATAGCAAAAACTGCAAAAATTATTAGAGCATTATTTTTTGAGTATTTCATAGCTCAATTAGCTTACTTCGTGCTTACTTTTAAATATTTTTAATTATTTTGGGAAAATTAAAATCCTGCCTGCCTCTGAAAAGCTATATTTGCGGAAATTTAAGCGCCATGTCAGGCAGTTTCAGAAATCTCGATTGCACCCACAGGGCAGACTTCTTTTGCTTCCCCATTGCACTTCAGGTCATCAAGCTCTGTGCTTAATGGATGCACTTTATCGCCTTTCAGCTCCCAGTTGCCTGGGCAGATCGATGAGCATGCGCCGCAGCCAATGCACTTTTCCTCATGAAAAACTATTTTGTATTTTGCCATTTTTCCTCAGGCTTGAGCCTTGCTCTGTTTTCATTTAAAAAACTTTCGCTAAATTTCAAGAAAATGCATGTTTTTATGCAACCCTGTTTCTCGGCTCACCTTTGGCAAAAGAAGCTATGTTTTCTGCTGTTTCTTTCATGATTCTTTCAACAGCTTCCTTTGTGTAAAAAGCAACATGTGGCGTGAAGAATACCTTTGGATGCCTGATAAGAAGATTGTTAAGGCTTATAATCTTTAGCTCTTCACAGGAGTTTTTGCCTATGCTGGACTCGTTGTTTTCAAGAGACTCTTTTTCCATCTCAAGCACGTCCAGGCCTGCGCACGATACTATGCCCTGGTCAAGCCCTTTGATGAGTGCGCGGGTTTCTACAATCCCTCCTCTTGCCGTATTAACCAGAATCGCGCCTTTCTTGATTTTTTCAATGTTTTTTGTGTTTATCAGGTGCTTTGTGTTTTCGTTCAGCGGGAGGTGAATTGTGATAATGTCGCTTATAGAAAGCAGATCATCCAGCCCTTCATATTTTCCTCCAAGCTTTTCCACAGATTCGTTTTTAACAGCATCGTACGCAACAATTTTCATGTCAAAGCCGGCAGCAATTTTTGCTACCTGGTACCCGATCTTTCCTGTGCCTATAATCCCGAGGGTTTTTCCGTTGAGCTCCAGTCCCATTAGCCCTTCAGGGTTAAACTCTCCCCTTACAACCCTTTCTCTTGCAGTAATGGTCTTTCTTGCAACTGCTAAAATTAAGGCAAAGGTATACTCTGCAACTGTCTTGTTCCCGTAGCTTGGCACATTGCTCAGCGCAATCCCTCTTTTTTTGCAATACTCTGAGTCAATGTGGTCATACCCGGTTGACATAACTGAAATCATCTTTAGGTTAGGCATCTTCTCAAGGGCCTCTGAATTTACCTTTGAATGCACAAAGCATGCAAGAGCTTCAGTTTCAGCGAGATTCTCAATAACATCACTCACTCCCTTTCGAACAAAAAACTTAGCATCGTTAATCCCCCGCTTTTTTAATTCCCTTTCTAAAATGCTTTTTTCATATTCATCAACATCTGTTACGGCTATTTTCATTTGCTATTCCCTCCAAACAATCGCAGCTTGTTTTTTCAATGGATTTGTGTATCCTGCACACAATCCCTTTTTGCTCAAATTCCTTTATTACCTTTCTTATCAGCATTTTCATGCTTGACTCGCCTTTAAGCAGCGAATCCATGTGCTCTTTTATTATCTGCTCTTCTTCTTTGCTGAACCTTACCTTGGTTGCCCTTTTCTTTTTTAAGTATTGGTTAACTGCAGCCGGCGTAAAGCCCATTTTTTTTGCTATATCTTTCTGGGTAAGCCCCTTGCTTAAAAACTCTTCAGCAACGAGCCTTCTTATTGCAGGCACAATGTAGAGGTATTCTATGTCAATCGAAATCATCATTTTAAGTTAACACATGTTAATTCTTTTTTTGTATTTTAAAAACCTTATGGAATTGTAT
>CAYUJZ010000013.1:0-31049 GCA_964445165.1 uncultured Methanosarcinales archaeon
ATGAAAGAAAAAACAAAACTCATTAATAAAGTTAAGCGCTTGATAAAGCGGGCTGAAATATATTGTAGGGCTATCGCCCACAATATTATTTGTTTTTTATTTGGACTTTTTGAACAGAGCCTCAAAATTAAAAACCTTTATAAGTAACCTCGTTCAGAATTCATGAATGAAGCATTCACTCCCAATAACAGCAGTTCTTGTGCTTATCTTCCTGGCATCCCAGTTGTTTGGGATGTACCTGATTGTAAAGGATGCACAAGTAGCAGTTGACGTAGAAACAGGCACAATAACAGTCGGCTACAGCGATACAGCAATAGGAGAAAGGCCAGAGGTTAAGGACTCCTCAGCCCTGATCTTCATAATCATAGGCGTATCTGTTTCCACAGCAATACTCCTGTTTATTATGACAAGAAAGTTCGGCAGGCAATTCTGGAGAGTGTGGTATGCGCTCGCAGTCTGGATGACTGTTGCCATCTCCTTAGGGGTCTTCATCCCGTTTTTCCTTATAGTGCTAGGCATCGCCTTTGCGCTCATGCTGCTTAAAATATTCCTGCCCAACCCGCTCATCCACAACTCGGTTGAAGTGCTTATGTATTCAGGCATCGCCCTCCTCTTCGCACCCATGTTTGGCGTGCTTTACGCATCGATTCTCCTAATTGCAATCTCCATCTACGACATCATCGCAGTCTGGAAGTCTAAGCACATGGTAAAGCTCGCAGAGTTCCAGGCCTCCACAAAAATCTTCGCAGGCCTGCTTGTCCCTTATGACTTTAAGAAGTTCGCAAAGGCAAAGTCATTAGACATCTCGGGCAAGCCTGGGAAAAAAGATGCAAGGGCAGCAATCCTTGGCGGAGGCGATGTAGTCTTTCCTTTGATATTCAACGGCGCAATAGCCCAGTTTCTCTTAACGCTCGGCTTCTCAAAACTCTCCACTTTTTTATACGCATTAATACCCATAGGAACAGTCACCCTTGCATTAATCCTCCTGTTTGCCTACTCAAGGAAAGGAAAATTCTATCCGGCCATGCCGTTCCTTAGCGCAGGCTGCTTTGCAGGCTACGGAATCCTGAGGCTAATCTTATTTTTAATCTAGAAACAGAATAAAAAAAAGAAAGCCCGCTTACTCTGCTTTCTCTTTCTTTGCAAACTTAGGCAGGCTGAACGGCGCAGGAAGGTTTATCTCCTTTGCCAGGATAGCCGCTTCAATAGAAGCCCTTGAGAAAATCCTGTTCAGCACCTTTAGGGAAACATCCTCATCAAGCTTTTTATCCTTTTCCCACTGTGCAGCAAGCTTGCTTATCTCCTCCTTTTCAGAGGAATAGTAAAGGTCTCCTGCAATCTCAATCAGCCCAAAGTCAGGCTCGTACTCTGTCTGGTAAAGGAACTCTACCTTCAAAGAATTATCATCAGCCTTGGAAACATCAACCATCTTGATGTTCGTCTTTACATTCATCTTTCCGCTGCCGCCGGTTTTCTTCTCGCCCAGCAGCCTCCTTAAGTTCATTGAATACACTGCCATAGTTATTCACCTCAATGCACAAAGAAAACCCGCGTTATATTTAAATTTAACCCTTATTTAATAAGCATAAAAGCAAAGAAATAAAAATATAAACAAAAGAAAAAAAACAAAAGCTTAGTAGTAAGTCTCTTCCTTGTCCTCATCCTTCTTCTTAACCTTGCTAAAGGCAAGAATCAGGACAATTATCACAAGGATAACCACCAAGACAATTATTCCAATCTCAAGTGCTGCCCTGAGGTTGTCAACAGTCTTGTCAGGCTCGACAGGAGCCTCATCAACCTTTACAGTCAGTGGGACTTCCTTAACCATCTCACCTTCAGACTCCACGCTAAGCAGCATGACATTGGTTCCGGCGGTTGTTGGCTTAGGTGTTGCATAAATAAAGACAACCCTTGACTCGCCCCCTTTAAGGACAACCAGGTTCTCGCTCATCTCAACATCAGCCCACTCTGCATTTTTTGCCTTCAGGATGAAGGTCTTAGTTGCAGAGCCTGTGTTTACCATAGCAGCTGTGAATACAACCCTCTCACCTGCCTTTGCAGTCTCCTTGACTGAAGGCATTGAGATAACTACTTTCTCAACATCATCTGGCTCTTCTGGGTCAACACAGATGTCAGATTCAACAACAAAAACCTTGTGGGTTGATGTTATAGAGTCGTAGCCATCATTGTATTCAACCTTAATCAGCATCTCGTATTCCTTTGACTCAACGCACTCAGGAATCTTTACAGCAATCTCTTCAGTTGAGATAGAGTCTCCGCCCTCGACCTTGTTCACAAAGTCAGAGGCAGCAACGCCAAGCTCAGGTATCTGAAGGGTTACCTTGACTCCCCTCTGGTCTCTTGCCCCGGTGTTCTGCAGCCTTACGATTGCAGAAAGGTATGATCCAGACCTTACCCTGTACTCTGGGTTAAGTGCAATGTCTCTCACAATCATGCTGTGCCTTGGGACATCTACAAGGATATTATAATAGTGCTCCAGGACATATCCATCCCTTGAGGATACAAACAGCTTAATCTTATAATTGTCCCTGTCCATATTCTCAGGCAGCTTCAGCTTGAGCCTTTTGATGTATTCAACGCCATCCTGAACATCAAAAACGCCAGTCTGGTCAGTAATGTCTTCATACTTGCTGTGCTCATAGCCATCTATGAATGCCCTTACTTGGATATCCTTGGCATCTTCAAGTGCTTCAAGCCTTAGCCAAAGGTTAAGGTATTCGCCCCTCTCAATGGAAAGCCTTGTGGTATGGTCCTCGGAAAGCCCGATCCCATTAACCTGCACTTCGGTAACTTCTAAAGGCGGTACACTAGCAGAAACAAAAGCCGCCAATAGCAACATCCCCAAAATCAATAAAATTTGCTTTTTCATTTTTTTCCCTCTTAACATAAATGTGAATGGGATAAAACAGAGCTTATATTTAAATCTTTCGCTCTTTTATCTATTCTGCAGTGGCTACAAAAGCCCCTTATTAGAGAGTGAAGTCTCAGGGGTTTAAAAAGATAGTCGGAAAAAAGCATATTAAGAGTTAAGTATGAATAGGTATCTAAAACAGAATTAAATCTTTTCAAAGAGAAGGAAGTTTCGTGCAAAAGCCTTGCCTATGCACATCTCAGGCGTCAAAAAGGCGTTATCATCCCCTTCGCTGATTCTTTTTATTAACTCAATTATATGTGCTATCTGTTCTGGAGAGCCAACGCAAAAATGCTCTTCGCCCAGAATTGCTTTTATCTCATTATCAAGCATTTGCCTGGTTTCCTCTAATTCCTGGTCATCCATTCCGTATTGCTCTTTTAGCATCTCTCTGGAGCCGGGCTCAACCCGGACATAAGCATTCAGGTAGTTCACCTGAAGGCTGCATTCCCCTTCCTCTTCCCTTACATACATCTCAGCCGCCTGGGAAACAGCAAATCCATAATAATCTCCTTGAAGCGTATGGCTGGCATCAGCATCTGCACATCTCCCTGCCTGCTCTGCTAGGCATTCCAGGCTAACGCCGCAGTCCACAACGCCCATCTCCTGCTCTTCTGCATCTGGCCCTGCAAAAAAAGCAATCAGGATTATTACAACAACAGCAACCAGCAAAAGCCCTGAAGCGGCAAGCCAGGCATTCCTGCTGCCCTTCCTGGCCGGCTTTTTCTCAGTCTTGCCCTTGTTTTTTTCACCTTTTGCAGAGCTGATAGCCGCATCCACATCAGAAGCCTGCCAGCCCTTATTCAGAAGAGCCTGCCTGACTGCCTGCTCATTTGCGCCTTCACTCAGGCGTTTTTTGGCATACCTAATCAGGTCAGGTGTAAGCATAGAAGCAATAAACTACAAGTACTATATATTACTTATTTACAACTTGCAAGTCCAAAAAAGCTAGTTGAGGTAAGCGCTCAGCACATACTGCGACACCATCCTGTGCGTGTTGAAGAAAGACGCATTGAACGCAATGCAGTTCCTCATTATCTTGATAAAGTCATCCCTTCTCTCATAGTACATAGGCATGATAACCTTCTCAAGCTTGTAGTACATGTCCTTAAGCTCCTCGCTGTCGCTCTGCTCAGGGTTAAGGTCACCGATAGACCACCCTGTGAAGCCCTCAATGTGCCCCTCAATCCACCACCCGTCAAGTGTGGAAAAAGAAGGAACCCCGTTGTGGCACGCCTTCATGCCGCTAGTCCCCGAAGCCTCAAGAGGTCTCCTCGGGGTGTTAAGCCACACATCAACCCCGGGAATTATCTTCTTCGCAAGCTCAATATCATAATCCTCAAGAAAAACCAGCTTAATCTTGTCAGACAGGTGGTGCCTAATCTCAAAGATTTTTTTGATAGCCTCCTTCCCCTGCGTATCCCTGATGTGAGCCTTCCCAGCGAAAACAAGCTGGATCCTGCCAACCTGCTCAGCTATCCTGTTCAGCCTGCCAATGTCCCTGAACAGGAAATCCATTCTCTTATAGGAAGTAGCCCTTCGTGCATATCCAATCGTGAACACATTCTCATCAAACTCCTCACCGGTCATCTTCTTTATCTCATCAAAAAGCTCTCTTTTCGCCTCAATGTGCGCAGCCCAGATGTCAGACAGGTTAATCTGGATAGCATACCTCAGGTTAAAAGGGTCAGCCCTCCATCCGCCGAGCCTCACATCAAACAGGCTTTTGAAAGCCTCGCAGGTCCAGGTTTCAGAATGCACCCCGTTTGTGATATATTCGATCTTAAACTCAGGAAACATCTGGTTAGAAACCTCCTTATGCTTCTTAGCAACCCCATTAATATAATGGCTCATGCTAAACCCCAGGTGCGTCATGGATAGCTCATTATTCACAAACTGGTCATCAGGCACAGTCCTGCCCAGCGTCCTGATAACCATATCTTTTGGAAAAACATCGTGCCCGGATGCAACTGGAGTATGAGTGGTAAACACACACATCTTCTTTACTTTCTCCCTGTCCCCTTTAAGCCGCTTAAGCAGCTCAACAGTAAGAAAAGCAGCATGCCCCTCATTCATATGGTACTTAAGCAGGCTCTTGTAATTCCTAGCCTCAAGAAACCGAACCCCGCCAATCCCCAGCACAATCTCCTGGCAGAGCCTGTAATGCTGGTCGCCTCCGTAAAGGTGCTTAGTCAGCGTCCTGTCATAATCAGAATTCCCCTCCACATCAGTGTCAAGAAAATAAACCGGCACAACATAGCCTGAGCTCCCTATTACCTGATACTCCCAAGCCTGCACCTTAACCTTCCTGCCCTCAATCTCTACCTCAACAGTCGTGTCAGATTTCATGAGAAGCTTATCCTTGTCAAGCTTATAGTCAACCTCCCTCTGGTTTCCATACGAGTCAAGAGCCTGCCTGAAATAGCCGTTCTCATTAAGCAGGGTAACACACACAATAGGCACGCTCCGGTCGGCAAAAGACTTGATAGTGTCCCCGGAAAGCACCCCCAACCCTCCGCTGTAGGTATGCATCTCCTCGTTAAGCCCAACTTCCATAGTAAAGTAGGAAAACAGCCTGTCCTCCTTGTTTTTCAGCCTCTTGAAAAGCTCCATTTTTCTTCACATATTAACAATAGTATTAGATATTTAGCTTACCTTGCCCTGTTTATTTAAAAAAATACCCAAACCCGAATAGTTGTTTTAAAGAAGATATTTCCTCCCTATTCCCCAATAACCTTCACAAGCACCCTTTTCCTTCTCTGCCCGTCAAAATCCCCGTAGAAAACCTGCTCCCATGGGCCAAAGTCCAGCTTTCCGCCAGTAACAGCAATCACAACTTCCCTCCCCATAACAGTTCTCTTCAGGTGCGCATCAGCATTGTCCTCGCCCGTCTGGTGGTGCAGATATCCGGAATCCTCAGGAGCAACCTTATCAAGCCAGCTCATAAAATCCCTCTTGAGCCCAGGCTCCTCGTCATTAATAAACACAGAGGAAGTAATATGCATAGCATTAACCAGGCATATCCCCTCCTTAATTCCGGAATCCCTTACAGCCTTCTCAACCTCAGAAGTGATATTGATAAATTCCCTTCTGGATTTGGTACAGAATTCCAGGTATTTCGTTGCGTGCTTCATCTTCATTACCAGAAGAGTATGAGCCCGCGGGGACTTGAACCCCGGGCCTCTGGTTATCTTAGTTGTGCACGAGCACAGGGCTTATAAGACCAGCGCTCTGACCAGGCTAAGCTACGGGCTCACAGAAGCCTGAAAACTAAGTTTATTTAAAAAGGTTTTGCTAAGCAAAAAGAAAACTCATCAGCAATGAGGGCAGCTATCCAAAGGGCATATTTCTTCCTGGAAGAGATATCTTCCTCCTAATATTTGAATTTTCTCTCGTATTCTTTATGGTCAAACCATTCAAGAATTAAGCTTACAACCACAATCTCATCGTTTACGACTGAATATAATCATCGCCACCCTTTAGGCAAGTTATACTTCCATAGGTTCTTTACATTGTATTTTAAAGCAAATTCCTTTGGAATTAGCCTTTTAGGAATCTGAATTCCAAAGAAAGCATTTTTTTCTATGTTATCTAAAGCTTGATTTATGTATCTGAACAACTCCCTTTCAAAATCATCCCCGCCTTCTAATTTATAGAGTGCGTTTTGAATAGTTTTATCTGCGAACCTTATTTCTGAAGGAAGTCTCACTTTCTCCTTGCCAAGTCTTTTTTCTTATAGTATTTTCTTGCGGTTTCAGGATAGTAAATCCACCCAATCTTTCCCTCAGAGTCAATTGAAATTCTTTTTGAGTGAAGCAGATAGTTAATTATTACCTGAAAAGTCTGGTACATCATCTTTTTTGGCAAAGCCTCCCACAATTTCCTTTTTCTGTACTCGCCATCGTTTGCTTTGATGAATTCTTCAACCATAAGAACAGTATCCAAACGAGGATACCTCAAAATATTCTTTTTTTTCATAAAGGATGTTTCCGGATTCATGTTATATCAATGGATACAACAACAACTATATTAGCTTTTTGTTTTTTTCAGGAATTATAAAGGGCCTTACGGCATAAGCACATTCTATTGCGAAAAGCTTATACTTAACTCAGCAGCACCCGCCAACAACAACAGAGCCGCAGAAGCCATCTTCGCACACGCACCTTGTGCACGGCCTGCACTCTTTTGTGCAGGCAAACCCTTCGCACCTCTCCTCAAAATCCAGGCCTACCCTGGAAGCAGGCACGCAGTCAGCTGCCCCTCTGTGGCAGCACACAGGCATATGCACACAGTCAGCATCCACAGTGCACTCATCCCCAAAAACAGCCTGCCCTGGCTCTCTGTTAATACCGGGCTCTCCACCACAGCCCAGGATAAAAGCCACTGAAGCCATCACAAAAAGAATCCCAACACTTAGAAAAACCTTGTTTTTTCCCATAATCATCATCTCACTCATCCTTCTCGCCATCCTCTCTCTTTCGCTTCTTCTCCTTGCCTGCCTTGGCAAAAAAGTGCCTCAGCATATACTTAAGCTTGGCTTTTCCCATAATTTCAGGAAATCATTCAATAAGATTTAAATCTTTTGGAAAGCCCTACGGCCGAGCCAAAGAAAATATTTATAAATAAAAGACAAAACCTTTGAAACATGAAGCTAAAGCAGAAGGTAAAGGATTTTTTTTACCAGTGCAAGATAACACTGCGCCTGACAAAAAGGCCAACTAAGGAAGAATTCAAGAACATTTCCCTGGTTTCAGCATTGGGAATACTCATAATGGGTCTGATCGGATTTGCAATATACCTTATTAACTATTATTTATTTAAGAGAGTGTGATTCTGATGGAAGAGAAAACAGAGAAAGAAGAAGAGAAGCAGGAAAAGGGCGCAATATTCATCCTGAGGACAGCAGCCGGAAAAGAAGAGCAAGTCCTGGAATTTGTTTCAGAGCATATAAAGCTGAAAAAACTCAATGTCCACTCGGTCATCTGTGCACACGGGATGAAAGGCTATATCTTTCTCGAGGCAGACTCTCTCCAGGATGCAGAAGAGGCAGCCAGGGGAATAAACTATGCAAGGAACATCCTTCCCCAGCCAGTGTCATACTCAGAGATAGACCACATGATAGAGATAGAGAAGCGCCAGGAGATCAACATTAAGGTAGGTGATATTGTGGAGATAATCTCCGGCCCATTCCAGAGAGAGCAGGCCAAGGTTATCAGGCTTGACATGAGCAAGGAAGATGCTGTTGTGGAGCTTGTTAATGCAGCAGTCCCAATCCCTATCACGCTAAAAATAGACAATATTAAAGTTATCAGAAGAGACGGAGGAGAAATGGAAAATGCCTAAAGAGACAGTTGAGGTTTTAATAGAAGGAGGAAAAGCAACAGCAGCCCCCCCGCTAGGCCCTGCATTAGGACCGCTTGGTGTTAATATCGGCCAGATTGTAGCTGAGATAAACAAGAAGACAGCAGACTACAAGGGAATGCAGGTGCCTGTAAAGGTAATAGTAGACTCGGGCACAAAGGCCTTTGAGATTACAATAGGGACCCCGCCAGCATCAGCACTCATAAAGAAAGAATCAGGCATACAGAAAGCCTCAGGGAACCCGACACAGAAGTCAGGCGACCTCACATTCGACCAGATAATAAAAATAGTCAGGATGAAATCCGACGGCCTTGCCGGAAAAACACTCAGGGACAAGGCAAAGGAAATCCTTGGAACCTGCAACTCAATGGGTGTTTTTGTTGAAGGCAAAAGGGCAAGTGAAGTCATAACGGAAGTCTCAGAAGGCAAGTGGGACGAAAAGCTAAAGGAATAGAAGCTCAAAAATGTTTACAATACCATATGAAAAAATCGTGGAGACCATTAAGGAGAAGTCAGGCCTCTCTGAAAAAGAGATAGAAGCAAAAATCAAAGAGAAAATCGACAGCCTTTCAGGCCTGGTAAGCAAAGAAGGCGCTGCCCATATAATAGCAAATGAGTTGGGAATCCAGCTAATAGAGAAATTCTCTGGCAAGCTTGACATTCAGAACATTGTTGACGGAATGAGGAATGTTGAGGTTTCCGGCAAGGCAGTAAGAAAGTTCGATGTCCGGGAATTCGGAAAAAAAGACGGCACATCAGGCAAAGTCGGCGCACTGATTCTTTCTGATGAAACAGGCACAGTCAGGGTAGTTTTCTGGAACGACCAGATAGACCTTTTTGAGAAAATAAAAGAAGGAGATGTTCTCAGGGTAAAAAACGCTTATGCGCGGCTTAACAAAGTGTCAGGCGGAATTGAGCTCCAGATATCAGACACCTCCTCAGTTGAGGTAAACCCCGAAGGTATCGAGGTTGATGTTGAGGCCTTTGCTGAGGCAGAGAGAAAAAAAATAGCCGACCTTTCAGACACAGACAACAATGTAGAGCTGCTTACAACCATCGTTAATGTTTTTGACCCAAGGTTCTTTGAGACATGCCCGCACTGCAACAAAAAAGTGCGCACAACAGATGAAGGAAAGTATGTTTGCGACCAGCACGGCGATGTTGAGCCAAACCACAGGGCTGTAATGAACCTGATCCTGGATGACGGCACAGACACAATCCGGGGAGTTTTCTTCAACAACCAGATTAAAGCGCTTATTGAGAAAGATGATGAGTTTATGGACTCTGCAAGAAAGGACCTGAGTGTGCTTGAGCCAGTAAAGAAAGACCTTTTAGGAAAAATTATCAGGATTATAGGCAGGGTTAACAAGAATGAGCTTTTCGACAGGATAGAGTTTGTCATCAACAGGGTTTACCCTAACCCGGACCCTGACGAAGAAGCCAAGAAACTATGAAGTGGCTTACCCATGTAATGGCTTCATTGCTGTTTCTCAAGGCATTCGGAATGCTTTTCAATGTGCCTGCGCTTGTTTTCTGTGTGCTTGGGGCGCTTGCCCCAGACATTGATGAGAAAAGCTCAAAGCTGGGCAGGGTTTTCCATATCCCCTTCTCCAGGCACAGAGGCATTATACATTCTGCCTGGCCCTGGCTTTTTATTGGAGTGGCTGTTTCGCTTTTCTCGCGTCCAGCAGGCTACGGCTTTCTTATCGGCTCGCTTAGCCATCTTTTCCTGGATACGCTTACACCGCAGGGAGCAAGGCTGTTCTACCCTGCAAAGCTCAGGCTCAAAGGCCCTATCAGGACAGGCTCTTTCTCAGAGATGCTGTTGCTGGCAGGAATTATCGGGCTGTTTCTTTTGGCTTAATTATAGAAACAAGTGGGCATGCAAACAAAAACCTTTTTAAACAAACCGCTTCTCTTTAGGGCTTAAGGGCTCGTGGCCTAGTCTGGATAGGGCGACAGGCTTCTAACCTGTAGGTCGGGGGTTCGAATCCCCTCGGGCCCGCTATTTCCTTACCTGCTTATATGTACAGCCTTCGTTTTGATGTAGCTGCCATTGCTCTGCTTGGCATAATTCACCAGCAGCAAAGACTCTGAAGACCCATCTTTAAAATAAGTAACAAGGAGCACAGACGGCCTTTCTTCATCAGGAAAAGCTTTTTTTTCCTTTTTTAGAAACTCATCTGCAACCTGTAGAATCAGGCCAGTTATATTTCCTTCGGGCCTAATCTCAGAGCCGTCCTTTTTAATCTTTCTTATTGACAGCTTGTTGCTTTCATCCTTCTTTTTAATAGAATATTGTCCAGCAACCTTGTAAAAAGACCTAGCATAGCTAAACGATGCGCTGAAATGAATAAGCTTTGCCCCGGAGTATTCTGCATACTCCCTGCTTTCACTTAACCTGGAAGTTCCAATGCTTCTCTTTATGGGAGTATTTCTTTTGAAACCCTCTTTCTCCTTAAGCTTGCCAATCTCAACCTCAAGGCTTTCTATTTCCTCGGGCTTTTTTTCCATAGCTCTCAAAAGCAGATTCGCTGTACATCATATTATCATTCCTCTTTTCTTAAATATTGTATTATAATATTCTGCTCGTTGTAATAAGGAGCAGCGAATTCCTTTGGGAATTGGGTTTCAAAGGGTGTAAAGCTCGTTACAATTGGCTCATTGTATCCCTTATCAGCAATCTTATCCACAAGATTGCTCAGGTAATTTCTATAAGCCTTTTCTAACTTTTTTAGCTTCACATTAATCTCATCAGCACTAATAAGCACAAGGTCGCAGATTCTTTTTGCTTCAAGGGGATGCGCAACCTCAAGGAGATGCTCGCAGAAAGGCTCATTTTTCTTAAGGAAACTTATGAAGGAATTAACCTTTTTTTTTTCAAGGTTTTCCTTGTCCCAGAAATCCATAATCGTGCTTTCAATTAAACTGCAGTACTCATCTACTGACAATTCTGCCTTTCCCATCAACAACATCTTTGACTACTTTGTTGTGGATAAAATGGAGAATAGATTACATTTAAAGCTTTCTTTTCAGAAAGAAGAAAAGAAAAAAAATTATTCAGTATCAAATGGATGATAGCTGAAAAGGTCCCAATACGAGCCTGGCGCTACCAACTCTTCGCTAGGGTTTGACTGCTCATAAGGAACAAAGTCGGCTTTTGACAGAATATAACTATAACCTTTCTCCAGCTTTGGTAAACTAACACCGACCTTGTTTGCAGCTTTCAGGACAACTGCAGCAATGTCTGTTGCTCTGTCTAAGGGTGTCCGACTAAGATATCCAGGAAAGTCTTCCTCAGTATCCTTCAGGGTTCTCTTTAAGAAAGCTATGTCTTCTTTGCTTGGGTTTTCCAAAGTAAGATAATTTTGTGCAAAATTAAATACCGCTTCACAGCACTTCTTCTCCTGAAAATCTTTAAATAACCGGTAATCAGCCCAAATTCTTGTTCCCTTAATCGCATCTTCAACCAATCCACCCAAATTGAGCTTATTTGAAACCTGTTCTGCATTTCCCTTTAATTCTTCCATCTTCCATCACCTTTTAACTACTAAGTTGTGAAACTGCTAGCTTATAAGTAATATATAAACCTTTCCTTTTTTGCGTTGGTCTTCACAGAAAACTTTAAAAGCAAGCCTGGGTTTTCCAACAAAAAGCCCTCTGCAGGGAAGAGCCAGAAGGGACCCTGCAGGACAAGCTGTCTGGGCGAGAGTAAGGCAGCAGCGGTATTCTGCTGTAATTGCTTTACACAAAAAAAAGGTGAAAAAAAATGAGCGAGCCAGCATTATTAGTTGCATCAGAGGTTTATCTAAAGCAGGGAATCCACATTGGCACAAAGTTCAAGACCAAGTCAATGGAGCCCTTTATCTACAAGACAAGAAGCGACGGCCTTTCCGTTCTTAACCTGGAAGAGATTGACAAGAGAATCAAGACTGCAGTCAGGTTTCTTGCAAGCTACGAGCCAGAAGAAATCCTTGTGTGTGCAAGAAGAGAGTCCGGCTGGAAGCCAGCAGTAATGTTCAAGAAAGCCACAGGCTCAAAAGCCATGATAGGCAGGTACACGCCGGGAATCATGACAAACGCAAGCCTCAGGGATTTCGTAGAGGCAAAAGTCATCATAGTAACAGACCCCTGGACAGACAGGAATGCAATGGACGACGCAATAAAGATTGGAGTCTCAGTAGTAGGGCTTTGCGACACAAACAACATAACAAACAAGCTCGAGCTTGTGATTCCATGCAACAACAAGGGAAAGAAAAGCCTCGCAATAATCTTCTGGCTTCTCGCAAGGGAATACCTGAAGGCAAAAGGAAAAATCTCTAAGGACGAGGAGTTCGAGTATTCCCTGGATGACTTCACGCAAGAGTAAATCAAGAAAAGCTTGGCTTGCCTTCAGAATTTGTTGAAGATAAGCTGGTAATGGAAGATATGTAGATTACTCAAGAGATTTAAGAAATCCTAGCACTTTCGGATGCAGAGAAATTGATACTAATTTATTAAGTTTACTCAGGGGCAATCACAGAGAGACATGCCACGAGTCGATGAAGTAGCCTAACGGCTAAGAACAGAAATGTTTAAAGATATGTGCACTTATCTTATTGATATATACAATCAGGAATTACTCTTCAGGTTTTTGCCTTATTTTATTCAGCCTTATTCACTTCAGAACATTAAGCCGAAAAAATAAAATGACCAATGCAATAAAACTCTTTAATGATAAGAAGATTCGTGTAGAATGGGATTCAGATAAAGAAAAATGGCATTTCTCCGTTATAGATGTAGTAGCAATATTGACTGATAATGACTTTCAGGGTGCAAGAAACTATTGGTAGGTCTTGAAGCACAGGCTTAAGAATGAGGGAAATCAAACGGTTACAAATTGTAACCAGTTGAAAATGCTTGCTTCTGATGGAAAAATGAGGTTGACAGATGTTGCCGATACAGAGCAGTTATTGCGTCTAATTCAGTCAATACCCTCAAAAAAGGCAGAACCTTTCAAAATGTGGCTCGCCAGAGTTGGAAGAGAAAGAATTGATGAAACAGAAGATCCAGAGCTAACAATTGACAGAGCAATGAGGACTTATCTTCAAAAAGGTATTCTGAAGACTGGATAAATCAGAGACTCAAAACAATTGAAGTCAGAAAACAATTAACTGATGAATGGAACAGGATTGGCATTTCAAAGCAGGAAGATTTTGCTATTCTAACCAATGAGATTACTAAAGCATGGACTGGCAAGAATGTCAAAGAGTATAAGCAGCTCAAAGGCTTGAAAAAAGAAAACTTAAGGGATAATATGACTAATATTGAACTTATCCTTAATATGCTTGCAGAAGCGACGACAAAAGAAATCTCTGAGAAAGAAAATCCTACAACTTTTCACAAAAGCAAAGAAATCGCTAGAGAGAGAGGAAAAACTGCAAAAGTTGCAAAAGACCGAATTGAAAAACGATTAGGAGAAAAAGTTGTCAATTCAAAAAATGCCAAAGAAATACACTTTACTGACAAAAAAAAGTTAAAACACAATAAGAATGGCTCAAATATCTAAATCCTAATTAAGCTCGCTTCCCATACACAAGTCCTGGAAACATAATCCCACACCCACCCATCGAAAAGCTTAAAAACCCTAATGCTCCGGAAAGGTTTCTGGGTGAAAAATTGTTTGAAAATATCTTTTATGAGCTAAGCCTGATTATTGTAATCGCAACCCTAGTAGCAGCATTCGCCCGCCTTCTCAAGCAGCCCCTTATTATCGGCTACATATTCGCAGGAATAGTAATCGGCTCAGGCCTGTTCACCATATCCGTATCAGAAGGCGTTATAGAAACCTTCGCGGACATAGGCGTTGCAATCCTTCTTTTTATGGTTGGGTTGAACCTCAACCCAAAAGTCATCAAGGATGTAGGCAAGGTTGCAGTAATCACTGGAGTAGGCCAGGTAATCTTTACCTCGTTGGGCGGCTTTCTCATAGCGCTTGCAATGGGCTTCTCCCCAATTGCTTCCATTTACATCGCAGTAGCGCTCACATTCAGCAGCACAATCATCATCATGAAACTGATCTCTGATAAAGGAGACCTGGAAACACTCTACGGAAAGATTTCTATAGGGTTCCTCTTAGTTCAGGACATAATCGCAGTCTTTGCCCTTATGATAATTTCCTCGCTTTCCGGGGGAGGGGACATATTCACCCTTATAATCACCTCAATCCTAAAAGTAATCGCCCTGCTTGCTGTAGTGTTCTACTTCAGCCTGTTCCTCCTGCCCGCATTCACAAAAAGAATTGCAAAGTCACAGGAATTCCTACTTCTGTTTTCGCTCTGCTGGTGCCTCGCCCTGGCAACAGTATTCAGCGTCTTCGGCTTTTCCATAGAAATAGGCGCCCTGCTTGCCGGAATCACCCTCGCAGCATCACCATACAGGTTTGAAATCAACTCAAAAATGAAGCCCCTCAGGGATTTCTTCCTTGTGCTTTTCTTTATAGTCCTCGGCTCCCAGATGATATTCTCAGACATAACCCCCTACATCCCACAGATCATTATTTTCTCAGCATTCATCCTGATAGGAAACCCAATAATAGTAATGCTCCTTATGAAATTCCTGAGATACACAAAAAGGACCAGCTTCAAGGCGGGGCTCACAGTAGCCCAGATAAGCGAGTTCTCACTAATTCTTATAGCCCTCGGAGTGAGGGTAGGACACATCCCAACGCACATCCTTTCTGTTGTCACAGTTGTAGGCCTGATAACCATAACCGGCTCCACCTACATGATACTCTACTCAGACAAAATATACAACAGGATCTCAAAATACCTCGGAATCTTTGAGTACAAAGGCAAAAAAATAGATGAGCAAAAGCTTGAATCCTCCGAAGGCTACGAAGCAATACTCTTCGGCTATAATAGGATCGGCTACGACCTGCTCGAGTCTCTGAAAGGCATAAAAAAAAAGCACCTTGTTGTGGATTACAACCCGGACACAATCAACAAGCTCACAAAAGAAGGCGTTCAATGCAGGTACGGAGACGCAAACGACCTCGAGCTCCTCAACGACCTCAATTTCAGAAAGGCAAAGATGGTCATCTCCACAGTCCCAGACTTTGAGACAAACACCCTGCTGATAAAGCACATCAGGGAGACAAGCAAAAAAGCCATAATAATAGTAGTCTCTCTCCAGATAGACGAAGCCCTCCAGCTTTACGGCACCGGCGCAGACTATGTCCTTATGCCCCACTTCCTCGGTGGCCATCACGCCTCAACCATTATTGGCAAGTACAGGTTCAGCCACGCAAAGTTCCAGCAGGAAAAGCAGAAGCAACTCCAATACTTAAAGAAAAGAAAAGAGCAGAAGCACGAGCACCCTGTTCATGAAAAGAACCACAATTAATTATTTGCAATTATTTGCTTACTTATTAGCGCCTGCTTATTCCCTCATCGCATCAACAGGGTGCATCTTTGCAGCCTTGATAGCAGGATACAGCGAAGCAAACATCCCCAGCCCAATTGAAAACAGCATAGCAAAGCTGAATAAATACAAGTCAAGCCTCACAACAAGGATATCAGACCCAAGGTAAGAGTTCGCAACAACCTGAACAATCTTGCTCACGCCAAACCCAAACCCAAGCCCAAGCAGCCCGCCAATAATAGAGATAAGCAATGCCTCAGTCAGGAAAAGCGCAGCAATATTGGAATTCTTCGCCCCGATTGACTTCATCACCCCAATCTCTCTCCTTCTTTCAAGCACATTCGTGTAAAAGGTGTTCACAATCACAACACCAGCAACAATAATCGAAACAAGTGAAAGCGCAACCAGAAGCACAGAAATCATCCCAATCATCTGATTGAATGTCTCAAGCAGCTGCTCAGAAGTTTGGACACTAAAATCCTCATCGCCTTCCTTCTGCCCCCTGATATCCCTTATCCTTTTTTCAATCTCATTAGCAACCTCATCAATCTCAAAAGCAGGAGACGCCTGGGCAACAACACTAAAGTACTTATCCACATTAAGCACTTCCTTAGAGACATCAAGGGGAATCATAATAGTTGTGTCTTCCTGCTCGCTCCCAGTGCATTCCAGAATCCCGGCAACCTTAAACTTATACCCCCCAACAGTTATCGTGTCTCGCACCTTAACCTCTCTGGAAAAAACCCTGCCCTGCGCATACCCGCACCCGACCACAGCCCTGAATCTGTCCTGGCTTATCAGGTTCCTTCCATCTTCAACCACAAAGATCTGCATGTCTTCCAGAACCTTCATTGAGCTGTCTGTGCTCACCCCGCTCACATAAACAAAAGCAGTTTCCCCGCTGAATTCAGCAAGCTCGATTTTAAAAGTCATAGCTGCAGCATCAATAACGCCAGGCACACGCTTAATTGCATCATGCTCATAGCTGCTAATCTGCTCACCAGGAACAGAGCCCGCCAGCGTAGGCGTCACCATAATCTTATCCCTGCCCATTTGCTCAAATACATCTTCAACAGAATACATCAGCCCATTGCTCAGCGAAACAAGCGCAACAAGCGACCCAATAGCTATCAGGATGCCAAGCAAAGTAAGAAAAGTGCGAGTCTTCCTCCGAGCCATGTTTCTGAAAGAGATTTTAAGATAGTCAAGCAGCATTTCACTCATACCTCAAAGTTTCAGCAGGGTTCAGCCTCGCAGCCCTCAGCGCAGGAATAACCCCTGACAAAACCCCAACCCCAAACGAAAAAGCCAGGGCAAACAAGATCAGGCCAGCACTAATGCTGACCTTAATCATTCCAAAGCCAGCCAATCCAGCAGTAAACTCAACAGAGAAAGCAAGCAAAGCCCCAACAGCCAGCCCGATTAATCCCCCAACAAGCCCAAGAAACCCAGACTCCATCAGGAACAGAGTCATTATATGCCCATTCCTCGCCCCCACAGATTTCATAACACCAATCTCCCTCGTTCTCTCAAGAACAGAAGTAAACATAGTATTCGAAATCCCGATTCCTCCAACAACAAGAGAGATGCTCACAATCCCAACCACAACCATCTGCACAACAGTAAGCAAAGTCTCATAGCTGCTTATTATCTGCTGTGTAGTCTGAACCTCAAAGTCCTCATCGCCTTCCTTAACCCGCCTGCTCCTCCGGAGCGCCCTCGTAATCCTGTCCACAACAAGGTCAATATCGTACCCTTCAGCAACAGAAACAATAATCATATTGTATTCAGCGTCCTTAATCTCGAAAATGTCTTTAAAGTCATCGATTGGAATCTTTATCATCCTGTCATTAAAAGGAACACTGGACTTCTCCTGTACTCCAACAACATTAAACCGCCTCGACTCAATAACCAGCTTGTCGCCTAGCCTGATCTCCTTTTCAAACATATCGTAAGCAACCCTGCTTCCGATATAAACAGACCTCTGGTCGCCTTCCCGAAGAAACCTTCCTTTTTCTGGCTTAATGTCGTCATTCTGCATGGTAAGCCTGATTGTATCCCTGTCAATTTCTGCACCAGCAACCATGGTATTGATTTCCCTGCCAGCAAACTCAATTGTGCCGGGCTTTGTCATAGTGCCTGTAGCCATCTCAACCCCGGCCACTCTTCTGATCTCATCAAGGTCCCGCTCTCCAAGCGATATTGTGCTAAACTCCGCGCCAAGCGGTCCCGCAAAAAACCTCCCAGGGCTGACAGGACTGACAATAATCCTGTTTGCCCCAAGCTGCTCAAACTGGCCAGTTATAGCAGTCCTGAGCCCTTCCCCAAGAGAAGTCAGGGCAACAATAGCAGTGATGCTAATAACAATCCCGATTATTGTTACCCATGACCTGAAGCTAAGCCGCCTCAGGTGCTTTGCAGCAAGGAGCAGGACTTCCATTTTAAGTTATCACCCTAAGACCCTAAGCTTAAGCCCCTGCTGCTCACTCATTCTTTTTCTTCCATCGCCTGTACAGAACCCAGGCAACCACGCCAGCAACAAGCAAAACAACAACAACCAGCGGCATAATGCTCCTGCTCTCAATATGCTCCGAAACATTAACCATAACATCCCTTGTTTCGGTTATCTTGTTATTGAAGTAGTCAAAGTATTCATACTCAAACCTCACACTAATCTCACCAGTTCTCTCAGGGACAATGGTAAACTCAGCCAGGTCATAGTCATCATACTCAATAATCCCGAGGTACTCAATGTCCTTTCCGGATACGCGGTAGTCATCAGACGGCAGAATTCTTACTTCCATAGACTTAATCCTGCTAAGCCCCCTATTAACAAACTGCAGGCTTACCTTCCCGGGAACACCCTTAGAAAGCCTGAACTCATCAGCAGGTATTGCAAGAATATTTCTCTCAAAGATATCCTCAACAACAAAGCCAACAACATGGTTCTCCACATAATTATTGTTCAGGTTATCCTGGTACTCAATTACCAGGGGAATGCTGTACACACCAGGCTCGGCATCCGGGCTCGCAATAAGCTGAAAGCCAACACTCTTCCTCTCACCAGAAGCAATCAAAGGAAACGACTTGTAGTTTGAAGACCTGATTGGCGAGAAAGGCATGTTTGTAAAGTCCAGCGTTGTCCTGAGGTTCTTTAAAGCAAATTCTTCAGAGTTGGATACATCGATCTTAAGACCAAACTCCATGCCTGGGCTAACTATCTCCGGAGAAGCCAGGATTGAGTCCACAGAAATTGTTGGCTTCTGAGGCTTCACCATTATCTCAAACCTTTCTGTTGAGGGAGGAAGCATTCCGTAAGTAACCCTAAGCTTCATATGGTTTATCCCTTCAGCAGCCATCCTGTCAACCAGGACCCTGTAGCTCACAAGCACATATTTCCTTGTGGGAAGCCTTTCAATCTCAAAGCTTCTCTTATCCTCCTCAACCAGGGAGAAAGGGAATTCATCAACAAACTCAACCATAAGGTTGTTAACCTCAGTTGTTGCTGTATTGTCAATCTTAAACCACACAGTAACCTCTTTTCCAGGCTCAGCAGGCGCAGGCTCATAGTAAAGCTGCGTTACCTTATAGCTTTCCCCAGCCATAGCAAGACCGGCAAGAGAGCTAAGCATTATTCCAACAATCATTAAAAACATTTTCCAGTTTTTCATTTTTTCACCTTTTTACCTGAATATTATAATATATGTTCATAATATATGTAAATTCTCAGTATACTAAAGCGCATGAATTTTATCCACAATCTTCCCATCTTGGATGTAAACGGTCCTGTCACAGGCTTTTGCAACCCTCTCATCATGGGTTACTATAATAATCGTCTTCCCAAACTTTTGGTTCAGCTCTCTCATAAAGCTCATAATGCTTTTTCCTGTCTCGCTGTCAAGGTTCCCGGTAGGCTCATCAGCCAGGATGACCTTTGGATCGTTCGCAAGAGCCCTGCCTATGGAAACCCTTTGCTGCTGCCCTCCTGAAAGCTCGCTGGGCTTATGCGTTTTTCTGTCACTTAGCTTAACTACTTCCAGGAGTTCCTTTCCTCTTCTGTTTCTCTCAGGCAGAGGTGCGCCCTGAAAAACCATAGGAAGCACAACGTTCTCAAGGGCATTCAGGTAAGGCACAAGGTTAAACTTCTGGAATATGAAGCCAATTGTTTTCCCCCTAAGGGTTGCAAGGTCTGACTCCGCCATTTTTGAGATATCCTTTCCATACAGGTAAACAGAGCCGCAGGTAGGAATATCCAGGCACCCAACCATATTCATAAGTGTGCTTTTCCCAGAGCCAGAAGGGCCGACAATAGCAACCATCTCACCCTCAATAATCTCAAGGTTAATTCCATTCAGCGCTCTAACTTCAGCCTTTCCCATCTTGTAGAACTTGCACAGATCCTTAAGCTCAATGACAGCCCTTTTGCCTGCATCATCTTTTTTTGAAGAGGACTCGCTTTTTTCACTAGCGCCCTTTGCTCTGCTTGAGCTTTTTAAACGATTTTCCGCACCTTTATTTTTCTTTTCTTTAACAGCCATTCTTATTCCGGCCTCTTTAATAATATAGGGTTCTCTGTCTTAATGTCAGTTATGAGGGAAAAAAGCAACAGGACTATTCCAGAGCAGAACAGGAAAAGCAAAAGTTCCCTTGGCACCAGCTGAAAAGATGCTAAAAAAATTGCCAAGAAAAGCAATCGAGGCAGCCAGCAAGCCATAAAGAGCCCAGCCTTCAATCGAAATTGGAACCCATATAAGTATCATATTAATCCTCTGCTTGAACCACTCCTTTGTCATTAAAATCAGCCCTTTTTCTGTTTTCTCTTTGGTTTCGTTTTCGAACTAGGCCTTCCCGCTTTGCTTTTACTGGCTTTTCTTCGGTTAGCTTTAGGCTCTAAAAAAGTTTGCTCCATCTGTTTTAGCTCTTTCTTCAGGTTGAAGAATGCCTCAGACTTCATCACGCCAAAGCCATGCTGCTGAGCTTTCCCTATGAAAATAAGTGTCTCACCCGGCTCAATGCCAAAATCATGCCTCAAGTCTACAGGAATCACAATCTGCCCTTTAGAGCCTACCTTTGCTGAGCCGTAAAATTTTATTAGTGGGTTATTCATTTTTTTCAATCTTCGCTTTCGCCTTTTCTGAAAATAAAACAGGCATTTCCAAAAAGTAGGAAATGTTATACATTTTGTTTTTTTTACTACTTTATAAATCTTATGTATTTTCCGCGCAGAATTTATTTTTGCAATTTTCAAATAATGAATAAAGTTTTTATAAGGGCAGCTTGGAATCCAACTGAAGAGGCTGATAATATGAATAAGCAGAATACATTTATTCTTTGGTTTGACCAGACGGGAATTGAAGACGTGCCGCTTGTAGGCGGAAAGAACGCATCGCTGGGGGAAATGTACCAGCACCTAAGCCCCCTGGGCGTTAATATCCCAAACGGCTTTGCAGTAACCGCAGCAGCGTACCGCTACTTTATCGAGAAAAACAATCTTATTGACAGAATCCGCGAAGCCTTGGACGGGCTCAACACTTCTGATGTTAATGACCTTGCAGCAAGAGGCGAGAAAGTCAGGCACATAATCCTTGATGCAGAAATCCCGGAAGAGCTTAAGATTCCGATAGTTGAAGCATACCAGAACCTCTGCAAGCAGTATGGAGAGAACACAGATGTAGCTGTAAGAAGCTCAGCAACAGCAGAAGACCTTCCAGATGCGTCCTTTGCAGGCCAGCAGGAAACCTATCTTAATATAAAAGGCAACACAATGATACTTGAGTCAGTAAAGAAATGCTTCGCATCGCTTTTCACAAACAGGGCAATCTCATACAGGGTAGACAAGAATTTTGACCATTTTTCCATAGCCCTGTCTGTATCAATCCAGAAGATGGTCAGGTCAGACCTGGCAACATCCGGAGTAATATTTACCCTTGATACTGAGAGCGGCTTTGATAAAGTAGTGTTTTTAACAGGGATTTATGGCCTCGGGGAAAACATAGTCCAAGGCAGGGTAAACCCGGATGAATACTATGTGTTCAAGCCAACACTTCGCCAGGGCTACAGAAGCATAATCTCAAAAAAGCTGGGCACAAAAGAGCTTAAGATGATTTACTCTAGCGACAGCAAAAGAGTAAAGAATGTCCCTGTTGACATTGCACAGAGGAACCAGTTCTGCCTCTCAGATGAAGAGGTGCTTACACTGGCAAGATGGTCGCTCGCAATAGAAGACCATTACTCAGGGAAAAGAGGCAAGCTAACCCCTATGGATATAGAATGGGCAAAAGACGGTGTGACAAACGAACTCTTCATAGTCCAGGCCAGGCCAGAGACAGTCCACTCAATAAGGGCAAAAGACAAGATTGAGGAATACAAGCTGAAAGGGCAGGGCAAAGTGCTCGCCAAAGGCATGAGCATAGGCTCAAAGATAGCCATAGGCCAGGCAAATGTGATTTCAGACGTTAAAAACATTTCATCTTTTCAAAAGGGAGAGGTGCTTGTAACAGAGATGACAGACCCGGATTGGGAGCCAATAATGAAGATAGCCTCTGCAATAATCACAAATAAGGGAGGTAGGACCTGCCACGCAGCAATCATTGCAAGAGAGCTCGGCATCCCGTGCATAGTTGGCACAACCAACGCAACCAAAGCTCTAAAGCAGGGTGTTGACATTACAGTTGACTGCTCCCAGGGAGAGAACGGCTATGTTTATGAAGGCAGGTTAGATTTTGAAAAAAACGAAATCAGCCTGAAACACATCCCGGAGACAAGAACCAAGATAATGCTTAACCTCGGCAATCCCGAGCAGGCATTCTCATACTCCACCCTGCCTGTCAAAGGCGTAGGGCTTGCAAGAGAAGAATTCATAATAAACTCTTACATAAATGTGCACCCGCTTGCATTAATACACTTTGATTCGCTTAATGATGAGGCGCTTAAAACCCGAATAGCTGAAATAACCGAAGGCTACCCAGACAAAAAGCAGTTCTTCGTTGATAAGCTCGCTTCAGGAATAGCAACAATAGCAGCTGCATTCCACCCAAATAAGGTTATAGTAAGGCTTTCTGACTTCAAGTCAAACGAGTATGCAAACCTGATCGGAGGTCACCTCTTCGAGCCAAAAGAAGAAAATCCTATGATAGGGTGGAGAGGAGCATCAAGGTACTACAACGCTAAGTACAAAGAGGCATTCGGCCTGGAGTGCCAGGCTCTGGTCAAAGTCAGGAAAGACCTCGGGCTGTCAAACGTAATGGTAATGGTACCGTTCTGCAGGACAGTAGAGGAAGGAAAACTCGTTATCGAAGAAATGAGGAAAAACGGGCTAATTCAGCATGACCAGGGATTAGAGGTGTATGCCATGTGTGAGATACCTTCAAATGTTATCCTCGCTGAAGAATTCCTCGATGTTTTTGATGGGTTCAGCATAGGAAGCAACGACCTGACCCAGCTAACCCTAGGCCTTGACAGAGACTCCGAAATTGTTTCATCAATCTATGATGAAAGGAACCAGGCAGTCAAAAAGCTTATAAGCCAGGTGATTAAGGCAGCAAAGGCCAGGGGAAAATACATTGGCATCTGCGGCCAGGCGCCTTCAGACTTCCCGGATTTTGCAGAGTTCCTTGTTGAGCAGGGCATAGACACCATGTCGCTGAATCCCGATACTGTAATGAAAACCCTGCTCCTTGTTAGTGAAAAGGAAAAGAATCTCTCAAAATAAAAAAAGGTGAAAACCCATGAAAAGGCTCTTCAGAAACGAAAAGACTATGATATTGGCTTATGACCAAGGCATAGAGCACGGCCCTTCCGGCTTTAACATGCAGAGCGTTGACCCTGATTTTGTCTTTAAAATAGGAGTAAAAGGCGGCTATAATGCCATCGCAACCCAGATAGGAATTGCTGAGAAGTATTATGCGCCATACAAAGAAGACTTAAGGCTCCTTTTAAAGCTTAACGGAAAAACAAACCTGCTCAAAGGCGACCCATGCTCCCCCCTAAACTGCTCAGTAAAAAGAGCGGTTAAAGCCGGCGCAGTTGCAGTAGGCTACACAATCTATGTAGGAAGCCTTCATGAAACCGATATATTTAACGAATTCTCAAAGATAGTGGAAGAAGCAAGAGCGTGGGACATACCTGTAGTTGCCTGGGTTTATCCCAGGGGAGAGGCAATTGAGAACGAGCTTGATACAGATACCCTTGCATACGCCGCCAGGGTTGCACTGGAGCTCGGGGCAGATGTAGCAAAAATCAAGTTCAACGGAGACTTAGAAGGCTTTAAGTGGATCAACAGGTGTGCCGGAAAGACAAGCTTAGTTATGGCAGGCGGAGAGAAGCGGGGAATTCTTGATTTCTTCAGGGACGTAAGGATGTTCATGGATGCCGGCGGAAAAGGCATAGCAGTTGGCAGGAATGTCTGGCAGAGCGACAGGCCGGTGGAAATCTCACTTGCACTAAAAAAGATTATCTTCGATGACGCATCGCCGGAAGAGGCTTTCGAGCTTGTAAAAAGCCAATAATGCCAACATTTATCAAAAGGTTTTTATACCCAAAAGGCTAAATAGAGGCTTGCAATGAAAAAATCCCAGGCAGCAATGGAATTTCTCATGACTTATGGCTGGGCCATACTTATAATTGCCATCGCCCTTTCAGCACTTGTTTATTTTGGGGTTTTTGACTTTGTTGCGCTTTTTCCCGGAACCTGCACCCTGCCATCCGGAATAAGCTGCGAGCAGCACAGCATCAAGCAAAACGAGATCTTCCTGGTACTGAGAAACGACCAGGCACTGGACATGAAAAGCATTAACATAACAATTCAGGGCTGCGGAACACTCGAAACAGGTGAAAACCTGCTCAGCATGAGAAGCGAGCTTTACGAAATTGATTGCAGCAGCCCATTAAGCCAGGGGTCAAGGTTCAGGGGAACTTTTTCCATCCAGTACACCATGGGAGACCCGGGCCTGGAAATCCCCTACAACAAAAGCGGCAAGATTGCCGGCTATGTAGAGTAATCAGGCAATTATTGATTTCTTTGAGCTGTTTAGTAAAGAAACCTCATTACAGGCAGCATAATACAGCCCATCATCGTCCTTCTCTGCACATTTGCCATTACCGTAAACATTCCAAGCAAAGTAGATGAAGCCAGAATAACAAGCCCCTGAAGCCCGTTCATCAGCACAACCAGCACGCAAACTACGCTAATAATGCCGAGTGATATAACCCTGTAATTAAGGTTTCCAAGCACCCTTGCAAACACATCCGAAAGAAAGTTTCCAATAAAATACGCAGCAGAGGCAACCAGAAGCGAGCAGATAACCAGGAAAAGCACAAGGTTAATTCCCATGAATGGATTAACAATTTCCTTTATTGCAATAATCGAGCCGTTTCTCGCCCTGTCGAATAAGTAGAGCACAAAGATAGAAATAACAAAATTAACAGTGTCTATTCCTCCAGTAAGTACCAGATAATCCTTAAGCTCTTTCTTTCTTAAGAACATCAGCGCTATTGATGATGACTGCGCAGTGCTTACCCCCGGCAGCGTTCCTGTAAATGTTCCAGACAGTACTGAAAAAAAATTGATTTTAGCCATCTTTGCAGGGTTAATATCCTCTCCACTTTCAACCTGCGGCGGGATCTTGGACTTCTGGTTAAGGGAAAGAAGAAGCGAGCTAACCCCGAAAAGCCCGGACAGCATAGGAAAAAGCGAGTCCTCATAGTTAAACGCAGAAACCCCAAGAATGCCCGATGACAAAAGGACAAGCAAAGTAAGCAGCCTTTTCTTTGCAAAGACAACATTTGAGGCAGCAAAAAACAGCAGAATCCAGAAGGTGAACTTCCTTGCAAGCTGAAAGAAATAAAATACAACAACAATCAGCACAGGCATGGAAGCACAAATCATAAGCACAGAAAAGAAAGAGCCGTAAAGTGTAAGCCTCACTGCCTCCTTCCCCTTTCCTTCCTTAAGCATCTTATGCCCAGGCAGAAGAATAACTGAGCCCCCTTCAGGCATTCCCAGAAATATGGAGGGAATAGCATCAAGAAAGGTATGAGTCAAAGACATAGACAGGATTACAAGCAGAATAGAAAGGCTGTTAAAGCCCCCCAGCCTCGTAAACACCTGATTGACAGTATTGATGTGAAGACCAGGAATCAAGCCGGTCAGGGTTCCCAAGGAAATCCCAGCTACAAGCGGAAGCCCGCTCTGCATAAAATCAGTGATTGCCATGTTTATAAATAAAAGCCAAGAATTCTTTATATGGGTAAGTTAAGGATAATAGAAAAATTTTCAGTTATTTGACAGAAAATCCTAAAGGTTTTTATATAACTTATTTTAAGTAAGGAGGATAATGCGGCAAGACAACGAGAACGCCAGAGCCTTCAAGAATTTAGGTTTTGCGCTTGGTTTTCTTTTTTCATTCTCTGTTTTCTGCACAATCTTCTCTCTTGTAATCTTTTTTCTTGGAAAAGTATCATCGGCCTCCGGATTTTTCTATCTTATAACCGCGCTTGCTGCACTTGTTGCATTTGGGGCATTGCTTAGGAGGTGCCTGGGATGAGCAAGGCAAAAAATCTTGTTATTGGCTTTAAAGAAGGATCACTAAGCTTTGGGCTTTGCATATCAACCCTCGTTAACTCTTTTTTGCTGCTGATAGTATATTTACTTGGAATTGCTCCCACATCCTTAATTGCAAAGCTTTTTGGAAAGTCTTTTCTTAAAAAAAAGCCGGGAAAAGAAAAAACGTACTGGAAGAGCCTGGATCAAAAAGATTATGAATCAACAAGCCGGCTTTACAAGCAATTTTAAGTGAGAAACATGAAAATACTTGGAATAAGCTGTTACTTCCATGATGCATCCGCCGCACTCTTAGTAGATGGAAAAGTAGTGGCAGCAGCACAGGAAGAAAGATTCACAAGAAAAAAGCATGACTGCGGATTCCCTATTAATGCAATAAGGTTTTGCCTGGACAACAATAATACTTCGGGCAGCGACCTTGACATTGTCGCTTTCTATGAAAAGCCCCTTATTAAGTTTGAGAGAGTGCTATTCCAGCACCTTGATGGCTTCCCAAAAAGCCTAAAGACATTTCTGTCATCAATGCCCTCCTGGATGGGCGAAAAGCTAAGAGTAGTCAATACAATAAAGAAGAAAGTAAAGTTCAAAGGAGAAATTGTTTTCATCCCTCACCATCTTGCCCATGCATCATCCTTTCTAATCAGCCCATATAAACAGGCTGCTATAGTTACGCTAGACGGAGTCGGAGAATGGACAACTACAGCATACGGCATTGGAAAGTCGACAAGCATAAAACTGCTCAAGGAGATAGTATTTCCTTCATCATTAGGCCTTCTTTACTCTGCAATTACTGCCTATCTTGGCTTCAGCGTAAACAACTCTGAGTATAAAGTAATGGGGCTTAGCGCGTATGGGGACAATAACAGGGATTCAAACTCGTATTATCAAAAGCTGAAGAAAGTTATTTACATTAAGGCTGATGGAAGCTTCTGCTTTGATATGAGCTATTTCAAGTTCCACTATGCAGATAAGATGCCTTCAGATAGGCTTTGCGCTTTGCTTGACTCTAAGCCAAGGAGCCCAGATGAGCCTATTGCTAAAAGGCATAAAGACATAGCAGCTGCAGTCCAGATGCTCTACAAAGATATCCTGTTTAAGATATTAAATCACGTTCAGAAAGAAACCAAGATGGAAAACCTAGTAATATCAGGAGGATGTGCGCTAAACAGCTTGGCTAATGGCAAGATATTAAGCAAAACCCGCTTCAAAAGCTTCTGGTCCCAGCCTGATCCAGGCGATGGTGGCACAAGCATTGGAGCCGCAATCTTTGCGCATCACCGGCTCACAAAATCCCGAAAGAGTTTTGTATTGGACAACCCTTTTCTTGGCCCAGGCTTTTCTGAAAAAGAAATAAAGGCATTTCTTGACAAAAGAGGCATATGCTATCGTGAGCTGAAAAGTGAAAAAGGGCTTATTTCGGAAACAGCTAAGCTACTGCTAAAGAACAATGTTGTTGGGTGGTTTCAGGGAAGGATGGAATGGGGGCCAAGGGCACTGGGCGCAAGAAGCATATTCTCAAATCCTTGTAATCCTGACATGAAGGAAATACTTAACCAAAAAGTAAAGCACAGGGAAGCCTTCAGGCCATTTGCCCCAGTGGTTTGCAAGGATGATGCTAAGAAGTTCTTTGAGTGCGATAAAACCATTCCTGGCCCAGCAGATTTCATGCTTTTAGTATATCCCATCCTGAATAAGTGGCATAAAAAGATTCCTTCAGTTGTCCATGTTGATGGCTCAGGAAGGCTGCAGACAATAGAAAGAGAACAGAACCCTTTATATTATGACTTAATAAAAGAGTTTGGCAGATTATCAGGAATGCCTATCCTTATTAACACATCTTTCAACATAAGAGGAGAGCCCATTGTATGCACACCGCACGATGCCTATAAGTGCATGATGGGCACATGCATTGATTACTTAGTCATGGACAGGTTCCTTATAAAAAGAGAAGACAACCAAAAGGATATCTGGGACAGCGAGGCTTTAGCAAAAGATTAATAGCCTTTTTAGAAAAATTTAAAAGGAATCTATACTCTTTTGAGAAAATGCCAAAAAACAAAAGCATATTTTTTGAGTTCATAGATTTCATGAAAACAAGAAAGAGATGGTGGCTTACACCCATCCTGATCCTTATGCTTATTATTGGCTTTATGATTGTGATTGGCAATTCTGCACCAGTTTCCCCTTTCATATACGCGATGTTTTGAGAAAAAGAGAAATCTTTTTATTCTTTAAGAGAAAAACCCTGCTTAATGAAGGCATCCATAGTAATCCCTGCCTATAATGAAGAAAAAAGAATCAGAAGTACTATTGAGAAGATAGAGTCGTACTGTACGAGTGAGCTGGACGAGTTTGAAATAATTGTAGTGGATGACTGCTCATCAGACAGCACTGGCAGTATCGTGAAGTCGCTTTCATACAAAAATATCAAGGTTCTAAGAAACGAGCCCAACAGGGGAAAAGGCTATTCAGTAAAAAGGGGCATCGAGTCAGCGAGGTATCCTTTGGTTCTTTTTACAGACGCCGACCTTTCTGCACCCATCGAGGAATTACGTAAGCTGCTAAAATATTCAGAAGCGTATGACATTGTCATCGGCTCAAGAAACACAAGAAAATCAAGGGTAGAAAGAAGCCTTTTTCAGGCATTTAAAGGGCATTTCTTTGCTTTTCTCGTTAAGCTTATAGTTATGAGAGGGTTTTACGATACCCAATGCGGGTTTAAGCTGTTCAAAACGGATGTTGCAAAAGAACTCTTCTCATACCAAACATTTGAAAGGTTTTCTTTTGACTTCGAATTGCTTTTTGTTGCAAAAAAGCATGGCTACAGAATAAAGGAAGTGCCTGTCAACTGGAAAATCTGTAGCGGAAGCAAAGTCCATATAATAAAAGACACAGTTTCCATGACGCTTGACTTATTCAGGCTAAGGCTTAATAACAGAAAGGGGCTTTATGATAAAAGGAATAACAGAAATAAAGAGAATAAATAATAGTAATCAATCAGAACTTCTGCCAGGCGTAGCTCCTGATTCTCTTGCTCTTGCCGTAGCCGCAGCTGGAGCAGAACTTCTTTGACCTGTGGTAAGACCTTCTCCCGCACCTTCTGCAGATGATATGGCTTGCCTTCTTGTTTTGCCTTCCCTTAGAATATGTGCCTTTCATTTTCTATCACTGGCTTAAAGATAGGCTGCTTATGCAGGCGAGATAATTGTAATTGTGTCTCCCCTAAGGAACAGGATGCCAAGCTTTCTCGTAACTTCTCCTCCTACCCTTTCCTCTGCCTCTTCCAGAACTACATTAATATGTATGTCAAATGACTTTAGTACGCCAACATACTGCTTGTTGTTCTTCAGCTCTACTATAACTCGCTTTCCCTTTGCGTTATTCAATGCATCTAATGGCCTTGAAGCTTCCATCTAAAACACCTCTGTCTTTTTGGTAATTTGGTTTGTTTATAAATTTAGCGTTTTATCAAACCTTTTTTATCCCGCTTTTATCCTGCTTAAAGCCCTTTCCAGCACATCCTTCTGCTCCTTTAACAGCAGCAGGTGGCACGCTTTGGCATAATCAAAGAACTCAATATTGTTTTCCCTCGCTCTTTCTGTGTTATCAGAACCAGAAACATCAAACAGAAAAAGCGTTGTCTCCTCACGAACATTTTCATAGATAAACAGCTCAACAAAGTCTTTGTATCCCCAGACCAGAGAATAATTTCCAAAAACCTCGCCAACCCAGCTATTAAGCTCCTTAAGCGGCTTTTCCTGAGAGTCCAGCCTAATCCTTGGAAAATTATAAGCCTTTTCATCATCATTATACTCAAGAGCAAAAGAAACCTTCCCATCAGGATTCTTCCTGAAAGCAACAGCCCCTATAAACCTGCTTTTCTCGATCTGCATTTAGACCTGATTTTTATTTTTACTTTCTCATTAAAATATTTTTTGTTTTCTGTTTTTTTCAGGTAAAACCAATAACACATTTTAATAAGTTTTATAAATTATCCGCCAATTCTGGAGCATATGCTAATAACCTTTGGTGAAATAATAAAGCTTGCTATAATGAGCTTTGTATTAGGCTGGATATTCTCAGGGATATTCGGCGCTTACTTCCCCAGGAAAGAAACATACCTGCCTGAGAACTACCAGAAAAGCTCGCTTTTTGACTGGGAATCCATTAAAATAGGAACATTGATAGCTGCACCGGGTGTTGTCCTGCATGAGCTCATGCACAAGTTCGTGGCAATGGCATTCGGTGCTTACGCTACCTTTGAGATTTCCACATTCGGCCTTTCACTGGGCGTTATCCTCAAGCTTGTTGGCGCACCCTTTCTTGTGATAGTCCCTGGTTTTGTAAGGATTCTTGGCCAGCTCTCACCGCTTCAGCTGTCTATTATTGCATTCGCAGGGCCACTTGCAAACCTCCTGCTTTACTTCGTGTGCAAGTATTACTCTGAAAAAGTTGAAACGCGAAAAACAAGGCTCATCTTGGTTTTTTCAGCAAGGCTTAACCTCTTCCTGTTCTTCTTCAATATGATACCAATCCCCCCATTTGACGGATACCAGGTTTTTGCCGGGCTATTTGAAGCCATAAAAGTAGGCTTTTTCTGATAAGCAATCATTAAAAGAAAGAAAAAAGAAAAAACTAAAAAGCTTACACCTGAATGCTTTCCATAACCTTATCGTAGTATTCCCTTGGCTTTATGTCTGTGATCATGGTCTTATGAATCACAAACCTGCCGTCTTTGCTTGTGGCGATTCTTGTCTCCACGATAGGCATTTTGTTCAGCTGCTTTATCTTCCA
>CAYUJZ010000014.1:0-26200 GCA_964445165.1 uncultured Methanosarcinales archaeon
GGGCTGGATGTTGAGGCAATAAAGAGATGCCAGGGAGAGCGCGGGCTTGAAATAGTAAAGGAAAATTTCGATATTACACAAAGCCTGGGCGTGACCGGCTCTCCAACAATCTTCGTGAATGAAGAGAGGTATGGTGGGCAGATGACTGCTGACGGAATGATTAAGGCGTTATGCACCACCTATGGGCTTGAGCACGAGGCATGTGAATCTTTGCCTGAGCCTAAAGAGGTTAACATGATTGCATTTAATGATGAAAGGTGCGGGGACGACTGTGATATCTCGATGCTGGTTTCCCACTTAAGGGAGGTCTTTCCTGTGCTGAATGTCAGCTACGTTGACTACATGACTGATGAGGGCAAAGCGCTTTATGAGGATACAGGAATAGAGATGCTGCCTGCCATCCTTTTTGATGACAGCGTCCTGGACTCTGACGGGTTTGATGATGTTGGGCAGTTCCTTGTGGATGCAGGAGACTACTTCAGCCTGATGATTGGGGCTGGCTTCAACCCTACCAGGGAGATATGCGACAATGGCATTGATGACACTGGCAACGGGTTGGTTGACTGCGAAGACCCTGACTGTGCTGATACCCTGATTTGCAACCCAGACCTTTTTGCGGAATGCGCTGTTGAGCTGGGGCTTACTCCTGAGACAGTGATATTCTACTATTCTGATGGTTGCCCATGGTGCAAACTGATGAAGCCTGGTGTTGAGCAGCTTGTTGAAGAGGGGTACCTGATAGAGTCTGTGAATGCCGGGAACCCTGAAGAAGCAGTAATGGTTGAATGCTTTAGAGACTACATGGGAACCGGAGTTCCGCAGTTTATATGCCCAAAGACAAGCGATATCAAGCCAGGGGCATTTGCTGACATGAGCCAGAACCTGGACATGGATGCGCTCAGGGCATGGGTTGATGCCTGCATTGCCGGGTGAGCTTGTTTTTTTCTTTTGTTTTTTAAATTTGAAAAGAAATATATAACACCTGCCATTAAGAGACTACAGCACATATTTGAGAAATTTGGGAAAAATGCAAAGGTTTAGATACAGCTATGATGAGGAGAATGACGATTGATTCTTGTATAATCCCAGCTCTAAATCAAAAGGGAGTGTTGAGCTTGGGAACATTATCCTGGACTATAACAGCAAAAAGGAGTTTAGGGGTATTCAGATAATGAATGCTTCCCTGCTTATCAGGGAGATAACCGGAGAAAGAAAAGATGCTGTTAAGAATATGCTTACTGGGCTGAAGGCATGCAAAGCCGGGGCGAAAGCATAATAATCATTAAAATTGCCCTTTCCAGCGAAAACAAAGAGCTTTGCCCAACCATATCTGTTCCAAATATCTGAAAAACCAGCCCTTCGCTTGCTTATGCCTAATGGTTAGGCTTGTTCCTTGTTCTTTTCCAGCTTGGTTATGAATGCCTTTTCAAGGTTTATGCTCAGGTAAGATGCAAGCTTAAGTGTCTGCCAGAAGATGTCTGCAACCTCGTCCTGCCCAGAAACATAAAAAATTGCCTCGCACGGGATTCGAACCCGTGTCTTCGCCTCGAGAGGGCGAAATGATTGGCCGGACTACACCAGCGAGGCTTCCTCTGTAGGATTTCTGGTTGTTTTTTAAATCTTTTGGTGAAGAGAAGCTAAAAATACTTGCCTGTTCTTTTTTCCCCAAGGAGTAGCCTGCCTATGCTTCCCCTGATGCCCATATAAAGAGGAAAAAAAAGCCTGCCCTTGCTATCAAACCGCCTTGTCGAGACAAGCACTTTAGGGCTGCAAAAGGCCTTAAACCTGCCTTTCCCTGATGCCCTGAGCGCAAATTCTGAATCCTCAAAGACCACTAACGTTTCATTAAAGCCTCCTGCCTTTTCCAGGAGGCTTTTTTTTGCAAAGATGAATGTTCCTGTTGCAATGGGGAATCTTGCTAAGCAGAAAAATGAAAGGGCAAGGTTATGAAAGATATAAGAAAGCCTGTCTGAGAGCCTGATGAAGGGATTCTTGAAGCCTTTTTCCCCTTTCATATACACTGGCTTGTTGTAGGCTGTGCCTGCATCTGCTCCTGTTTTTCTGATTTTGGAGCAGGCCTGCTCAAAGAAGTGCTTTTCAAAGCAGACATCGCTGTCGAAAAAAAAAATCATATCGCCTTTTGCTGCCTTGTAGCCTGCATTTCTTCCCTTTGCCGGCAGGCCTCCCCGGATTACCCTGCAGCCGGCTTTTCTTGCTATATCCTTTGTGCTATCACTCGAGCCTGCATCTGCAACAATTATTTCAACAGGGGGCTGGGTCTGTGATTTTATGCATTTTAGAAGCCTTGGAAGGTATTTCTCCTCGTTTTTTGCCGGGATAACCACTGAAACCTTCATCTGCCTGCCAGCTTGGGATTAACTTAAATAATTTTCCCTGAAAAACCAAAGCTTTTTAAATCAATAAAGCCAGGAAATGTTTATGCCAGGGGAAGCCAAGACTTTTGAAGTGTACAGCTATGAGCTTAGGCACAAGAAATTACCTTTTGACTGCACAAAGTACTATGAGCTTCTTCACGAGTGGCTGATGGAAAATGAGTTTTTCTGCCTTGGCCCTGATGGCAAGACAGATGAGTACCTAGAATCATACTACTGGGAAGACAGGAGCAGCGTGAGGGAAATCTGGTTCTGGTGGAGAACAAAAAAGAAGACCGAAAGCAAGCAGATATGGTATGAAATGGACTTAAACGTGCATATCATAGCAATGAGCAAGCAGGAGGTCGTGATTGATGGGAAGAAGCTCAAGCTTGATAATGGCGAGGTTATTACCGAGTTCAAGTCAAGGCTCGGTGTGGACTTAAGCGGGCTTCAGAAAAACTTTTTTTCGCGGGTTTTTTACAGGCTATTCACAAGAAGGTGGATGAAGCCAAGGGTTGAGCACCACAAGAAAGAGCTAAAGAAAAAAACTCTTGACTTAATAGAAACTGCAAAGAAGTATTTTGACCTGTACAGGTTTGACAAGGAGCCGCTTTTCCACTCAGTCAAGGGCATTGAGCCATGAGCAAAAATATTATAAACTCTTAAGCTTACAGGTATGGAGGAAGGAAGGCAAAATGATAGATATAGACAGGATTAAGGAGAAGGGAAAGCTTGCAAGGGAGCTTGTCTCTAAAGGCATTGCTACTGACATTGAGGATGCATACAGGATTATTGAAAGGGACGGCATGGTTAAGAAGTCAGGGGATGACTCTGGCATATTCGAGCCTTATTCTGAGAAAAAGCCGGAGCAAGTTGAAGAAAAGCAAAAAGGGCAGCCTAAAAAGCATGAAGAGCCTGCGGCTTCCGGCTTTGACATGAGAAAGCTAGAGAGCATTGAGAAAAGGATTGAGAGGCTTCAGAACGAGTTTGCGAAGATGATGGCGCTCTTTGACAACCTCAAGAGCTACTTCGACACAAACATGGACCTGCTCAGCAAAAAGCTTGCTGAAGTGGAGAAGCAGAGGAGTGCGCCTGCTGAGCAAAAGCAAGAAGCCCAGAAAGAGCAGGTAAAGGAAAAGCAGGAAAAGCTTCAGAAAGACAAGAAAGAAAAGCCCAAAGATAAAGAAGAAGAAAAGCAGTATGATGTCTCAATCCAGAACATATTCAACAACTCAAACAATAGGCTGAATAAGTAAGTGAAAGCTAGCAATTCTTTATTCTGTAAGCTGCAAGCCTTTTGCCCTGTAAAAGCTAACCTCGCCCGAGGTCATATTGTAGTTGTAGTCTACCCTTACAAAGACATCTGACTTGCCTACGCCTCCCGAGAGCACTTCATCTGTAAGCGCAAAAGGCAGCGCAATAACAACATTGTTCCTCATTGAACTACTAAAGTCACCGTATATCTGCACCTTTTTTACATCCATAACAAGACAGTTGTGCCCTGATAAAGGCTTAGCATCGCCGAAGAACTTTCTAATGCACTCTGACTCACTCAGAAAGCCAGGAGTGAAAACATCATCCCCAAACTGCATTCCCTGCGGAGCATATACATAAATCCTCTCAATCGAGTTAATGCTTCCCTGGCCAGCATTCTGGACATTTATAATGAAAAGGTACTGCCTGTCTTCTGACACCCAGAGGGGATTGCTTACCATTTGGCCATCTGCATTAATCCCTATTCTCACAGGCCCGCCAGTATTTTGCGCCTGAAGCGGCCTTTGGTTGTTAAAATATAAAGGGTAAGCATCTTCAAACCTGCCTTTTGACGAATCGTAGCGCCTTAGGCTTTCATCCATAAAAAAGAAAGTCTTGGTTGCTACTGTGGCAAAATCATAATTTGCTGTGATTCTTATTTTTGAATCCCTGTCGTTGTTCTGTGCAAGGATAGTGTCCAGGTCAGGCCTGCACCTAATCTCTTCCCCCCTGAGCAAGCTTGCAAGCGTAGCTTCAGTACACTTCATGCCTTCCTCATCTAAAACCAGCACCTCTTTGCCTGTGCCAACCGTTGTGCTTCCAAAAACCCTTACCCTAAAGGAATTCAGCTCACTCCCAATTACCTCATTTAGGCGCTCCCAAGAAGTAACCTTGCCTTTGTTATCAGTGCGCTCAGCGAAGGTCTTGAAATCTAAGTTCAGGAAAAGGGTTGAAATGCCTCCTGGCTCAATCCTTGGAGGGACTATCCTTATTTGCCCGACTGATACCCCTATTGTTGCATCGCCGCCTGGCTGATAAGTTCCATACTCTGGCTTAAACTTTTCTATCTCATCCGCAATGAACTGAAGAGTTAAAAAATACTTGATTGCCTCATAACTTGATGAAGCTGAAGATGAAAGCTTATTCCAGCCATTCTTAGCATATTCGAGAAACCTCGCCTGGTCTCCTTGAGAGTATATATCGCCTCCAACAGGCGGCAGCCCAGACATTGCTGCTCTCAAGTCACCTGCAAACAGCACAAATACCACTACAATTCCAACTACTAACATTCTCTTAATAAACGGGCTTGAAATACCTTCCTGTTTTCTTCTTGAGAACGCATAAGCAAAGGCAAACCAAGGCCAGACGGGAAATAAGATTCTGTTAAATAAAATCAGGTTAGGGTTTCCCATTGTTCCTCTCAGCCACGGAAGAACCACAGCATCAACCATCCACACTGAGCCAAGAATCAGAATGTTTCCCAAAAAAGAAGGCAACACAGCCACACCCTCAGCTCTTTCAAGAGTGAATACCATAAGCCAGATGCAGGCAAACCAGAAATGCACCCAGAAAAGATCAGGGTTGGTATAATTAAAGCCAAACATAAGCCCATCAAATATCACATGCATAAACAGGGCTGTTAAAAAAAACCAGTCATATGAATTAAAGGGAAAGAATGAGCGAAAAAACCCGACAATTCCTTTAGTGACCTTTGCCCCGCCATAAGCTCCTGCACCAAGAGCTACTCCTGCTACGCCTGCCGCAGCCAACCCTGCCTTTGGGACTTTTTTTCCGGCTGTCCAAAGCGCCTTCCCAAACTTAGCCAGCTTGCTTCCGCCTGCCACTGCCCCTGCTGCTCCAGCAGCTATCTCTGCTACCATTTTGTCCTGCCTTCAAAAACCCTTCCAACTTGTTCAAAACAAGATTAAAATATTATAAAAAGAAAGGGCTACTCTATCTCTACTGTGATCCTGAATATGTTTACCCTTTCTGTCCTTGGGATAATTTCCAGGTAGTTGTTTTCACTCCTAAGCATCTGGGTAACTACATAAGTATATTCCCTTTCCCTTGTGTTTATGTCTATCCTATGGCCGTTGAGGTTCGCTACGAGCCTTCTTTCGCTCAGGTCATCAGGGAACTCGAACTTAAGCACTGCCTTTTTTGTCCTAAGAAGCTCCATCTGCTCATCGCTTACCTGGAAGTAATAGAGCGGGTTTGTGGGGCTGGAAAGCCTTGTGGCTATCTTCATGTTTTCAATCCTGGCTGTGCCCGAGGAAAGCTCAAAGTCTATCTTATTGTCTCCCTGCCTCACCATTGACTTGCTGATTTCAATTGAGTTGAGCGCTTCGCAGGAAGGTATGCCTTCGTAGATTACTATGTTGTTAACCTTTATTCTCATTCTTCCTATGCTTGCCTGTGAGCAGGAAGGAACAAAAATCAGCCTGGCTGACTCGAAGTAATCATACTCATTCTTTCCTATCATAAAGGAGCTGCTTGCTGCAAGCCTGTCTTCTTTAATAGTGTTTGCAACTACCCTTACGTTTGTAAGCCTGCAGTAATTTTTTGTGAAAATGAATGGCCTGCTGAGCTCAAAGGAAAGCACATTTGAGCCTAGGAAATGGTCAGGATTGATAGGTATAGGGTCGATTGTCCCGGAGGAAACCCTGTCTGAAAAGACAATGTGGTTGTTTAATTTCATTGTAACTATTCCCTTGCACTTGTCTGCTGTGAAGCTTAGGTAAGGGCTTTCTATCCTGTCTGACTCTGGCACAAGGAACGCCAGCGGAAACTGGGTTGATGATGAAAAAGTCCTCTCAAAAGCCAATGCCGGGAAAAAGAGCAGCTGCTTTGCTTCCCTTTGCGCTGTAAGGAAAATTGTTGGCAGGGGATGGTCCACTGATTCCTGCTGAAGGCTTGCTATCTCTCCTGGGGTTCTTGAAAGCAGGAGCCTGCTTGCTTCCGGCTTTTCATCATTTCTTGGGTCCTTTTCGGATGTCTCGTTAAAGAGCAGCTTATCTCTTGCATCTGACGGCAAAAACAAAAGATAGAGCAGAAAAAGCCCTAAGATTATAACAACCAGCATTGAAACCTTTGTGCCCTGGGCCTTGTTTGAGAGTTTCATAATTTACTCTTGACCTTCTTTCTTTTTAAATATTGTTGTTTTGCAGGGTTTCTGAGAAAGAAAGGCAAGAAAAGAAGGAAAAGAAAACAGCATTATTTATACTTTTCTTTCATTTCAGGATACTTTCCGCAGGATAAAAGCCCTTCAGGGCATCCTTCCAGAAGTACACATTTTGGCGCAAGGCCAGAGTAAAGCTCAGGTTCCTGTTTCCTCGCTTCCAAAGCTATTTCCTCGAAAAAATTTCGGATTTCCCATTGGGCATTGTTACACAGCCTTTCATTGGCTATGTGGTAAAGAGTCCTTGCGTTCAGCGTTGAGATTACGCCGATTTTTGTTCCGTTAAGCAAAGCATACCTTCTCAATTCAGGTTTTTCTTCAGAAAGAACCTGCTGAAGCCGGCTGCTCATTTCCTCTGCCTTGTGGGAAAGCTCTCTCGCTTCCTGACTGTGATAAATATTCGGGGGAATTACTACCTCTCTGCCTATTGGAACGCTGTTAAAATCCTCCCTGATTATCTTTTGCAGCCTGTGGCGCTGGAACTGGTGAAAGGTTACCAGGCTCATGCCAGTGGAAAACTGAAGCAGTGCGTGCTCAAGTATTGACTCATGGCCGTAGCCTTTGACTTTAAGGGCAAGGCTCGTGAGCTTTTCTTTTTTATCCTCTAAATTGAGAACTGATGCAGGAGATGCTGAGGTCGAGGTATATGCACCAATTCCTGCACGGACAAGGCTGCCTGGCTGGACGCTGACCTGTGTCTGACTGAGTCCTTCAGAAAGTTCCTGCTTAAACTCCTCATGAACTGCTTTGTGACCTTCTGCACCAATCCTTTCTTCACATATCTTTGCTAGGCTGTGCGGAAGATTAGGGGCAAGCCCTTCTAGAATCTGCTCCGACTCGGTTCCTCTGCTGAGTGAGCCGAAGAAATCAGCAAGGCCGGAAGCAGGCATTGTAACAAAAATGTTAGACGATGTTGCAAGAGCCAAGAGATACCTGGCATCTTCAGGCGGGGCAAAATTAAACCAATCCGGCTTAGGCCTGCCTTTTTTGTTTTCAAAGCCCGGCTTTCTTTCAGTCATTTTAGAATAAATTTTAAGAAGCCCGTCCATTGTATCCCTGAACTCTTTTTCTGCTGCAGGGCTAAGGCCATCTGGAACAATATAAGAGCCTTCCTGCATTTTCACATATCTCATTGACTGCTGGGTATAGGAATCACCCCTGCAGATCTCATGTGTGGTTGCTCTTGAAACGTCGCTTACCAGAAAAGAGATTGCCGATCCGGAAAGCAGTGTCTTTAAGGTGTCTTCATTAAAGACTTTATCTTTATCGAAAATTGAAAAAAGCTTTTCTTTGTTTAAAATCTCAACCAAACTTACATCAACCATGGCAAGCACCTCACTATGAAAAGTGAACAGCATTATTGTTTTTATTATTTTCTAAAGGTGACACTCCT
Source organism: uncultured Methanosarcinales archaeon (assembly GCA_964445165.1). Lineage (GTDB taxonomy): Archaea > Nanobdellota > Nanobdellia > Woesearchaeales > JASKKU01 > DSBS01. The sequence continues at coordinate 8,201 of CAYUJZ010000014.1, forward strand.
GAAGTTGCCAGAAATAGCCTGAATTAACTTAATAAGGCTTCTTACTTATCCTGCCAGGCCCTGATAAAGTTGCTTATGCTCCTGTCATATGTTTTTTCATACTCTGGCGGGAACAGGCATCCTGGGACTTCTCCTCTCTCCCTGTGGCTTTCTATACACTCGCAACAGATTCCCCTCAGGCTGCATGATGTGTATGTGCATGTGCAATGCTTTTGGTTTTCGGTTTTTTTGCAATCCATTTCAGGCATAAGTGTTAATGAAAAGCTTTTTATTCTTTTTGCTTATCTTCACCAACAGGTTGCCAGGGTCGCATAACCCGGTAGTGCGGCTGGCTCGAAACCAGCTGGCCTTTGGCTGTGTGGGTTCAAATCCCACCCCTGGCGCTTTTTATGCTGCTCTTTCTGTCCGGCTTTTCTTAATAAGGATTGCTAAGAAGTCAAAGACCACAATTGCTATCAGGCCTGCGCCAAGGGTAAGCATTACATAGCCCAGCTCAACCAGGGTAAGCGGAACCAGCCTGAGGAACACATTCAACGGGCTGTATATTGCTATAAAAGTCAGGATTATGGATGCTGCAACTGCAAGTATAAGCCACCTGTTTGAGAAGAAGCCCAGGCTTTCTTTCTTCCTGATATGGTAAAGCCTAAGTATCTCAAAGCTGATTAGGGAGAGGAATACCATCGTCTGTGTCTTTTCCAGCGGCTGTGATGGCGCATTAATAAAGAAAATTGCAAGGGTTGCAGCTGTAATGATTGATGCAACGATGATTATGTTCATGATGAACGCTGTATCTATGAAGTTGCTGTTTTTCCTTGGCTTTTCCTTCATTATGTTTCTTGAGGCAGGGTCTACGCCAAGCGCCAATGAGGGAGGCCCATCTGTAATCAGGTTTATCCAGAGTATCTGTATGGCTGCCAGGGGAAGAATTCCATACCCCATAATTGTCGGGATCAAAATTACAAGCACTTCTGAGAGGTTTGTGGAGAGCATAAAAAGGACAAACTTCTTTATGTTGTTAAAAATTCTCCTTCCCTCGAAAACTGCTTTGGCAATGCTTTTAAAAGAGTTATCCAAAAGAATCATGTCAGAGGCTTCTTTTGCTACTTCAGTGCCGTTTATCCCCATGCTGATGCCTATGTCTGCTTTCTTAAGTGCGGGCGAGTCATTTACGCCGTCGCCTGTCATTGCAACAACATGCCTGTTTTTCTGGAGGGCTGCAACTATCCTAAGCTTATGCTCAGGGTTTACCCTGGCAAATATATCGTATTTTGAGACTGCTTTCTGCAGCCCTTTTTCGTTCAGGAGCTCCAGCTCTGCACCTGTTATCACTTTTCCTTTCATTCCTATTTTTTTGCCTATGGCTTTTGCAGTTAGCGGGTAGTCGCCTGTTATCATCTTAACTTCGATTCCTGCGCTCCTACAGTCCCTGATTGACTGGGCTACTTCTTCCCTCAAAGGGTCAATCATTCCCATAAGGCCAAGAAAGACCAGAGAGTTCTCCAGGTTGGCAAGCGAGCCTTTCCTGAGTTCCCGGCATGCAAACCCAAGCACCCTCATTCCACTTGCTGCGAAGCTATCCATCGCTTTCTCTATTCTTTTCCTTTCTTGGGTGTCAAGAGGCTTTTTCTTCCCGTTTACAAGGATGTACCTTGACTTTTTAAGAAGCACATCAGGGGCTCCTTTTGAGTAAAGGAATAGCTTTCCGTTTTCTTTCACTGCAACGCTCATCATCTTTCTTCTTGATGAAAAAGAGAACTCCTTGACTTTTCTTGCATTTGCTGTGATTCCTGCCTTCATCGCAGTTATGCTTAGCGCTGCTTCTGTCGGGTCCCCTGAAAAGGTGATTTTGCCAAGCTTGTTTTGTATTAAGCTGTTGTTGCAGACTAATGCTGTCTTGAGAATTGGCTCAAGGGAGCGGGGGCTCGCCTTCTTCCCCTTCACCTGAAATTCAATATTAGACTCAAACCCGCTTCCGGCAACATCAATCTCATTTCTGTTAAAGTAAATCTTTTCAACGGTCATTTCGTTTTTTGTTAGGGTTCCGGTCTTGTCTGTGCAGATTACTGAAGTGCTTCCAAGGGTTTCAACGGACGGCAGCCTTCTGATAAGGGCATTGTTCTTTGCCATTGCCCTTGTTCCTAATGCCATAGAAATTGTAATGACTGCTGGCAGCCCCTGGGGAACAGCAGCAACAGCAAGGCTGACCGCTATCAGGAAGTTATTGTTTATTCCCGCTAGTGAAAAGTCTCCTTTTATCAGGATATTCATTACAAAAACAAAGGCTGCAACTATAAGTATGGCTATTGAAAGCTTTTTCGCCAGCTCTCCCAGGCGCTTTTGCAGCGGGGTCTTCTCTTCTTTTATACCTTCTATCATGGAAGCGATCTTCCCTATTTCAGTACTCTTGCCTATCGAGAATACAATCGCCTTGCCATTTCCTTCTACAATATTTGTTCCGGCAAAAACGCAGTTCTTCATATCTCCTATAGCAAGGCTACCTTTAGCTGATAGTGTCCTAGTGGTTTTATGCACAGCAAGGCTCTCTCCTGTAATTGAGGACTCATCTGCAAGCAGGTTATGGGACTCGAAAAGTCTTGCATCTGCAGGAACCTTGTCACCCTCAGTGAGAAGCAGGATATCGCCTATCGTAACTTCACTTGAGGGAATTTCTTTCACCTGGCCATCCCTCATTACCCTGCTTCGGGTCTCGGCAAGCTTCTTTAATGCCCGGATTGCTTTCTCTGCCTTGTAGTTCTGGATAAAGCCAAAGATTACTATCAGGAAAAGAATCGCAAATATCGCGAAAAAGTCTGCAGCGTGGCCAAGAAAGAGCGTTACTACTCCTGCAAAAAGCAGCATGTAAACAAAGAAATCGTTAAACTGGCTGAAGAAGATTGATGCTACGCTGGCTTTCTTTTCTTCTTTAGTGACATTAAGGCCGTGCTTTTCCTGCCTTTTTTCCGCTTCTGAAGAGGAAAGCCCGGGCTTTCTCGCTTTTAACGCCTTGAAAACATCGTCTGAGCTTTTCCTGTAATAATCCATGCTGGCTTTATTTGAGGGGAATATTATAAAGTTTTGTATCCACTCAAGACAAAAAACAAAGAGAAAACCAGAACACTCAGTATTCCTTTAAAAGTATCTCTGCTATCTTTGCAAATGCAGGCCTTGTGATGAATACGCCAACGCTTACGCCAACGATAGTGGTAAAGGCAAAGCCTCTCAGCATTCCGACTCCGGCCCAGAAAAGAGGAATCATTGCTGCAAGTGTGGTAAAGTAAGCGCCCATTATTATAAAGAACGCCCTTTGAATCATCTCTTTCCAGTTGATGAACCTTGTTGACTTGGTTCCCCTCTTAATCTCATCAAGGATTATTATCTGGTCATCCACCCCTGTACCCACAGCTATGATAATTCCTGCAATAGATGCCAGGTCAAGGTTCCAGCCAACAACAGCGGCAAACCCAAGAAGTATAAGCACTTCAGAAAGCAAGACAATGCCTACAGGAAGCACAACTGCCTTTTTTCTGTATCTTATGTATATTATGCCCATAACTGCAAGCCCTGCAAAGAGGCCTACATACAAAGCATTTGAGATGAACTCCTCTCCAAGCTTTGGAGAGAGCGTGTCTATTTTGACTATGTCAAGCTTTATCGGCAGGCTTCCTGTCATGAGAACTGTCTGAAGTTGCTTCATGTTCTGCTCTGAGTCGATCAATGCCTCTCTCTGGGTTGCGCCAAACCCTGGCCCGGATATCTGGATGTTTGTCTCTGCCCTTCCCCTCAGGCCTGCACTGATTCTCAACGAGTCTATTAGATTGCCGTCCAGGTAAAGGTCTATGGTTTCGTTAAGGTAGCTTTCCTGGCCTTCATAGACCACTTTCAGGTCTCTTGTAGTATCTGCAAACCTCTGGGCTGCCTGCGGGCTTAAGGTAATTGAAAAGCCAAAGTTTGCCATATAGCCGCCTTCTACTCTCTGGATGCCTCTTCTTGGGTCAACCACCCAGCTGCACTGCGGAGTCCTGCATACATAGGTAACATCCCTCTCACCGCCTATAAAAACAATCTCTTCCCCTATCTTTGCCTCGAATTTTCCCTGCTGGCTCAGGAGCTGGACAATCTCATCGCTGGTAGCCCCTGCAATCTCAACTACGATAAAGTTCCTTCCTTCAAGGTCCCTTGAAAGCCTCACTACAACATCAGATAACCCATAAACATTCAGCCTTTCCTTAAGGCTCTGTACCACAAAGTCAACATCACTTTCGTTGTACTCGCCGGATGGCTGAAGAATCGCCCTTGTTCCTCCAACTATTTCAAGCCCGAACCGGATGTTATTTTCAGGGGCATCATAAACGTTAAGACCCAAGTATGCCTGGTTGTTTCTTTCTCCGGCAACAACCTGGTACTCTGCTTTGTTAGTTCTTATGACTACCGTCATGTTGGGCTCTATTCTGGAGAGCTCCCTAAAATAATCATCCATATCGTTTATCGGGACATTATTGATAAGCGTGATAATCTCTCTTGACCTGGGCGATGTTGCCCCTTCGGGGATTTCTATGCCGGCAAGGCTCGCAGGGCTGTCTCTCTCTACACCCCTGATTACAACGCCTGTAACATTTACTCCGGGATTTATTGCAATGATTGCCAGGAGTATAAATATTAGCAATACCCATACTCTCCAGCTCCTGAAAATATCCTTAACCCTTTTTTTCATTTTTCTCTGCATACATCCTTAATATCCCGGCGTTCTGTATCCATGTGCTGAATAAGTCAACAATGAGGCCAATCAGCAGTATCTGCATTATCTGCTGTATAACCACTGAGTTGCTTACTATAAGCCCGATAACAACAGCGCCGAGGGAAGTGAAAGCCATTGTAAGACCTGTCTTCATTGCGTCCATTGTCCTTGTGAAAACATCCTCACCTTTCTTCTTAAGAAGCCTTGTCGCAAGAAGGATATCTGTATCAACAGAGTAGCCTATCAGCATAAGGAAAGCAGCAATCCCTGCACTTGAAACCCTTATTCCAAGAAGGTTTACAATTGCAACTGTAACCACGATATCAGTAAAAGCAGAAAGGACTACTGCAAGCGATGGAATTGGTGCCCTGAAATAGAACCACACTACCAATGCCATAAGCACAAATGCAAATGCCAGTGCAAAAAGCACCTGCCTGAAGAACCCTTCTCCCAAAGTCGGCCCGATTACTTCAAGCGAGTAATCTTCTTCTGACAAAGGGCCTATAATTGCCTTTACTGTACCAAGAAGCCTTTCGCTGTCTTCCACCTCAAGGGTGCTCTCCACAATGAATGCAAAAGGGTACTGGGTGCTTTTAATAGACTTAATCTCGAACTCGTGCTCTGGAAACTCTGCCATTAATTCCAGCTGGATGGTGTCCAAGTCAAATTGCTCTGCAACAAAAACAGAAAGAGTGGTCCCTCCTTTCAGGGTTATTCCCCTGTTGACAAACTCGCCTGTTGTGCTGTACTGGTAAGCTATCTGGACAACAGAGAGTATAACAATAGTAAGCATTATCAGGATGAGGCGCTTGTATTGCTTCTTGTAAATCTCTTTGATAAAACTCATTTTCTGCTTCTTCTTTGGGAAAACCTGGCTCCGCTTTTAAAGCTTTTGCTTTTTTTCGATTGTGCACAGCTTAAAAAAGAATCCGGAAATATTTCCCTTCTGATAATAAAAATACAACAGTATAGAAAAAACATAATCTTTAAATACTATATTTGACTTTCACCCAGCCCATGGTAGTATTATTTGACAAGTTTAACCTTCCGGAGAGCATAATTGAGGTTATCTTTTCCACGAACCAGCAGAGGGCTGTCGCAAAGCTGCTGTTTGAGTATTTCAAGCAGAATGGGGGCATGCTGACAAGGCAGCAGATGTCTACTTTCGCAAACACGCTGCATTTTGGGCTGAGCTTTAAGACAAAGGCAAAGATTCCGTGGGCAAGCCAGAACAAGCCGATAACATACAACAAAAGGCAGTTCTATGACCGAATCATTACACCTATGAAAAGCATGGGCATGATTAATTATAATATGTTTGACAAGAAGTATTACCTTGGAGGAGATTTCAAGGAGCAGATGGTGATTCTGGGAGACTTATTTGACCAGGAAGTAGCCAGGGAAAGGATGGATGTTGAGCTGAAGTTCCTTTCTCATGAGGAGATTCAGAGGCTGCAGGAGACAACAGCAGAAGAGAGAGAAGACAGCAAGTAAAGTCTGGTTCTTTTAGAAATGCTTAAATATTCGGGCACTCTTTATGATTGCCATGACATCAGCAATTGCAGCCCTCCCGGTTTTTATGCTGGTAGCATTGCCAGTGCTTATGATCTGGGAAGGTGTGTGGAAAGGGATTGGACTCTGGAAAGCAGGAAGGAACAACCAGTTGGCTTGGTTTGTATTTATTTTTATATTCAATACCTTGGGAATCCTGCCTATTGTTTACCTTGCTTTCTTCCAGGATAAGGTGAACAAGGGAAAAGTGATTAAGAAAAATTAATTAAATCTTAAAGAGAATTGCTAAAAAACCCTAAAAAACCGGCACACCCAGCTCACTTAGCTTCTTAATCTTTTCAAGCTCTTGGTCTATTTCCTGCTGAAGCCTGTCAAGGAGCTTTTTGTTCTTTGGCTCAAGAAGGTGCTTGTACCTCCCCTGGTGCTTTAGGAACTCTGCGATTGGAAGCTTGTTGTTTGCCGGGTCGAAGTTAAGCCTGAACTTTCCTTCTTCTATCTCATAAAGAGGCCAGAAGCCTGTGTCTACTGCAAGCTTGGAAATTTCAATAGCCATGTCAGGCTTGATTTTCCAAACTGCTACGCATGGAGACAATATGAGAAGAAAGCTCGGCCCTTCTGTGCTTAGCGCTTTCTGGGCTTTCCTGAGCAGATCTGGCCAGTTTGATAGTGATGCCTGGGCTGCATATGGGATGTGGTGCGCTGCTACGATTTTCATCAGGTCCTTCCTGGATTCCTGCTTCCCAACCCGAACCTTGCCGACCGGGTCTGTTGTCGTGTTGGCTCCAATAGGGGTTGCGCTTGAGCGCTGGCCGCCTGTGTTCATATAGCCTTCGTTGTCGTAGCACACATAGGTGAAGGCATGGCCTCTTTCAAGCGCTGCTGAGAGGCTCTGAAGCCCGATGTCATATGTGCCACCATCCCCGCCAAAGGCTACAAACCTTATCTTCCTGTTTTGGCCTATCGCGCCTTTTTTCTTAAGCGACCTGTAAGCTGTCTCCACTCCGGAAATTGTTGCTGCTGCGTTTTCAAATGTGTTGTGTATGAATGGGATGTTCCAGGAGGACTCTGGATAAATTGTTGTGACTACCTCAAGGCAGCCTGTTGCATTGGATACTACTATTTCATCATCTGTTGATGCGAGTATTGCCCTGGCAACTATTGGTGCCGGGCATCCTGCACAGCTCCTGTGCCCTGGAAGAAGCCTGTGCGGCTTTTTTGCAAAGTCAAATAGGTTCATCATTATTTCATCCTCTTAGCCCGATGTATTTTTTGTCCTGGGTGGATTTGCCTTCAAAGAGCTCTTCAAAAACATTTTCTATGTCTGACTCAAGCAGGTCTCTTCCGCCGAGCCCAAAGATGTATCCCTGGACTTTCGGAGGGCTCTCTGCTTCAAAAAGAGCATTTTTTATTTCTGAAAGAACCGGGGAGTTTGCTCCAAATGAGTACGACCTGTCAAAAACACCTATATGCCTTGCGCCTTTCAGGTGCTGGTTGACTTCTGAGTATGGGAATGGCCTGAAAAGCCGGATTTTAAGCAGGCCTGCTTTTTTTCCCTGCTTTCTGAGCTTATTTACCACTGCTTTAATTGTGGATGCTGCTGAGTTGAGTGCAACAAGGATTACCTTTGCATCTTCTGTATAGTAAGGCTCTACCATTGGGTACTGCCTTCCTGTCAGCTGGGAAAGCTCCTCTGCTATGCTGTAGTAGAATCTCCAGACATTATCCATTGCAAGCTCCTGCTGCCTTTTTGTCTCAAAGTAATAGTCGAAAAGCTGAAGCGCGCCGAAGGTGACCGGCTTTTTGCTTAAGATAAGGCTATGCTCTGGATTGTATTCACCAATAAATTTTTTTGCTGTTTCATCATCAAGAACCTCAACCGGCTCAACGCTGTGGCTGGTTATGAAGCCGTCCTGCATTACCATTGTGGGAAGAAGGATTTCCGGATGTTCAGAGAGCCTTTGGGCAAGGAACATGTTGTCATAGGCTTCCTGGGCGTTCTCGGAGTAAAGCTGGATCCAGCCTGCGTCCCTGCAGGCCATTGTGTCTGAGTGGTCGCAGTGTATGTTAATGGGTGAGCTTAATGCCCTGTTGACTACCGGCATCACTATTGGGAGCCTCATTCCGGAAGCAGCGTTTACCACTTCGAACATTAACGCGAGGCCTACTGAGCTTGTTGCGGTCATTGCCCTTGCCCCTGCTGAGCTTGCGCCAATTACTGCGCTCATCGCTGAGTGCTCTGACTCTACCCTGATCAGCTCTGTGCTCACCTTTCCATCATTTACAAACTGCGCAAAAGCCTCCATGATGGGTGTCTGCGGAGTGATAGGATAGGCAGCAACCACATCCGGGTTTACCTGCCTCATTGCTTCTGCTGATGCTCCTGCTCCTGTAAGCGGCTTCTTTTGCATCTTAATCAGTCCTTTTCCTCCTCTTTCATTATGATTGCGTTTTTTGGGCAGGCTTTTGCGCATATGCCGCACCCTTTGCAGTAGTCAAAGTTGGTTTCGAGCCTTTTGGGGTGCTCTCCTGATGTCACTGGAATGCAGGCTTCCGGGCAGTAGAAAACGCACTTCATGCAGTGGATGCATTTCTCAGGGATGAACTCTGGCTTAAGGCTTCTCCAGTCTCCTGTCTTGTTGCCAAGAGAGGTATTAGTGTCAACTATCAGCCCTCCTTTTGGGATCTCCATCCAGTTTTTTTTCATGCATTCACCTTATTGTAAGCCTCTTCCAGTGCAGATACGTTTGATTCTGCGAGCTCTTCTGATTTTTGTGCGAAATGCGAGTAAACTGAGTCTTTTAGAGAGTCTATTGAAACTGCCTTTGACACTTTTGCAAGAGCTCCGAGCATAGGGATGTTTGACTTGTCCATCTTTATCTTGCCAAGTGCAATCTCTGAGGCGTTTACTGCAAATATCTTTCCCTGGAATTCTGGAATTCTGCTCCTGATTTCATCCTCGGGGCTGTCTGAGTTGATTATGAGTGTTGTGTTTTCTGTTGTTCCCTGGATTACGCTGGGGTTTGCAAGAAGGGTTGAGTCGATGACTATCAGGTAATCTGGGCTTAGTATAGGCTGGTATGTAAGTATTGCCTTTGTGCTAATCCTTGCGAATGCCCTTATAGGGGCTCCTGTCCTTTCCGGGCCGTACTCAGGAAAAGCCTGTATGAACCTGCCTTCTTTCAGCGCTGCCTCTGCAAGGACTTGGGCAGCTGTTTTTGCTCCCTGACCTCCTCTCCCGTGGAACCTGAATTCTATCAGGGATTCGTTACCTGAATCGTGCATAGCCAGGAAACAAAAAGTGCTTATTTAAAAATGTTGTTTACCTGTGAACAATGAATACATTACTGAATTTGCTTTTAAGGCCGTGAGAACCAGCAAAAGGCAGGCATAATCAAAATATTTAAATAACGACCCTGGTTTTGCAGGTTTGTGAAAAAGCCAGACTACCAATGGGAGTGCTTCATTAACAAGAAGAAGCCTGACAGAAATATTTCTTCCTGGAAGTGCAGGTTCGGGGCTGAGGTGGTTTCCAGAAACAGCAAAGGCTCTGCTGAAAAAGTAAGGGTTTCGGTGATTGCACCTGATTCTAAGAGTGAGATTTTTCTTGTGGGAGAGTTTAATGAGTGGGGAAAGAATGATAAAGAAAAGCTCAGGCTGCAGAATGACAGCTCTGGCATTGCCTGGGTCGAGACTGATAAGCTTAAGCATAAGGATACGTATAAGCTTGTGTGTGATGGGGTGTTTCTTCAGGACCCTGCCGGGCACTATTTTGATGATATAGGGAACACTGTCTTCTGGGATTTTGAGGATCCTTCGGCTTACAGGCAGAATAAGGGCTTTGTGAACACGATTAACAGGAGCACGGTTATACTTCAAAGCGATTTGCCTGGGCTGATTGTGCACTGGGCTGACAGGAGCAAGGGCATTTGCGGGAGGGACCTGCATGAGAAGAATTTCTATGCGTTTATCAGGGACAGCGGGATTGTTGAGCATATAAAGGATCTTGGTTTTAACACAGTGCAGTTCCTGCCTTTTGCGCAGAGCATTGACGGCTCGAACTGGAAGTACAGGTACCTTGTGCCTTTCCAGTTTGCTGTTCAGAAAAACTGGGGGACTCCGGATGAGTTTGCCAGCATGGTGGATGAGTTTCACAGGCATGGGATTGCTGTGATTGGTGACTTTGTGCTTGGGCATTTGCCATACAAGGATTACCGTATATTTGGCAAGGACTGCGACAACAACGGAATCCACAGCTGGAAGAAGGCTGATGGGGAGTTTCTCTACCTTAAGGAGCCTACCTACTGGGGGACGATAAGGATTGATTTTGACAATCCGCTGGTACGGGAATTCTTCACCTCAAGCTGCCTGCACTTTATGAAAAGGTACAGGATTGACGGGTTCAGGATTGACAATGTGGACGGGATTATTAGGTATGGCGCAAGCGGGGATGGGGAGGAGAGGCCAAACGGAAGGACTTTCCTCAGGGAGCTTCACCAGGAGATTTACAGGTACAACCACAATGCACTGATTCACCTTGAGGCGCATTACTTCCACGGGGACAATGCGAAGATGCTGGTAGCGCCTTTTGATGAGGACAAAAGGGCTCTTGGTGCGACAGCATACAACAGCTCGCGGCTGACTTATTTTTTTCATACTGATTTTATGCTTAAGGATGCTAAAGAAATCACTCCCTGGAAAATAAAGCATATTGCTGAAGAGAAGGAATGGGGGAAGTCCAACTCTACTGTTGCTGATTTTCACAACCATGACGCTGCTGCAGGTTTGATGGAGCAGAGGTGTACTGGCTCTTATGCTTATGATGCGATGGCAGGGAAGCAGCCACACAATCATATGCACGCGCTTGGCAAGATTAAGGTTATGGAAGGAATTATCTCTTTCTGCTGCGAGGGGAGAACGCTTGACCTGGCGCAGACATTCCTGCTTCAGATGGGTACTTTTGAGCATAACTCTTCTATCCACTGGGAGCTTGCTTTTCTTCAGGTAAGCAAAAACTCGCTGGAGTTTAAAAAAGCTGTGAATAAGCTGATGAAAGACCCGGCATTCTGGCCGCTGTTTGCCAAGAACAGGGCTTTCCTGAATATTGACGATAAGTCTAAGATTCTTGTTGTTGAGAGAAGCGCTGAGTACAAAGGAAAGAAGTCGAAGTATGTTATCCTGATAAACATGAGCTCATGGGTTCAGTATAATTACAAGGTTGGGGTGAGGGGCACTGAGGATTACGAGGTTGTGCTTAACAGCGACCTGTTTGAGTTTTCCGGGTTTGGGATGACTGCTTACCCAAAGGTGCTGAGAAACCAGCCAAGCAGCAGCTTTGAGCTTCTCAGCAGGGAGGTTGAGCTGAGCAAGGTTGCGCCGTATGCTGTGGTTGTGCTAAAGGCGATTGAAAGGAAAGAGTGACTGTTCACGGCTATTCTGATAGGTTTAGAAGAAGTATCCTCATCCTTATTATCCTGCTTTCTGCTGGCTCCTGCATGCCCAGGCCTGCTGATAGCTGGGATGCAAGCTCTGTGTAAGCCGGGTTCTGCACCAGCATTTTTGCAACTTGTGCTGATGCTCTTTCCTGCTCTCTCGCCATGCCTGTGCGGCTGAATGCGTATGAAAGGGATTTCTGGAAGGGCGAGGATGCGTTCTGAAGCAATGGGAAAGTGCTGCCTGAGCTAATGTTATTCCTATATGCTGGCTCGGGCAGCGGCTTCTGTGCAAGATGGCTGGCGTACTCTTCAACAGATAAAAAGTTGTCCAGATACTGGCCTGAGCTAAGATGGCTGAGCTCTCTTTGCATTTCTTCCACAGTCCTGTTCATTGCTCCTAATGACTGCAGCAGCTCTGACTGGTGTATAATCAGCTCTGCCATCGTTTCAAAGCATTTGTCTGTGAAGCAGAATTTCTGCTCCCTTGCCTGGGCAAGAGCCTGTTCTCTTGAGTTTGCTGATGCCTGAAGCAGGCTTTCGTGGTAGGCTTTTACCTCGGAAACTACCGGAAGGTCAGGCAACATATTGTATTCCTCTTTATGCATCCTATCAAGCTCCGAGATTATACGATCGGATATATCTATGTAAGACCTTTGTGAAGTTGAATGTGAAAGTGTCATGCCGATTGAAACTAAAAGCAAAACTGCTGCTGTGCAAAGGAGGGAAAGGAAAACTGATGAGGAGAAAATGAGCCTGAGCCTGGGCCTTTTTTTCCGGATTAGCTCTGAATAGAGGAAATGGGAAAAAAAGAATACTGCGAAGGCGGGAAGGAGGCAGAGAGCAAAGGCTGCCAGTGTTTGCATGGATTCTTCCCAAAGCACAATGTATGGCAGGAAAGAGAATACAATCAGCGAGGTTAATAGGGCAAGGGAGTGCAGGCAGGCCTTTTCCAGAAAGATTTCCTTAAAGGGTGCTATTACGCCGGGCTTTGAGAGAAGGAGGAAAGCAGACACAAAGGACGATGCCAGAACCAGCCCGGCAAGAATAAAAAAGCTGCTAATTGTGCTCCCAAGGATAAAGGCGCTTGTTGCTATGGATACAAGGAAAACCAGAAACAGGTGCTTTGGCGGAAGCGCAACGGGCTTTGCCAGCCTTCTGATAAGCTTTTGGGGCGAGGACCTTTTTTTCATCTTTTGCCTTTTGAAAAAATTAATCAAGCTTTTTTAATCCAAAAAAAGTTATTTCCCCTGCCTGGAGCATTCTGAGCGTGTCAGCCATGCTCTGGAGCGGAAGCCTTACCTGCTCTTCTGTGTCCCTGTCCCTTATTGTTGCATCGCCTTTTTCAATGGATTCGTAGTCTATTGTTATTGCATAAGGTGTGCCTACACATGCGCTTCTGAGGTAGCGCTTGCCTATGCTGCCTGACTCGTCGTAATCTACTATAAACTCCTTTTCTAGCTGGGCTTTGAGCTTTCTTGCAAGTGCTGTGAGCTCGGGCTTTTTCATTAGCGGGAAGACTGAAACATCTTCTGGAGCCATGTGATAGGGAACCTTGAACATTGTTTTTCCCTGCTCTTTTTCTTTCTTTGTGTAGAATATATCCAGCAGGGCGAATGTTGGCCGGTCTGTGCCGAAAGCTATCTCCAGAATGTGCGGAATGAACTTTTCCCCGTTTTCTCTCTGGGCCTCGAGCTTCTGGGATGAGAACTTTGCGTGCTGCTTCAGGTCGTAGTCTGTCCTGTCATGTACTCCGCAGAGCTCTGTCCAGCCAAATGTATCCAGCCTTACCTCTATGTCCCAGGCGTCCTGGGCGTAGAAGGCCTTTTCCTCTGGGTGGTGCTGCCTGAGCCTGATTCTTTCTGGCGGGATGCCGAAGTTTGCAAACTGGGTGTATGCGAGCCAGATGCACCAGCCGTATGCCTGGCTTGAGATGAGCTTAGATTTTATTGCTTCTTCAACTGTGACTGGCTTTACTGGGATGCCTTTTTTCTGGCTCTCTGAGCTCCAGAAGGGAAGCTCAACTGGCTTGATTTGCTGGTATTTTTCCCAGCTGTTCTTTTCTTTTGGGTCTATAAAAACCTGGCCTTCTGCCTGGGTGAATTCCCTGCACCTTAGCAGGTGCTGCCTTGGGGAAATCTCGTTCCTGTAGGCTTTTCCTATCTGGAACACTCCGAAAGGGAGTTTTTTCCTGAACAGGTTGTTTAGCATGGGGAAGGGAAGATAGGTTGTGGTTGCTGTCTCCGGCCTGAGTGAAGCGTCTGAGCCTGCCACTCTGGTTTTCATCATCAGGCTTTTTGAGCTGATTTCCTCTTTTAATGCGCCTTTGCAGGATGGGCAGGAGATTCTGTTTTTTTTGATAAAAGCAAGGATTTCTTCTTCTGAGAGAGAGTCTGCTGAGATGTCATTATCTTCTTCTATTAGCTTGTTTGGGTTAAACTCTGCATGGCACTTTGAGCATTCTATTGTCCTATCTGAAAAGGTTTCCAGGTGGCCTGAGGCTTTCCAGACTATGTCAGGCATAATTGTCGGGCACTCAATCTCTCTCATTCCTTCTGAGAAAAAGGTTCGCCTTACTGATTCCTCAATTCTGTTTTTGAGGAGCTTTCCGAATGGCGCGTATGTATAGAAGCCTGAGAAGCCGCCGTATATTTCCGGGCTTGGGCCCCAGATGAAGCCCTGCTCCTGAATAAAGCTGATGAGGTCCTTGAGAAAATCCTTCTTTTCTTCCTGGTTTTTTGCTTGCATGGGATTCTGATTTGGGTTTATATTTAAATAGGTTTCTGTGGCTTGGGAATAGTAACCTGCTTGCTAAAAGAAAAAGCGATAATTTTGATTATTGTAATTACTTATGATAGTCACCTGCTCATCTGCGATTTTGTTTCCAAGCATAATTCACCATTAGTCCAATACGATTGCACCTAGCTCCCATATTAAAACACTGTAAGGGAATAAAGCCAGGATCCTGGTTCTTTTTTAAGAGAATTTTGAGATCATTAAAATTATCAGGAGCAAGGCCTAAACGATTATTTTTAAAGGTTTCTGATGCGGTGCTGCTACAACGATAAACATAACCATCTGTGCCAATCGTTATCTGGTAAAAGCTATAAATACATTGCTCGTATTGCATCTTGTCTACATCCTGATAATAGGGAGACATATAAAAAATATACGGCTTTTCTTCTTGGCCTTTAGAAAGGAAAGGCTTTATTATCTCATAGTACCGCAAGCTTTCTGGGTTCTCTACCTTTTCCTTATATTTTTTTACCATATTTAAGTCTCTTCCGAACACATCATAAGGTATTGAAAACCTTAAGGAATCTACGCCAATTTGTTTTGCAAGCGAGACAATGCTCCTGATGTCATTCTCTGAAGAATTTTCTTCGCACATCAAATAGCTTAATCTTAGAGCCGGAGAGCCCCTAACAATACGCATTTTAGAAAGAAGACTTACTCCTTCTATTATTTTTGAGAAACATTCAGACTTTGTCCCTTTTATTTTCTTGTGGGAATCCGGTGTGCCAGCATCTATGCTTATGGATATATAATCTTTGCTTGAACAGGAAAGATTCAGGATATTAGAAATAAGCTTATTTTTTTCTTCCTGTTTTTTAAGCAAAGAGCCATTTGTATGCAGGCCAAAATACGCTCCTGTTCTTTTTGTTTCTCTGATTAAGTCAAAAAGAAAGGGATTCAGCAGAGGCTCAGAATATATGCCTCCAAAGATTATGAAAGGTATGCGGCCATTAATATCCTTTATCAGGGAGATTGCCTTGTTTTCATAGGGGCTTAGCTTTTTGGACAGAATTTTTCCTTCACAGAAACCACAGTTAAAATTACAGGATTTTTTACCATCGCCAGGAAGATGAATCTCAAGCTGTCTTGGAATAACTATGCTGCTTCCAAATATTTTATTTAAATCACCTTTCAGGTGCTCTTTCAGCAGTTCAAAGTACCTGTATTCGTTTGGAAAGGGCTTTTCTGGTGAAATCATCCCTGGACCAAGGTCTTTGGTTGCTATTTAAAGGTTTTTATTTTCTTTCGCTATTTTAAAATAAACGAAAATAATTAATACCAGATACCAAATTTAAAAGCTATGGAAAAAAAGGAGTCCTATGAATCTTTTATTGGTAAACTCACAATAGTATTCCCATTATATAACGAAGAGCGAAGAGTAACCACTTCCCTGAAAAGAATAGGCAACTTTTACAAAAACCTGAGGGCTTTCCCTAAACTGGTATTTGTGCTTGATGGGTGTACTGACAAAACTAAGACAAAGCTAGTTGATGAGCTGGAGAAGCAGGAGTTAAGTTCTAAGTCCAGAATATTGGAGTACAGCCCAAACAGAGGCGTTGGCTATGCTATGCACGCTGGGCTAAAAGAGGTAAAAACTGATTATGTGCTTTTCTCAGATTTTGATATTTCTACTCCGCTTTCTGAATTAAGGAATTTCTTTTCTTTATTGACCGCTTATGATGTAATAATCGGCTCAAGATGGCTTGATAGGGAGAGAGTAGAAAACAGTTTTTTCCGAAGGTTCTTGAGCAGCACATCCATTAACATAATTAAGATTATATTAGGCATAAACCTCTCGGACACTCAATGCGGATTTAAGCTGTTTAAGACCAATATTGCTAAAGAGATTTATGCTAAAAGGCATATTGACAGGTTTGGTGTAGATTTTGAGATTATGTTCATTGCCAAGAATAAGGGCTATAGGATTAAAGAACTTCCAGTAGTATGGAAGCACGAAAAAGGGAGCAAGGTAGGCTGGCTTGATTATTTTAGAACATTACTAGAATTATTCAGGGTTAGGTGGAACAGCCTCAAAGGAGCCTATTCTTAATTGGATTATCTCTTAGAAGCTGACAATGTTAAGAGCTTTCTTGCTGCAAGCATATCGAAAGGACAAAATGCCTGCTTTATTCCTAGAAATCTTTTTAAACATTCTTTTCTTCAAGGAGAATCAAGGGTGTAAAGAAAGTCCTTTTAATTAATCCATCACTGGATTATATTTATGATGCTTCTTCCTTTAAACAGAGATTGCTTAAGCATCTCATAAATGTTTCTCCGCCAGGAGGCTTAAAGTGGATTCAGGCATTCTTGAAGTCTAAGGGCTATGAGGCTCGTCTCTTTGATTTTTATCTTGATCCCAGCCTTAATGGGCTTATAAAAACGGTTAAGTCTTTCAAACCGGATGTTATTGGGTTTTCTGTTTCCTCACCTGCACTCAGGAATGCATCAATGCTTCTTAGAAAGCTTAAAAAGCATCAGTCTTTCTATTCGGTTATTGGCGGCCCTCACTTGTCTACAAACCCTCAGTTTTTAGCTGAGCTCAATTATTATTACGGGATTGTTGGCTAGGGAGAGATTGGCTTATTTTAACTATTAGAATATCTAAACGGGAAGAAAAAGGTTGAATCCGTATCAAAACTTGTCTATAGAAAAGATGGAAAAATAATTCAAAACAAAAAAATAAGGCTAAAGTCCATTGACAATGTAGCCATGCCTGATTATTCTGATATTGATATAAACAGGTATTTTCATACACCAGCTACTTTTCGCAAACATCCCTATTCAACAATCAGGGTCTCCAGAGCCTGTCCGTATATGTGCACCTTTTGCGACAGGGCTGTGTTCGGCAGCAAAATTACCTACAGGCCTTTTGAGCATATTGTAGAAGAGATTGAATTCCTAAGGTCAGAATATAAAATAAAAGAGCTTAGGTTCTTTGACGATACTTTTACCTTAAACAAAGAGTTAGTAATAAAGTCTGTGACTATCTTGCCAAAAAGAATATTATCTGGTCTTGTCTAACTAGGGTAGACACGGTTAGCTATAGCATTCTATCAAAACTAAAAAAATCGGGCTGCTATCAGGTGCTTTTTGGCATTGAGAGCGGTGATGACAATATCCTTAAAAAATTAAAGAAAGGCATAAGTGTGGAGCAAAACAGAAAAGCAATCACAATGGCAAAGAAAGCAGGGTTGGAAGTAAGAGCAGATTTTCTTGTTGGGACACCATACGAAACCAGAGAATCGCTACAAAAAACACTGGAGTTTGCTCTGGCTTCTAGTGTTGACTTCGCTCATTTCAATATTTATAAGAACTATTATGGAAGCGAACTTTATCAGATGTTTCCTTCAGATAGCAGCAAGCATTTATCAGTTCAAGAAAAAGTTACTGATTTTATTTCTGAGGGAATGACTGCTAAGCAATTTTTTAAATATATTATTTATATGAATTTATCAAGTTTCAAACAGCTTGTATCTTATTTTTATGGTTTTTTGGGTATTTTTTATCTGTGATTTGATTTTAGAAGGT